>NC_015737.1:992500-1299166 GCF_000270305.1 Clostridium sp. SY8519 | reverse complement strand
TTCCTGCGGTCATATTCCATCAGCAGACCGCAGATCTCTGTCTGTCTTTCCCGGGAAGCCTCCCGGATCCCATACTGCACGGCCTCTTCGGCCAGCAGCTCCATCCGCGTCAGCACGCCCGTCCGCTCGCTGTCTCCTGCCCCAATCAGGATCCGCAGGGCGTCTATCCCGTGTTCCCGGAGAAAATCCCGGTACTGCTCTTTTGCTTCTTCCAGCAGTTCTTTTGGATACATCAGGCGGTTGAGCGCGATCTCCACCGCAGTGTCCGTATCATAGCTGGAAATCCGAAAAAACAGCCGGTCATACCCGCGGAAATCAATTCCGTCCCGGGAGACACATTCACGGAAGGGATATCCGGCTCCCTCGATTTTGTGATGAATCGCCCGGGCCATGGTATCTTCCTGAAAGTTGTATACATATTCCGGAAACGTCAGACGCACCGTTTCCCGGGACTTTCCATCCTCTATTTCCAGCTGAAACGTCACCTGGCGGTCATTGTCTCCCAGAAGCTCATGCAGAATCCGGTAGTTTTCCCGCTGCATCGTAACCGATATTTCCGACAGGTTCCGGCACTGCCGGATCACGCCGTCATAGTAATCCTCCACACTGTCCGTCATGCTCAGCCGTTCCAGACGGGGACAGTGATAAAAAGCAAACCCTTTCAGCTGTCTGACAGACCCGGGAATGCGGATTTCCCGGAGATCCTCCCGGCGGGAAAAGGCATTGGATCCCACGCTCCGCACAGGGATTCCGTCGACTGTCTCCGGAATCACCAGCACTTCCGTTCCCGGATCCGCCCCGGTAATCTCCATATATTCCCCGTCTTTTCCCTGTCTTTTTTCCGCTGTAACTGCCACTTTTTCCTCCCGGCGGTAATTTTCCGCCTGTATTCCGCCCCAGAACTGATTCTCTGACCGCAGCGCTGACTCCCTGGCCGCAGCGCTGATTCCCTGGCCGCAGCGCTGATTCCCTGACTGCGGAACTGATTTGCCGGCTGCAGAACCGGTTCCCGCGCTCTGTCTATTTCCTGAAAAATCTGCTATAACTGTTATTAGCCCAACGAACAGAACTCATTCCAGAAAGGATCTCCCATGGAACGCATCTTTACTTACACGATCCCCGCGGAAGCAGACGGAATGGACACTGCTGCCTTCCTGCTGTCCCGCAGCTATACCCGGCAGATTCTCATCGGACTCAAGAAAGATGAGCGGGGCATTACCGTCAACGGCGCCCACGCCGGTGTCCGGAGGATTCTGCATACCGGAGATGTGCTGCAGACGGTATTTTCGGAAGAAGCCTCTCCGGGCGTCCGTCCGGTGTCTCTTCCCTGCCGCATCCTCTATGAAGACGAGGATCTGCTGCTGGCAGACAAGCCCGCCGATATGCCGGTTCACCCTTCTGTCAACAACCATGACAACACCCTGGCCAACGCGTTGGCTTGGCACTATCAGCAGGCCGGCATTCCCTTTACCTTCCGCTGCATCACCCGGCTGGACCGGGATACCACCGGACTGGTGCTCCTTGCCAAAAACAGGCTGGCCGCTTCCATCCTGAACCGTGCCCACGCAACTATACAAAAAACCTATCTGGCGATCTGTCAGGGACGGATCCCCTGCGCCGGTGTCATAGATGCTCCCATCGCCCGGGTACAGGGGTCTGTGATTGCCCGCTGTGTTGACTTTGCCCGGGGAGACCGGGCGCTGACCCGCTACTCCCGGCTCTTCTATGATCCGGAAAAGGACCTGTCCCTGGCACACCTGATCCCGGACACCGGCAGAACCCACCAGATCCGCGTCCACATGCGCCATATCGGGCATCCGCTGATCGGCGATTTTCTCTACAATCCGGGAAATACCGCCCTGGGCCGCCAGGCGCTCCACTGCTTCGGCCTGGACTTTGTCCATCCGATCACCCGTCAAAAACTGCACCTTTCTTCCCCGCTGCCCGAAGATATGCGCGGCTGTCTTGCCGCAGTTCCCGCTCCGTTCTCCGGCCGCTGAAGCGGCACGGTCCGCAGCCACACGGTCTGCGGCCGCACGGTTCCAGAATGCACGTCGGCTCTCTGCGGCCGCACAGTTCCGGGCTGCGCGGCCTGTATCAGTCCTGTGTCAGCTACCGGAGACAGATATAGACCATATCCGCCGCATAGACCAGAAGCATCACAATTCCCTCTTTGCGCACAATTTTTCTGGAGCTGGCAGCAAACATCCATACCAGCAGGCTGGCCCCAAGCAGAATAATCGTATCGATCATGTTCTCCGTGCCGTATCCCATGGGGCTGATGGCTCCGGATACGCCCAGAATCAGAAAAACATTAAAAATATTGGAACCCAGCGCATTGCCCAGCGCCAGGTCCACCTCGTTCTTCCGGGCGGCGGTCACAGAAGTCACCAGTTCCGGCAGACTGGTACCGATGGCCACAATCGTCAGGCCGATAAGGTTCTGACTCAGTCCGAACTGCGCCGCAATGGCACTGGCCGCGCCTACCACCCAGTCTGAGCCCAGAATGATTCCCGCGATTCCCAGACCAATATACAGAATGCAGCGCCATACCGGAATCACCCGGATATCCTCGCTGACTTCCTCTTCTTCCAGCTCCAGTTCCGCTGCTTCCGGCGAAAACTCCGTCAATGCCGCTTTTCTGGCCTTTAACGCAGAGCGCACCATCAGGATCAGAAAAATCACAAACAGCGCGCTTAAGATCACACCATCCGCATGTCCGATGGTCATTCCGCCGATCCCCAGCGCAAACAGAAGGATGGTGCTGATAACAGACACCGGGAAATCTCTCTGCAGCGTATTTTTCTGTACCGTTACCGGTACAATCAGCGCGCAGACACCGATCACCACCGTCAGATTAAACAGGTTGGAACCCAGCACATTGCTGACCGCCAGTTCATTGTTGCCTGCCATGGAAGCGGTCAGGCTGACGGCCAGTTCCGGCAGGCTGGTGCCCATTGCCACAATGGTCAGGCCGATGATCATGGCCGGTACATTCAGCTTTTTCGCAATGCTGGAACTTCCCTCGACAAACAGATCGGCGCCTTTGATCAGTAAGACAAAACCGATCACCAGAAATACCACTGCCAGCAGCAGATGATTCGAAAAATCCATATACGTTCTCTCCTCTTTTCAGATCTTAATTCTGCCCGGATCCGGACAGAAAGCGGATCTTCCGGCTCTTTCGCTTTCTGCGCAGAATCCCGCCGGAAAATCTTATGAGAGATATCATACCACGGAATTCAATTTTGGGACAATGAAACAATCAAAAAAAGAGCTGCCCGGTTTTCTCGTCACCAGACAGCTCTATGAATGAAATTCTAGAAGCTTCACTATATAACCTCTCTTTCTATGGATTTTTACTTAACAGCTATGGACTTCTTCCTTTCATAACGGATTCCTCTCCTTGATACAAGATCATTGTCAACATCCCGATTCATCATCAGAACTCTTGTCATTCTCTTGTCAAACAATTCATCCCATTGGTCCGGTCCTCCTGTCAAGTAGTACAAAAGATATAGTAGACGTCTTTTTGAAAAAAGTTATCTCTGTTTCTTTTGTGACTTTATTGTATCACCATAAAAACAAGATGTCAAATAGTTTTCTATTATTTTTTATTTTATTTTTAAGTTGTGTGTTTATTATATTATTATCTTTGTTTTATCAGTTATATTTCGCATCCACCGTCTCAGATCTGCTCCGCTCCGGCTGATCCTTTCTTTTCCGGATCCCTCGTTATCTGGATTCCTTTTTCCGAATCCTTCTGTGCGAATCCCTCATTATCTGGATTCCGCTTTCCGAATCCTTCTGTGCGAATCCCTCGTTTCAGATTCTTCTTTCCGAATCCTTCTATTCGAATCTCTTGTTCAGGATTCCTCCAGTTTCAAAATGCGGTACAGCTGATCATGGAGACGCACCATGTCTTCCCGTCTCATATGGAGACAGCCTGCCAGCTCCAGGGGAATATTTTTCACCTTTTCTTTCATGGCCCGTCCCTGGTCCGTCAGGGAGATAAGTACCACCCGTTCATCCTCTTCGCTCCGGCTTCGGGTCACATACCCGGCTTTTTCCATTTTTTTCACTAACGGCGTCAGGGTTCCGTTGTCCAGGAACAGCTTGCTGCCGAGCTCGCCCATGGAAATGCCGTCCTGCTCCCACAGCACCAGAAACACAATATACTGGGTATAAGTCAGTCCCAGTGGTTTTAAGTAGGGTGTATATCTGCCGGTAACCAGCCGGGCTGCCGCATACAGCGGAAAGCACAGCTGGTTTTCCAGTTTTAATGCTTCATCGGGATTGTATTCCTGTGTCATCACTATCTGCCTCTTTCTCTATCCGATATATGCGGCCGCTGCCAGGGCCGCCACTGCTCCGTCCGCCGCCGCGGTGGTCAGCTGGCGCACATCCTTGGTCCGGCAGTCACCCGCGGTAAATACACCCGGGGTATTGGTCCGGCAGTCTTCTCCGGCCTGGATATATCCTTTGCCGTCCAGATCGGTAATATTGGAGAAGACATCATTCACCGGCATCTGACCGATGGCCACGAACAGTCCGTCCACTGCCAGCTCCGTCAGTTCCCCGGTTTTTACATTGCGCAGCACCAGCCCTGTCAGCCGATCCTCCGCCTTCAGGGAATCAATGACAGAATCCAGTAGAAAGACTACATTGTCCCGTTTTCTCAGACGCTCCACATCCTGCTCATCCCCGCGGAACTGATCTCTCCGATGAATCAGGTAGACTTTCTCGCAGACATTGGACAGATAAGCCGCGTCTTCCAGTGCCGTATTGCCGCCGCCGTAGACCGCGGTCACTTTGCCGCGGTAAAACATTCCGTCGCAGGTCGCGCAGTAGGAAATGCCTTTCCCGATCAGCTCTTTCTCCTTCTCCAGTCCCATGGGCCGGTTCTTTGCTCCGGTGGCCAGGATCACTGCTTTGCAAGGGTACGCATTCTGCGCGGTATGCACCACTTTGTGATCCCCCAGGTCCTCCACAGAAGTCACTGCCTCATAGGCCAGTTCCGCGCCCAGATCTGTCGCCTGCTGCTGCAGACCTGTCACAAATTCAAATCCGCTGATATGAGGGATTCCCGGATAGTTCTCTATTTCCGGCGTATTCAGAATCTGTCCGCCGATCATATTTCCTTCCAGAACCAGCACACTCTTGCCGGCCCGTACTCCGTAAATTGCCGCGCTCAGTCCTGCCGGACCGCCGCCGATGATAATAATATCTTTCATTCTGCTGCACCATTCCTTTCTGCATTCCAAAACTGTCCGCCGGAACTGCCGCTCTGTTCTGAAAAATCCCGGCGCCCTGTCCCGTTTTTCCCGGGAAGCGCCGGGATCTCTCCCATACGGTACGTTCCTTCTGATATTTATGCGTTCACCAGTTCCAGAATCTTTTCTTTCGGAATAAATCCGACGCTCCGGTTCACTTCCTTGCCGTCCTTGTATACAACCAGGCAGGGAATGGATGTGATGTTGTGGGACACTGCCAGATCCATCTGGTCCTCTGTATCCACACTTGCCACCTTGAAATCAACCGCTTCCTCTGCCAGCTGATCAATGACCGGCGACAGCATCTTGCAGGGGCCGCACCAGCTTGCCCAGAAATCAATGAGAACCGGTTTGTCTGACTGTAATACTTCCTGTGCGAAATTCTCTTTTGTTAATTCAATCTTTGCCATAGTGATGATCTCCTTTCATCTGTCTGTCGGACTGCCCGGCAGCCGCCGTCCGGTGAAAAAATGCAGTACCTCCGATCTGTGAGCGATTGTTTTCTGCCGATGTTTCCTGAGGAACTTTCGGTGGCTGCATTTGCGTTTCTTTTTTCTATGGTTCAATTATATTTTACTCAATATAGTTTGTCAATATTATTTTTCAGCTTGTGCACTACTTATAGTTTTACCTATTTGTTTTCAGGCTCTAAAGGTTAATGCGCATAAGATAAATACAATATTTTTATTTTCCGAGAAGATGTAAACCAATAAAATAACAGCAGCCTATTGTCAGTAAAACTGCCAGCAGATCCACCAATTCCGGATCAGTGTTCCTTCAGCATAATACCTTAGGTAGTTTTCTTAAAAATTAAAAACTTACTTGCTACATAATTCAGTATAATAACAACAACATTTGCAAGAGTCTTTATCATCACATCATTGAATCCAATGATATCTACAAATATAAACATACATGCCCAATCTATGACTCCTGTAGCAAGCCTCGCACCAAAAAACATTACCATTTCTTTAGCAATTGCTGTCGTTCCAGTCGCTTCGCTGTGGAATACCCATTTTCGATTGGTAAAATAAGCAAACAGCACTGACAATATCCATGCAATCACTGTCGCCGGCATAACCGGCATTTTGATCGGATGTGCCATCAGCCAATACGACGAAATATTTACAAGTGTTGTTAAAACACCAAAAACTCCGTATGGAATAATATCCTTATATTTTTCGATCAGCTTTTTTAACATCTTTTTTCGTTTCTACCCATTTTTTCTCCGGCTTAACTTTTTCACTCACCAAAAAAATCGGTCTATTTTTTACTTCAAGGTACGTTTTGGCAAGATACTGCCCTATAATTCCTACACACAGAAGTTGTATTCCACCAATAATAAGTATAATACAAACCATACTTGGCCATCCTGGTGTCGGATCACCAAAAATAATTTTTCGGATAATTATAAAAATAATCATCAATAATGCAATGATACAAAAAATAATTCCAAAAAAGCTTGCAAGCGCAAGGGGCACCGTGGAATACGCAACGATTCCATCTAATGCATACCGAAAAAGTGACCAAAATGACCACTTGGTTTGTCCATATTTTCGCTCCACATTTTCAAAGTCAATCCACTTAGTCTTATACCCAACCCACGAGAATAGTCCTTTAGAAAATCTATTATATTCTGTTACCTCCAGTATAGAGTCTACTACTTGTCGAGTCATTAAACGAAAATCGCGAGATCCATCAACAATCTCTGTTTTTGAAAAACGATTAATCAAATGATAAAACCTTTTTGCAAACCAACTACGAATTGGTGGTTCTCCCTCCCTTGTGGTTCGCCTTGTTGCAACTTGATCGTAGCCTTCCATAATGTAAGAGAACATTTTCGGTAAAAGAGATGGAGGATCTTGTAAATCTGCATCCATAATGGCAACATAATCTCCATTTGCTTCCTGCAATCCGGCGTACATCGCAGCCTCTTTTCCAAAGTTTCGTGAAAAAGAAATTAATCCAACTCTACTGTCCTTCTCATTAATTTCCTTTATCTTTCGAATTGTTTCATCCTTTGATCCATCATCTACATAAATAAGCTCATATTCTAACTCATTTTTCTCAAAGAAAGATCTGTTTTTCATAAATTCTTCATAAAAATATTCCACATTATCCTGTTCATTAAAACATGGAATAATTGCACTTAATAGTTTCGTCATACTCAGCTTCCCTATCTAATCACACGGTCTTTTGCTACATTAAGTAAGACATAATCACATACTGCATTATTTTCATCAAATGATATTACCGCAGAGTTATTTATGTAATTATCACTCCATGTAAAATCTGCAGACGTGAAGGATACCTTTTTACCCGAAAATATTACTTTTACAACAGTTTTACCTATTTTCAATGACGGATTTTTAATAAGTGTTGTTTTCGGTATAGATATAACTTTCTTATTTTCAACTAAAAGCACTGCAAAATTTGATGGATTATTGATTCCGTTTTCTTTTAAAAATGTTTTTAGATCCTGTGGCAAATGTTCTCCTAAAACAATCATATTCGTTAATCCTGTTTGTTTTAATCCTTTTTTTATGTAGTCAGACCTATTTGTAATATTCATAAGTGATGGATTTCCATTTTGATAAAAATGTCTCCATCTTTCTCTGTCTGTAGCAACAACTGATTCTGTATGAAAATAATTGTTGAAACATGAATTGGTCCAATACGTTGGATCTGCTGAAATATCCAGTAACCCATTGAAAGGATTCCAGACAGAATCCTGTGTACGTTCAATTAATGGAATAGTCGGATTTTTATTTCCTTTAGCACTTTGCTCAATCGTATATCTCTGCCGAATAGTCTCCTGTTGATAAAGAGAAACTACTCCGATACCGGAAAGAATCCCTTGCAATATCATAAAAAAGACCACTACAGATGATATAACAGCAGAAATTTGAAACCCCGTTCTATTTTCTATTAACTCCTTTACTAAAATTAAAACTGCTATGATAAAAAAGAAGGAGGATCCAAATAATCCACGATGAAAAAACGGAGACTGACCTGTAGCTGAATATGCTACGGTTACCAACAATGAAACCACTCCATAGAGCATTGCTGCCTTAAGACCTTCTGTTTGTTTTATTACAATCAATACAGCAAACAGTGCGATAAAACAAATCAGAACATACCTTAACCCCGGATAACCAATATAAACTTTTATAATTCCAACAATGTCCTTTGCAATATTTTCGATCGTATTAGAAGTATGTGCCATTGGTGTATGAGCTATATCTTTGGCTTGGCGAATATAATTGGGGCTAATATCATAGCTGCAAATCCAAGAATGGATGTCCCTAACCCTGTCCATAAAAATAGTGGCACTCTCTTTTTATGAATAAGCAACTGTATCACAAATATTACTTCTAAAAAGATTAATCCGCCTGCCGTATTCTCATTCGTCCAACCTGCAATAATTCCCAAAAAGGACAGGAAAAAAAACAATACTTTGTGTTTTTTATAATAACCTATAACATCCTCGTTCTGAGTTCTGCAGGCTCCATCTGAATAGCATCTATAGGGAAGGAGAAACGCTAGAATAAATACACCATTCCATAAATAATTAGCTGCTCCTGATTCCCAAAGAATCACCTGGCCAAAATTTGGAATATTAAAAAATACTAATATCTGTGCAATTAGAAAAGATAAAACTACTTTTTCCTTTTTCGGTTTCTGTGCGCCAAAAGAATGTCTGCAGAGCAGATAAATAAACAACACATACATCCCTGCATTAACTATATTAAACACTCCCTTAGGGAGTCCTAAGAAAAACGAATTGTTAAAATCCGCAATCGCCCTACCTGACCAGGAAAAATATCGTCTTTTAATGTAAGAAAATAATATTGTAAAATCAATACCATCCGTCACTTTCTGTCCCAGGTCATCAACAATCCTTGGTGTAAAGAAATTTGCAACTAGCATGATTATCAATAAAATAATAATGTGAATTTTTATATTTAAAGTAAATATACTTTTTATACTATTTTTCATTACTCTTTTCTCCTCCGCCATTACTCACACACATATTCAGAACAATGGTTAATTTTAGCATAAAATATCTGCTATTTCTATTATGTTAGTTACTTTTCCACTCTCTTATCCTCCGCCTTGCACAGGTCGCTCAGAAAACATTCCCCGCATTTCGGCGACCGGGCCGTGCAGATCGTGCGCCCCAGGGTAATGATCTGCATGTTATAGCTGATCCAGTGGTCCTTCGGCAGCTTTTTCATCAGATCGTACTCAATCTTTTCCGGATCCTGTTCCTTCGTAAATCCCAGCCGGTTGGAGATCCGTTTCACATGGGTATCCACCACGATGCTCGGGTCTTTGTAAATGTTTCCCCGGATGACGTTGGCTGTTTTTCTGCCCACACCGGGCAGAGAGATCAGATCTTCCAGGGCAGACGGCACCTCCCCGCCGAAATCGCTGATCAGCTTCCGGGCGCAGTTAATGATATTTCTGGCCTTGTTCCGGTAAAATCCGATGGAACGGATATCCTGTTCCATCTCTTCCACATCCGCCTCCGCGAACTTCTGAAGAGTATCGTATTTCTGATAGAGATCTTTCGTCACAAGATTGACTCTGGCATCGGTACACTGCGCGCTCAGGATTACCGCGATCAGCAGCTGCCAGGCATTTTCATGATTCAGATAGCAGATCTGCTCCGTTCCATATGCCTCGTCCAGGCGTCTTAAGATTTCTCTGGTTCGTTTTGCGATTGCCAATTTTTTATCCTCCTGATTTCCGCCATCCCGGTCAGCGGGCTGCGATGTTCATAATCAAATAACAGGCAGATTTCTCCGGCCCCGTCGTCCGGCCCCGGCCTGCCGCCGCGGTCTGCCGCGCCAGTTCCTGCTGTCGGTTTTCCCGCTGCTGTTTTTCCTTCTGCAAGTTTTCCCTCTGTCGATGTTCTTTCTGCCGATGGTTCCGCTTCCGGAAGAAGCTGCTGCCCTTCCAGCCAGCGGATGAATGCCGCTGAGAATGGTTCCATATGGATATACTTTCCATCCAGTCCGTGTTTTCTGCTGTAGGTCCGGAAGGCACCCCGCAGGCTCCGTATTTCCCGTGCCCATTCCGGGCGTTTTTTCAGATTTTCCCTGCTGTACAGATCGTAGAGCACTGCTTCTGATGCCATGCTTTCCATCTCTGCCGTGTCCGGGGTGCTCTTCTCATCATCTGCAGCAGCCGGACCACTTTTCGCATCGCCTGCCGCATCTCCGGATGCCCCCTGCTCACAGAGCGGAAAAAACTCCAGAAGCATCCGGCTGCGCTTCGGCCGGCTGACGGATCCGCCTTCCGGGCAGCACCGCCGTTCATAGCGGGCCAGGGCCAGAAACATCTGGTAGGCACTGGAGAAAAAGGTTTCCAGCAGACGAATGGATGCCGGATACTGTCCGCTGTTATAATAAATCTCCAGCATCGCCTCCACGTCCTTGATTTCCAGCAGTTCCTCATAACGGATCCATCGGGTCCGCATCACTTCATAGGGCGGCGAGGCATGGAACAGAATGCCGTATTTTTCCGCTTCCGCATACATCCGGGAGCCTTTCAGCACTTTCAGAAACCCCAGCTGCAGCTGCTCCGGCTTCAGGGCGTAGATTTCATCAAAGGAACGGGCAAACCGCTCTTTTCCTTCATAAGGCAGGCCCGCGATCAGATCCAGATGCTGATGGGCTTTGCCGGTCTTCTGTATCGCCCGCACTGCCTGCTTGAGCCGCTGCAGATCCATGCTGCGGCTGACTTCCCGGATGGTCTCCGGATTGGTGGTCTGCACCCCGATTTCAAACTGCACCAGTCCCGGACGCATCCGAGCCACCAGCTCCACCTGTTCCGGACGCAGCAGATCCGCGCCGATTTCAAAGTGAAAATTGGTCACACCGTTGTCATGCTCCGCCAGGTAGCTCCAGATGGCTGTGGCCCGCTCTGCCCGGCAGTTGAAGGTGCGGTCTACGAATTTTACCTGCTGCACCCTGCGGTCCAGAAAAAACTGCAGCTCCTGAAAGACCAGGGGCAGGCTCCGTTCCCTGAGGTTCTGGTCCGCGGAAGAAAGACAGTAACTGCAGGAATAGGGACATCCCCGGCTGGACTCGTAATAGATGATCCGATGGGCAAAATCGCCCGGGGAGGCCGCCATGGATTCATAGCAAAACGGCAGGTCATCCATCCGTATGGGCGGCCGGGATCCGGTATACACCGGATCGCCGAACGCATTGCGCAGCACCAGCCCCCGGATGCTTCTTCTGCCGTCTTCCGGATGTTCCGGCAGCGGCGCTTTCCCACACGCAAAGGCCGCCTTTCTGCATGCTTCGGGCATCTGCCCGAGATACCAGCGGGCCAGTTCCAGGAAAGTCTCTTCTCCTTCTCCCGTCAGAATCCCGGTAACTGCCGGATGATCCCGCAGATACTGTTCGGATTCATAGGACACTTCCGGTCCGCCGACCCAGATCGGCACCCGGGGACAGAGTCTGTGGTATTCCTGCGCCAGCCATGCCACCAGTTCCGCGTTCCAGATATAGACAGAGAAAAACAGGACATCCGGCCGCTTTTCATAAATCGCGCGAAAAATATCCTCTCTCTGCTGATTAATGGTGGCAATCAGGGCCTCTGTGCGGATCCCGCGCTTCTCCGCATAGGCCCGCAGGCTGCTGACAGCCAGATTGCTGTGGATATATTTTGCGTTAATTGCAGTCAGTAACAGCTTCATGGATTTGCATTTTTCTCCTGTGGGTTTCATAATAGATAAGAATTCTATTTATCATAGCATGATTTGACCCGGATTGCATCCAGAGCTCCCGGATCTTTCGGAAAGGAGTCTTTTCCCGATGGTACATCCATCTGATCTGTTTAATGTGAATTTTTACAAAAAAGAAGTCTTTTACGGCAGCGACCGCGGCATGCATTACCGCCTGTCCCGGGAAGAAGTTTCCGCGGCGCCGGCGGGTTCCCCTGCCGCTGCAAAAGACGGCAGCGCCGCGCCGGAAGCGGACTCCGACGCCTCCTCCAACGCGCAGGCGCCAGAAGAGGCGCCTGGCACCCGCACCGTCTTCCGGCTGATCACCTGGCCCGGCCCGTATAATTTTGCCCACACGCCGGAGGAAAAGAAAAAGACAAAAGAGTTTCCCTTTTCCAATGATGCCTTGACAGAGATTGCCGATTATCTGAATGCGGAACACGCGGCATATTATGAAGATTAACTGACGGAAACGGAGCAGGGCATATGCGAACTTACCGAAGCGACAATGAACTTTTTCGGCGCTGCGATCATTTTTATCTGTTTGAACTGCTGATTTTCTCAGCGGGAATGATGGGCGCCTATACCTATATGATGCGGGGCCAGGTCTTCTGCAACGCCCAGACCCTGAATGTGGTCATGATGGCCATCGAACTGGGGCAGCGGCACTATGAACAATCCGCCTACTATCTGATCCCCATCGGCGCCTATCTGGCCGGCGCCATTGTGGCGGAATTTCTGCCGGAGCGCACCCGAAATAAGTACGCCATCCACAGCGGCGTCTATATTATCGCGCTGGAAATGGCGGTGCTTGCCCTGATCGGGTTTGTTCCCCTCAGCGCGCCGGACCAGATCGCGCAGGTGGCGGTAAATTTTATTGCTTCCATGCAGTTTACCAACTTCCGCAAATCCGAAGGCTATCCCATGGCCACCACATTTGCCACCAATCATCTGCGCCAGATCGGCATCGCCATCGTGGACTACCGGCGCACCAGGGATCTTCAGTACCGCAAGCGGCTCTTCAAGCATCTCCGTATGCTGCTGATGTTTTTCGCCGGCGCCGCCGTGCTGTCCCTGGCTACCGGACCACTGCAGGAACGGGCCATCTGGCTGGCCCTGATTCCGCTGACGGTCTGCTTTATCATTCATCTCTGGGCCGATCTCGGCTGAAGAGCGAAAAAGAGCCGGAAGAGAACGCGCAAACATTCTCTTTCGGCTCTTTTCGCGCGGGAGCAGCTCCCGCATTGGTTGATATGGGATTGTGCCGGTCTGAAACCGGAAATCAATAGATAATTGCTCAGTTATTGTCTGAATCCGTCGTAACGGAATCGGTACGGATAATGAATTTCACCTTGCCGTCCATATGATTGGACAGTCTGGTAAAGGTCTTGTATGCCTCTCCTGCGTCCCGCACGGCTTCCATGTGGTTCACCAGTTCTTTCACATCCCCGTTGTAGGAATCCACCAGTTTCTTGATGCCTTCCTGATCCAGTTTGGTCAGGTTTTTGCTGAGCTTTCCGGCTCCATCTGTCACCTGTCTGGATCCGCTGGCCAGGGAAGCGGCCCCCTTCTTCAGAGTCACGGTGCCCTGATTCAGTTTGGATGCGCCTTTAAAGAGCGACAGCGCGCCGGTATCCAGCTTTCCTGTGCCGTTCTTTAAGGTAATGACGCCTGTGTTGACTTTTTCGGCGCCGCCTGCCAGCTGTTTTGCGCTGCCGGCTAAGGTATCTGCGCCGCTGTTCAGCTTCCGGTTATTTCCCGTCAGCTCACCTGCGCCGCTGTTCAGCTGATTGATTCCGCTCATCAGCGCCGGCGCGGACTGATTTAACTGATCAAGTCCACCGGACAGAGGTTTGATTCCCTCCTGATACAGCTGATCGATTCCTTTGCTTAATTTTGCGGTACTCTCTACCAGCCCGTCGGACTTCCCGTCGGACTTGTTGATCTTATCTGCCACAGATTTCTTGGTGCTGTCCACAGCGCCTGCCGCGCTCTTGCCGGCCGTATCTGCCAGCGTGCTCATGAGTTTCTCTGCAATCGGGTCCGTATCGATCGACGCGGAAGATGCTTTTTTCTTAATGGACGCGGTAATGCCTGCGGCCACCTGGTCCGATGCCTTGTCGACGGTTCCCTGATCCACCTTCTGCATTGCAGCCACTGCCGCGTCTGCCTGGGCTTCTGTCAGACCCGCATTGCTCATCAGGGACTTTTTCACTGCTGCCACTGTCTGTTTGTATTCCGAAGAGGAAAATGCCTGGCTGCAACCCTGTTTCACACCGGCGGCAATCTCGCTGCTTGTCTGATCCGAAGTAAGTTCGGAAACAGCCGAAGCCATGGCCTTGGATACCGAACTGTCTACCTGATTCTTTACCGCTTTTTTGTTTTCGTCGGTCTTGACCTGCTTAGCCGCTGCCTGATAGGCTTCCTTCTGCTCTGCCTCTGTCGCGCCGCCGCTCAGGTTTTTATACAGGATGTTCACACCGGAATCCAGTTTGCCGGCGCCTTTGACCAGGCCGTCCTCCCCTTCAAAATATCCCTGCACTTTCGTGGCGCCTTCCGCCAGCTCTTTCACACCCTTCGGCAGACTGCTGGTTTTGCTCTTCAGGGTTTCAATTCCCTTTTTCAATTTTGTCACGCCGCTGGTATACGCGCTGATCCCGGAGCGCAGGGACTGTGTCCCCTTGCTGAACTTCCCGGCGCCGGAAGACAGTTCCGCTGTGCCGGACGCCAGTTTGGAAGCGCCGGAATCCAGTGATTTAGTTCCATTCCGCAGTGTGCCCGCGCCGGACTGCAGCGCAGAGGTACCATTTGCCAGGGTTCCGGTGCCGGCGGAGAGTTTTTCGGCTCCATCCGATACTTTTCCGGCTCCTTTGTACAGCGCGGAAGCACCGTCCGCCAGTTTGCCGGAAGCGTCAGACAGATCATCCACCACATCATCCAATTCGGAAGTGTCCAGTGTCTTGTCAAAGTTCAGGTCACTCATGATATCCGGCATCGCACAGGTCATGGTCATATCCAAGGAAAAGTCTTTCACATCGGCCGTCACTTCCACGTAATCCGGAATGTCAATGTCTTTTTTGAAATCCTCATCGGTTACATCCAGGCTCTTTTCCAGTCCCGGGAAAGCGTAGCCGATGACCGCGCTCCGGCTGCCGTTGCTGATCGCTTTTCCGTTTTCCACTTCAATATTGCTGAATTTGTCATTGTCCAGCAGCAGACCGCTGATCACGGTAAAGGGTACGTAGACGTCATAGTCCTTTCCCTTCTCTTTCACCGTCTTTTTCGCCTTGTTGGTATAGTCCAGACGGATCTTCACTTTGCCGCTTTTTCCCGCCAGCTGCTCCGGACTGATTTCCTTCCCGTCCAGGTAGTAGGTCACTTTCACCTGAATGGGGGACTCTTCCTCCGTCTTGCCCTGGTAGTAAATGTCATTGCCCTCCGCCTGCCAGGTCAGCTGATCCCCGTTCCGGGTAAATTTCTCATTTCCTTTGACATTCTCAATATCCGTCAGGTTGGAAGTGTCGGAAATTTCTGACTTGCCGGATCCGTTTTTCAGCCAGTCGCTGACAATGGTCTGGGTCGTTTTGCCGGAAGCATTCGCGATCAGGTATACGGTCTCTTCCTTCCCGTTGGTCATATCGCTGCTTTTTGAAGAGGTGTCCGCCGCGTCCTTGATGATATCTTTTAATACTTTCTCCGGGCTTTTCGCGCCGGCGGCGTTGTTCTGTTCAATCGTACCGCCGGTTACCGCTGTGGCTGCCGGACTCAGGCAGTATACCGCGCCTCCGGCTGCCGCCATTACCACTGCCAGCGCTGTCGTTCCCGCTTTGACTGTCATTTTCTTTTTATTCTTTTTATTACTGATGCGCTTCAACTTTACCGCCTTCCTTTCTTTCCGTTTCTTCTTTATCCGATTTTTTCATTCGAAATCCCACGCTTGTGGCGCAGATGACCCGGTCAAACACCATAAACCAGGCTGGCAGGATAAAGATAACTGTAAGCATACTGATGATTGCCCCCCGTGCCATCAGTGTACAGAGGGAACTGATGATATCCACATTGGAATATACGCTGACACCGAAAGTAGCGACGAAAAAGCTCAGCGCGCTGACCAGAATGGACTGGGCCGACATCCGGACAGCGATTTCTATGGACGTTCGCTTGTCTTTGCCGGAAAACCGCTCCATCTTGTACCGGTTAGTCAGCAGGATCGCATAGTCTACCGTGGACCCCAGCTGAATGGTTCCGATGACAATGGATGCGATAAACGGCAGGGACGCTCCCGTAAAGAACGGGATGCCCATGTTGACAAATATGGCAAATTCGATCGTGGATACCAGGATAATCGGCAGGGATATGGACCGGAACACAAAAGCCACGATCACAAAAATCAGCACGATGGACACCGCATTGACCACATTGAAGTCATGGTTGGTAATCCGGATCAGGTCATTCGTCGCGGAAGCCTCTCCCACGACCATCGCCTTGCTGTCATAGGAATGAACGATTTTCTGCAGCTGTCTGCACTGCCGATTGGCCTGATTGCTGCCCACCTCATATTCCGAGGTGACCAGTGCGATCTTGTACTTTCCGCTTTCCACATCGGAAAGATATTCCTTCGGTATCAGATTCTCCGGCACCGTGTTGCCCAGGATGGATTCCAGGCTGAAGGCATTGTTAATCCCTTTCACATGTTCCATCTGCTCGACCATATTGTCCTCATTTTTGGCGGACATGTTCTTATCAAACAGAATCACCTGGCTGTTCTGCTGATTGAATTCATCCTTCAGTTTATCGCTGGCCACCACACTCTGCAGAGTCTTCGGCACGGACTTCACCAGATTGTAATAGACGTTGGTATGATTCTGTCCGTAAAATGCCGGGAAAATCAGCACACAGAACAGAATGATAAAAACCGGGAATTTCTTTACGCTGAACCGTGACACCTTGCCCACATCCGGCAGCAGTACTTTGTGCTTGGTCCGAATCAGCGCCTTGTCAAAGATCAGGATGAAAGACGGCAGGATCGTCACACATCCGATGACGCCGAATACCACACCCTTGGCCATGACAACGCCCAGGTTCAGTCCCAGGGCAAATGTCATAAAGCACAGGGCGATAAACCCGGCAATGGTCGTGATGGAACTGCCGATGACAGAGACAAAGGTCTTCTGAATCGCCACCGCCATGGCTTCCTTGTGATCTTCGTAATGATCCCGTTCTTCCTCATAGCTGTGCCACAGGAAAATGGAGTAATCCATGGTAACGCCCAGCTGCAGCACCGCACAGATCGCCTTTGTAATATAGGATACATCCCCCAGAAACGCATTGGTGCCCAGGTTGTACATGATTGCCATGCCGATGCTCAGCAGGAAAAACACCGGAACCAGGAAAGAATCCATGGTCAGCGCCAGCACGATAAAGGACAGGATCACGGCGATCACCACATACACCGGCGCCTCTTTGTCCGTCAGGTTTTTGATATCCAGCACCACAGCAGACATTCCGCTTAAAAAGCACTGTTTATTGGAAATGGCCCGGATGTCTTCCACCGCCTGCATCGTTTCCGTGGAAGACATGGAACTGTCATAAATAATAAACATCAGCGTGCCCTTGTCGCTCATGAAAATCTTCCGCGCCTTGTCCGGAAGAATCTCCGTGGGAACACTGATGTCTGCCACATCATCGTACCAGAGTACTTTTTTTACATGGTTTACTTTTTCAATTTTGGATTTCAGTTTCACGACATCCTTATTGCTCATTCCATCCACGACAAAGGTGGAAAAAGCACCGGTTCCGAACTCATCCAGCATGATGTCCTGCCCCTTCATCGAATCGATCGATTTCGGAAGATAAGACAGGATGTCATAATTCACCTTGGTGTGAATATAACCGAACAATGACGGAACCAGAAGAACGATACCCAAAATGAGGATCACAAACCTGGATTTTACAATCCCCTTACTCAGCTTCTTCATTTTTCACGCTCCCAAATTCAAATCAATAAGTATCAACCAACGGAAGCACCTTTCTTCCGTGGCTCTATGGTAAAAAAAAACAATCATTGGTGAATATCCAATGATTGTTTTCTGTCTCTTTTTTCCATGCATTTTATATCAAATGTATTGATCAAAAATACATTTTCTATGCATTGTATCTATTTTATGCTATATTGCGTCGGATAATCGACGCTATGTTTATCATTTTGGTTCGAACTGCTCCAGATCCCGCATCAGATCCATCAGCGAACGGGAAATGATAAAGCCATAGACATCCGTCAGCTCCTCCGGCGTCAGCTCCATGCCGCTGCGAATCCAGGACAGCAGCACATATGTCATGGATTTGGCATAATACACCGAAATATGCTCCGGTGTCAGCCACCGGTTCTTTAATTTGTACCCTTTCATCTGGTCTTCCAGCATGCCGCTTAAGATCAGTGAAATTGCCTTTTCCACCATACTTTCAAAGGAATTCTGCCCTTCCAGCCGGGCCACATGCATGTAAAATTCCTTTTCCTTCAGAATATTATGGAAAATCAGCCACAGGCTCTCATTCATCATTCCGCTGGCCAGCATCGGCTGCACCGGCACCAGGATGTCATGCACCAGAATCCATTCCAGCAGGTTGTACTTATCCTGGAAATGATTGTAGAAGGTCGGGCGGATCACGCCGGCGCCGTCCGTAATCATCTGAATGGTGATTTTGTCGATGGGATGCTGGCAGGCCAGCCGTTTGAAGCTGTCGGCAAGCTTCTGGTCTGTGGTCTTGTCTTCGGACTGCTGTCGCATGGCTTACGCTCCTCCTACTGCTGCTTTTTCAGGATCACGGCGGAATATTTCGGCAGGGTTATGGTCAGTACCCCGTCTTCCAGCTGATACTGCACCGGCCGTGTGGAAAAACTTTCCGGCTGGGTATACATGATCTGCTCCAGTACCGCGTCTTTCGGTATTCCCGCGATCCACACATCGATATGAAGGCTCTTGGAATAGTCACTGTTATTGCATACAATCACAAACTGCTGCTGCCGGTTAAACCGGGCAAAGCAGATCATGTTCCGCTCCATGGCCAGTTCCCGGACCGAGCCGGTACGGAAGGCTTCGTTTTCTTTGTGAATCCGGATGATCTCTTTGTGGAAGTTCAGCAATTCCTGATCTTCCCGTCCCCAGGGATACGTTCTGCGGTTGTCCGGATCCGTAAATCCGCAGACACCGGCCTCATCCCCGTAATACAGGGTCGGCGCTCCCGGGAATGTCATCTGGAAGACCACCGCTTCTTTCATTACTCCCTTGTTTACGCCCTGGGAAGCCGCCTTCTTGCCCAGATGGAACGCGCGTCCCACCATATGATTGGTCCGCGTCAGGAAACGGGAATGATCGTGATTGGACAGCTGGTTCATGGCACACTGCAGCGACGGCGTCAGCATCCGGGACATATTATGCCGCAGCGCATGCAGCGCGGCCTCGGAGTTGCCCAGCATGTCTTCCCGGAATTCCTCGCTGTGTTTTTCCATGCCGGTCAGGAACCATGAGATCGGTTCCATAAATGCGTCGTAGTTCATGACGGAATCCCATTGGCCGCCCCTGAGCCAGGGGGAAGGATCGCCGTAATGTTCTGCCAGAATCAGCGCCTCCGGGTTGGCCTCTTTGACCCGCTTGCGGAATTCTTTCCAGAAGCGGTGGTTGTAGTCCTGGCTGTGTCCCAGGTCCGCTGCCACATCCAGACGCCAGCCATCCGCGTTATACGGCGGGGATACCCACTTGGCGCCGATGTCTAAAATATACTGCTCCAGCACACGGGACCCCTCATAATTCAGCTTCGGCAGCGTATCGTGTCCCCACCATCCCTCATAAGTGGAATTTTCCGGAAACGCGTTCTCATCCTCAAAATGGAAGAAATCATGGTAAGGGCTGGATTTGCTGTGGTACGCCCCCTCCCGGTAGCCTACCGCGTTTTCATAGATGCCTTCCCGGTCCAGCCATTTGTGGAAGGAGCCGCAGTGATTGAATACCCCGTCGATAATCACCCGTATGCCGCGGGCATGGGCCTTTTCCACCAGTTCGATAAACTTCCGGTTGGATGCTTCCAGATTGCGGGGATCGGTTACCCGGCGCCGGTAGCAGCCGGCTCTCCGGTTGTCTGTTTCGCCGTCTGCCAGCAGATCGCCGCCGTCCACGGGGATCGCGCCGATATGGGGATCAATATAATCATAGTCCTGGGTATCATACTTATGGCTGGAGGGGGATACGAACAGGGGATTGAAATAGATGACTTCGATCCCCAGATCCTCCAGATAATCCAGCTTCTGAATCACACCGTCCAGATCCCCGCCGTAAAATTCCGACACGTCAAAGTCTTCGGGATACTTATACCAGTTGTCCACTGCCGACACATGGCGGTTAATATAGTAGTATTCCCCGTTCCGCACTGTAATATCCGGATTGCCGCAGCAGAAACGGTCCACAAAAATCTGATACATCACTGCGCCCCGGGCCCACTTCGGCACGGAAAAGCCCGGTTCCAGCACAAACTCATACTCCCGCCGGTCTTCCTTGCAGGCGCCATACCGGTCATAATGATAAATGTCCGCGCCCCGCTCAATCTGAAATCGATACCGGAATTCTTCCCCGGTAAGCGGTACTTCCGTCACATAATAATCAAACCCGCACAGATTACAGTCTTTTCGCATGGGGATCCGGCTTTTCCCCGTATAGAGACATACGGCATCCGCCGTATTCTCCATCAGCCGGAAGCGGATGGTTACCGCGTCATACTTCCCCGGTTCTGTGGGACAGCAGTAATCTTCTGTGCCGTCACTGAAAAAACTGTTCATAAATTTCATTTCATCCATAAATACTTCCCTCGGATTCTGCCCCCGCTGCCGACATGTTCTCCGGCAGACGAAGGAATATTTGTTCCTATATTTCTCCGGATATAAAAAAGGAAGAGGCAGCTATCGAACGCTGCCTCTTCAGGAGAAGGTATTTTTTACTATTGGGGTTAGCAAAAAACTAAAATAATGTATTGGGGGTTTTTACGGTTATTATAATAACAAAACCTGCTCCCGAAGTGTGCATAAACTTCGCATTATTTTCAATTGTTTTTTGTTAAAAATGCTACAATCATTGAAAGTTGTAGTTTGCTGCCTGTTGTACATATTGTCACAATTTTAACTAAATGCTAAACTTCCTCAAAAGCAATCGGCTCCGCCGGATCCGGTTTCTTCTCGAAAAGCGCTTCGAATTCTTCTCTGTGAATCTTCTCTTTTTCCAGCAGCAGTTCCGCACAGCGGTGGAGCACATCTTCATGCTCCTCAATGATCCGGCGTGCTTCCCTGTAGCAGTCATCAATGATCCGCTTCACTTCCGCGTCAATCTCTGTCTGAATATTTTCCCCGTAGCTGCGCTGATGGGCCAGATCCCGTCCGATAAACACTTCATCATCGTCACTGGTATAACTGATGAGGCCGATATTATCCGACATGCCGTACCGGGTGACCATTCCCCGGGCTACCTGTGTCGCCTGCTTGATGTCCTGGGAGGCGCCGGTGGTGATATCGTCAAAAATCATCTCCTCCGCAATGCGGCCGCCCAGTGCCACCTCAATATCCTGCAGCATGTGTCCTTTGGTGTAGAACATCTCATCCCGGTCCGGCAGCGGCATGGTATAGCCTGCCGCACCCTGTCCGGTGGGAATGATGGATACGGTATAGACCGGTCCCACATCCGGAAGCACATGGAACAGGATCGCATGGCCTGCCTCATGGAAGGCAGTGATCCGTTTCTCCTTATCGGAAATCACGCGGCTCTTCTTTTCGGTTCCGATTCCAACCTTCACGAAGGCCTTGCGGATATCATCCTGACGGATAAAGCTGCGTTTTTCCTTCGCTGCCCCGATTGCCGCCTCGTTCATGAGATTCTCCAGATCCGCGCCGGTAAATCCTGCCGTGGTCTGGGCAATCTGCTTCAGATCCACATCATCGCCGATGGGTTTGTTTTTGCAGTGAACCTTCAGGATCTCTTCCCGGCCCTTGACATCCGGACGGCCGACTACGACCTTCCGGTCAAAACGGCCCGGACGCAGGATCGCCGGATCCAGAATATCCACACGGTTCGTGGCGGCCATCACGATGATTCCCTCGTTGGCTCCGAAACCGTCCATCTCCACCAGCATCTGGTTCAGTGTCTGCTCCCGCTCGTCATGACCGCCGCCCAGGCCTGTGCCCCTGCGTCTGGCCACAGCGTCGATCTCATCAATAAAGACGATGCAGGGCGCATTTTTCTTGGCATTTTCAAACAGATCACGGACACGGGACGCGCCGACACCCACGAACATCTCCACAAAGTCCGAACCAGAAATGGAGAAAAACGGTACTTTCGCTTCTCCGGCCACTGCCTTGGCCAGCAATGTCTTACCGGTACCCGGAGGGCCCTCCAGCAGTACGCCTTTCGGAATTCTGGCGCCGACTTTCGTATATTTGAACGGATCCCGCAGGAAATCCACGATTTCCTGCAGTTCTTCTTTTTCCTCTTCCAGGCCGGCTACATTTTCAAAGCTTACGTTGACATTTTCGCCGTTTGTCATAGATGCCCGGCTTTTGCCGAAGTTCATCATCTTGCTGTTGGCTCCGCCGCCCGCGTTGGCGGAATTGCTCATCATTGCGAAAAAGACAATCATAATGACGATCAGGATAATGGACGGAAGAATGTCTGCCCATATGTTCTCACCGGGCACATCCTTCACCGCATAGGTCACGCCTTCCCGGTCCAAATATTTCTGCGCGTCATTGACATTCGATACATACAGTGTCATCTCCTGACCGTCGGTCAGTGTGACCTTCAGTGAACCGGTGGGAACTTCTTCGTTCTGGTCCACCTCCACACTGCTTACTTTTTTATCCTGTACATCTTCCTGAAACTGGCTGTAGGAATACGTACTGTTGGATGAGCCCCATCTTCCGCTCAGCGACGGGATAATCGCCAGAACGATCAGAATGAGGCAGATATAAATCCATAACCCCCTCGATCTACGCAATGGTCTGTTCCTCCTGTTTTTCAACGGTGTCTCTAATCAAATTCCACAATTCCTATATAGGGAAGGTTCCTGTATTTCTGTGCGTAATCCAGTCCGTAGCCGACAACAAACTGATCCGGAATACGGAATCCGCAGTAATCAATCGGCACCTCCACCACACGGCGTTCCGGTTTGTCCAGCAGGGTGCACAGCATGACTTTCTTCGCGCCCCTGGCTTTCAGTTCCTTCAGCAGAAAGCTCAGTGTACGGCCGGAGTCAATGATATCTTCCACTACCAGTACGTTTTCTCCTTCCACCGGATCATCCAGGTCCTTCTTGATGGTAACCTGTCCGGATGACTCCGTGCTGTTGCCGTAACTGGAAGCGGACATAAAATCAATATATACCGGTGCCTCAATCCGTTTGGCCAGCTCACACGCAAAAAAAGCTGCTCCACGAAGAATGCAGATCAGCTTGACCGGCTCTCCCTTCAGTTCTTCCGTGATCTGTCTGCCCAGTTCGCTGATCTTGGCCTCTACTTCCTCCTCGCTGATCATGACTTTGATTGTTTCACTCATTGAATAAATACCTCTTATTTCTGATTAACCTGAACCTGCAGTACAGTCTTTGTCTGTTCGGTGACTTTATATGCGGCGCTGATCCGGTGTCCCAACACCCACAGGATGTGGGAACCGTCCGCTAAAAGCAGGATCTGATCCCGCGCTTCCCGCGGAATTTTCTCATCGATAAAGTAATCTTTGAGCTTTTTTCTGCCGCCGGATTCCGTCACACACAGGTAGTCCCCCGGCCGACGATAACGTATCTGCAGACTATTTTTAATTTTATCACAGTCAAACCATTTCGTATATGCTTTTTCTTCTATTTTTTTTGCATCTCCGGCATAAGGACTGCGCTGCACCCGGCAGGAGGTGCCGTCCGGCAGCAGATAGTCCCCCGGTCCGCCCAGTGAAACTGCTGCCGCGGGTTTTCCGCATTCCGCGGGTTTTGCCTTCCTTTCCAGCAGCAGTGTATCATAGCTCCGGCGGGCCGTCATCCCATAGGGAAGGATGATCTGCCTGCCGGTCTGTCCTGCCGCCAGTTCCAGCACTCCGTCGATGTGCCGCTGGGTTAGATCCTTCCGGCTTCCCGCCGTTTCTCCCAGAAGCTGATGAATCATCTCCTGGCGTATCACCGGATGAAGGGTCTCAAGCGCCCGGCAGGAAATTTCCGCGCCGTTTTCGGTTTTCCGCACTGCTGCCCGGCGGGCCTCCCGGATCTGCCCGGCCAGATAGTCCTCCACTGCGATCAGGTGCTCCGCGGTCCGGCGCATATGGTCCACCGCCCGGCTGTTGATCTGTTCCAGCTGGGGCAGCACCCGGTGGCGGATCCGGTTTCTGGCGTAGTTCAGGTCACTGTTGGTGACATCGGTAACATAGGTCTGCTGCCGCGCCGCCAGATAGTCTTCGATTTCTTCTCTGCTGACGCACAGCAGCGGTCGGATAATCTGTTCCCGCACCGGCCGGATGCCGGTAAGTCCGGTGAGTCCGGTTCCCCGTACCAAATGGAAGAGCATGGTCTCCGCGCAGTCCTCGCCATGATGGGCCACCGCAATCCTCGCCGCCCCCAGGGCATCCGCCGTCTGGTGAAAAACCTGGTACCGCAGTCTTCTGGCCGCCTCCTCCAGCGTCTCATGGGCGGCCTCAGCCGCGGCCCGGGCATCCACCTGCTTCATGAGAAACGGGATTCCCAGTTCTTTGCAGAGCTGCTGCACGAACCGACCGTCCGCTATGCTGTCCGCGCCGCGGATGCCGTGTTCCACGTACACCGCCGTCAGCCGGATCTTAAGCTGCCCGCTTAAGGCATGCAGCACCAGAAGCAGGCAGACCGAGTCCGCGCCGCCGGACACCCCGGCCAGCACCAGCTGTCCCGGACGGGTCATCTGATGCAGTCTCATATAATTCAGCACCTGTTTTTCCATATCTGACTTCCATTCCTCTTTGTTTGACCGGCAGAAAAAGAGAAAAGGCCCGTCGTCCGGGCCTTTCTGCTGTGCTGCGGTTTTTTCGGAAGCCGCAGGCGTACCATGCCTGTGCTTCCTGCTTCTGCCTGTTATTTTTCCTTAAATACGATCTCGTCATCACCAGCCATGCCCAGTTTGGATTTGGCTTCATTTTCCACATACTGATCGGAGTTTACGTATTTTTTCTCTTCTTCCAGCTTTTTCGTGCGGTTCTTCTCGCTTGTCAGCTGGGTCTCCAGCTGCGCTTTCTGCTCCTGGTAGGATTTGTTTCTGGCATCCAGCTGCAGGATCTGCACCGAGAGGATCGCCACCAGCGCGACTGCCATCCCGGATACGCACAGCTTCGCGATCCGGTTGCGTTTTTTATCTTTGAGCGCGTTCAGACGATGTACCCTGCTCTGGGCATGCCGTTTCTGGGCGGCGGCGCGTTTTCTGTTTTTCTGTGTTCTGCTTTTGGATGATTTGTCTGGGGATGACATAGATGCCATATACACTTCCTTCTGCTTGCATACCGCCCCGCCTGCGCATCCTGCTACAGATAGCGGAACATTTCCTTGGCTTCTTCTTTGCGGGAGGTATCCGCGATCTGAAGGATCTCTGCCTTCACCGCCCGGTTGCCGTAGGCAATCTCGATAATATCTCCGACTTTTACATTCTGGGATGCTTTGGCTGTTTTGCCGTTCACCGTGACGCGTCCGGCGTCACAGGCCTCATTGGCCACGGTCCTGCGTTTCACCAGGCGTGACACTTTCAGATATTTATCCAGTCTCATATCGTATCCTGTACTGTCTGTATCCTGTACTGCCGGCGGCAGTCCTTCCGCCGCGCTGTGATGATAAGAGAGGGAACGGCTTTCTGCAAAGCTGTTCCCCCGTTTTATCTGTCTTCCTGACGCGTCCTGCAGGACGCGCGCTCTGTATGGAACGATTATTTCTCGTTCACGAGATCCTTTAATGCCTTTCCTGCTTTGAATTTAGGAGCTTTGGAAGCCGGAATCTCGATGGTCTGCTTTGTCTGCGGGTTTCTGCCTGTTCTTGCGGCTCTCTCGGTTACTTCAAAAGAACCAAAACCAACTAACTGAACTTTATCTCCTGCCTTTAAGGCATCCGCGATAACATCTGTGAAAGCAGTCACTGCCTTTTCCGCATCCTTCTTCTGCAGTCCGGCTCTCTCAGCTACTGCTGCTACTAATTCAGATTTATTCATGTTATGTCCTCCTAAATTATGATTGGCGGGAGCGGGCAAACCCGTGTAAATTCCCACTTTCTGCGTAAAATCGCTATAAATCATTTATACTTTATTTTCTCTGCCCTGTCAAGAAAACTGTTACGGATTCATTACATTTCCTACAAAACTGAGAATTTTTTTACTTTTCTGTAATACCTGTATGCGTATCCTGCCGGGAAACCCACGCGCTTTCCGGCATCGGTGCCTGCAGGAAAAGCACACTTCCCCTCCGGCATCGGTTTACTGCAGGAAGGGCGCCACCACTGCAGCCACATCCCGGCGCAGCTCTTCGGCTCTGGCCGCGGCATCCTCCATGGATGTGCCCCGGACGCCGAAATAGTACTTTAATTTTGGTTCTGTACCGGAGGGCCGGAAGCAGACCCAGGCGTCTTCCGGAAGTTCAAAGTAAAGCACATTGGAGGCTGGAAGTCCGGTTTTTCCTTCTTTTCCGGTACGCAGATCCCGAAGGATGCCGGTCTGGTAATCCCTGAACACCTCCACCGGGTGAGAACCGATCTTTGTCGGCGGATTCTTCCGGATGGTTTCCATGATATTCCGGATCTTTTCGATGCCTTCCTTGCCTTTCAGGGTAATCGACTCTACATGGTCGCTGTAATACCCGTAGGTCTCATACAGCTCCAGCATGGCGTCCCACAGGGTCTTTCCCTGGGCTTTGTAATAAGCCGCTGCCTCGCACAGAACCATGGAAGCGGCTACCGCGTCCTTATCTCTGGCATAGGTGCCCGGCAGACAGCCGTAACTTTCTTCCATACCGAACAGATAGGTGCCGGTTCCCTTGGTTTCAAACTCCAGCATCTGGCGGCCGATGTATTTGAAGCCGGTCAGCACCTCCACCAGACGGATGCCGTAGTGTTTCGCGATGGCATCTGCCAGATTGGTGGTAACAATGGACTTGATATACGCCCCGTCCGCCGGCAGACCGGATTTTACCTTGCGCTGGCTGATTTCATAGGCGCCGATCAGGCAGCCGGACATATTTCCGGTCAGCGGATGGTATTCTCCGGTCTGTCCGTCTCTGACATACACGCCCAGGCGGTCGGCATCCGGATCCGTCGCCAGTACCAGATCTGCCTTCTGCTCCCTGGCCATCTTCAGCCCCAGGGCAAAGGCTTCCTCAGACTCCGGATTCGGATAGGAAACCGTGGGGAAATCCCCGTCCGGAAGCTCCTGCTCCGGCACCACATGCACATGGGTAAAGCCAAGTTCCTTCAGGATCCGGCGCACCGGCAGATTTCCTGTGCCGTGCAGCGGCGTGTATATGATATGGATGTTGTCTGCCTGCTCTTTAATCACATCCGGGTTCAGTACCAGACGCTTCAGCTCCGCGTCGTAGGGATCATCAATATCGCTGCCGATCACCTGATACATTCCCTGCTGCACCGCGTCTTCCCGCGTCATCGTCCGTACGGCGCTGTAATCTGTGATGGCCCGCACCTGCGCCATGATTCCGGTATCGTGGGGCGGCGTAATCTGGGCGCCGTCTTCCCAGTATACTTTGTATCCGTTGTACTCCGAAGGATTGTGGCTGGCTGTGATGTTGATTCCCGCAGTGCATCCGAGTCTCCGCACCGCGTAGGACAGCTCCGGCGTCGGCCGCAGAGACTCAAAAATATAGGCACGTATCCCGTTGGCTGCCAGGCAAAGGGCCGCTTCCTGGGCAAATTCCGGCGACATATGACGGGAATCATAGGCAATCGCCACCCCCTTGGACTGGGCGCCCACCTGCATGATGTAGTTGGCCAGTCCCTGTGTGGCCTTGCGGACGGTATAAATATTCATCCGGTTGGTGCCTGCGCCGATGACGCCCCGCAGACCGGCTGTGCCGAATTCCAGTTCCATGTAAAACCGGTCTTCGATCTCTTTCTCATCATCCGCGATGGATCGGAGTTCCGCTTTGGTTGCCTCATCAAAATACGGATCTGACAGCCACTGTTCATATGCTTCACGATAGCCCATAGTCTTCCTCCTTCATTTTCTGTCCGCCAGTTCCGGCGTTTCGAGTATATACTTTTGCTGCGTTTTCTATGACTGGCTTCGGACCGTTCCGTCCTGAACCAGCGCCAGAAGGATCTCCTTCTGATTGTCTTCCGGGACTTCCAGTACATGTTCCAGCAGACCATTCAGTATCTCGCCGATCTGTCTGCCCCGGGGCACGCCGGCAGCGATCAGGTCGTTGCCGGTTACCGCCAGCTCTTTCTTGGTCAGGCACTGATGCGCGGAAAGGATCTCGTGGTACAGACGGATATGCTCTTCCAGTTTGCTTAATTTGTCCTGACGCATATAATCGCTCTGGGCCAGGATGTCCGCCCGTTTGATCCGGAAAAAATCCGGATAATTCTCCGGTCCGGTGCGGCTTAGGCTCCTACGGACCGCTGTCTCCGTCAGCGCCGGCCGGTCTTCGTGGATTTCCACAAACCGGGATACCCGGCGGATGGTATGGTTGTCAAATTTCATACGGCGCAGAATCTCTCTGGTCATCTGCGCCCCCACAGCCGGATGCCCCTTGAAGTGATCGACGCCGTCGGCGTCCGTCGTGCGGCAGGCCGGCTTGCCGATGTCGTGAAAAAGCATCGCCAGCCGCAGCAGGCGGTCCGGTTCCATATTCATCACCGCGTGAATCGTATGCTCCCCCACCGTATAGCAGTGATGGATCGTGTTCTGTTCCGTCACCATCATCCGGGAAAATTCCGGAAATACCACATCCGCGATTCCGGTCTCCCAGACATCCCGGAGGCGTTCCGGATGGTCCGATACCAGGAGTTTTACCAGTTCCGTCTGAATCCGCTCCGCGCTGACCTGGGCAATCGCAGGCGCCAGCAGAACGATCGCCTCCCGGGTGTCTCTGTCAATGGAAAAGTCCAGCTGCGCGGCAAAACGCACAGCCCGCAGCATACGGAGCGCGTCTTCGGAAAACCGCTCCCGCGGATCTCCCACGCAGCGGATCCGTTTTTCTGCCAGGTCCGTGAGGCCT
Organism: Clostridium sp. SY8519; assembly: GCF_000270305.1. Taxonomy (NCBI): domain Bacteria; kingdom Bacillati; phylum Bacillota; class Clostridia; order Eubacteriales; family Clostridiaceae; genus Clostridium; species Clostridium sp. SY8519. The sequence continues at coordinate 1,269,905 of NC_015737.1, read as the reverse complement.
CCGAAGGCATCCACAAATCCGTCCCGTTCATTGTATGCCATGGCGTTGATGGTAAAATCCCTGCGCTTCAGGTCTTCTTTCAGGTCCGGCGTATAAGTGACGCTGCTGGGATGTCTGGCATCCTCATAGGTCCCGTCAATGCGGAATGTGGTCACCTCGTACTGCTCCTTTTCCAGCAGAACGGTAACCGTTCCATGCCGGATCCCGGTATCCACCGTCCTGGAAAAAAGCGCCTTCACCTGCCGCGGATGGGCTGCGGTGGTAATATCCCAGTCCTCCGGCGTCCTGCCCAGCACACTGTCCCGGACGCATCCGCCCACGGCGTATGCGGGATATCCCGCGGCTTCCAGGGTATGGATAATGTATTTTACATGTTCAGGCAGCTGTATGTTCATACACGTCTTTCGTCTCTCCTTCTGAAACGGCCGCGGCCGGCAGACCCTGCTGTCCGCCCCGCCGCGAAGCAGTCACTGCTTCCGCGCAGAAGACGCTGTGTCTCCGGCCTGCTTCCGTGTCGTGATATTTAATATGCCCGTCCCCAGTAAACCAGCTTTTTCGCCGGTTTTCCGCAGCAGACGCATACATCGGAGATCCCTTCCTGATCATGAAACGGCATACAGCGCGATGTCGCGCCGGTTTCTTCTTTGATCTTATCTTCACAGGCTCTGTCTCCGCACCACATGCCGCGGATAAACCCGGTCTTGTTTTCTACGGTGTCCTTAAACTCGGCATAGCTGCGGGCATCCCAGATGTGGGCATCCCGATGCGCTTTTGCCCGGGCAAACATATCCTTCTGAATCGTATCCAGCAGTTCGGTGACTGCTGTTTCCAGCTGATCCAGGGAGACAAAGGTCTTTTCCCTGGTGTCCCGGCGCACCAGTACGCACTGGTTCTTCTCGATATCCTTCGGTCCCAGCTCCACACGGATCGGGATTCCGCGCATCTCCTGTTCGGAGAACTTCCATCCCGGGCTCTTGTCGCTGTCATCCAGACGGGCGGAGCATACCCCGGACAGGCGTTCGCACAGTTCCCGGGCGCGCTCCAGCACACCCTCCTTCTTCTGCTGGATCGGAATCACCATTACCTGCGTCGGCGCGATCCGCGGCGGGAGCACCAGGCCGGAATCGTCTCCATGGACCATGATCAGCGCGCCGATGGTGCGGGTCGTCATTCCCCAGGATGTCTGGTAGACATATTTGAGCTGGTTGTCCTTGTCCGTGTACTGCACGCCGTACGCCCGGGCGAATTTGTCGCCGAAATTATGGCTGGTGCCGGACTGCAGCGCCTTGCCGTCATGCATCAGCGCTTCTACCGTATAGGTGGCCTGGGCACCGGCGAATTTCTCTTTTTCTGTCTTCTGTCCCCGGATCACCGGAATCGCCAGCACTTCCTCCAGAAAGTCCGCGTATACATTCAGCATCTGTTCGGTGCGGGCTTCCGCCTCTTCCGCTGTGGCATGGGCGGTATGTCCTTCCTGCCACAGAAATTCCCTGGAGCGGAGGAACGGACGGGTCTCCTTCTCCCAGCGAACCACGGAACACCACTGGTTGTACAGTTTCGGCAGGTCCCGGTAAGACTGTATGTCATCCTTGTAGAAATCGCAGAACAGAGTCTCGGAAGTCGGGCGGACACAGAGGCGCTCCTGCAGCGGGGATTCTCCGCCTTCAGTCACCCACGCCACTTCCGGCGCGAATCCGTTGACCAGCTCCCCTTCCTTCTTCAGCAGACTCTCCGGCATCAGCAGGGGCATGTATACATTTTCCACGCCGGTTTCCTTAAATCTGCGGTCCAGCTCCTTCTGAATGTTCTCCCAGATGGCATAGCCGGCAGGTTTGAAGATCATAAAGCCTCTGACGCTGGAATACGCCATCAGGTCCGCTTTCTTCACCACATCGGTATACCACTGGGCGAAATCCTCTTCCATAGGGGTAATCGCTTCCACAAGTTTCTTATCTTTTGCCATGTTTTCCAATTATCTCCTCATCATTTTATCCAGTCCTCTTCTCCCGCTTCCGCGCAGGGAGTGACTTTCGTTTATTCTATCATATTCCCGTGATTTTACAAGATTGCAGGTCTTCGGAAAACACTGCAAACCCCGGGCCTTTCGGTGTAATCCGGTACTCTGTCTCACGGCCGGTCCCCGGATGGCGGAAAGTGAGCCGGGCAGCGCACAGGGCCAGCGCCGCGCCGGAAGGCGAATCCCCGGACGGTCCGTATTTCCGGTCTCCGTACAGCGGCCAGCCCGCATGGGCCATCTGCACCCGGATCTGGTGATGCCGGCCGGTTTCCAGGCGGATCCGGACCAGCGCCAGCCCGCCGGAAGGCTCCCGGCAGACACCCAGGACACGGTAGGACAGCACGGCCCGTTTTGCCCCTTCTGTCTGTTCCGGTACCACGGCGGAGCAGTTCTGCCGCCCGTCTCTGCGCAGCCAGTCGGTCAGACGCCCCTCTTTTTTCTCCGGTATCCCGCAGACCACCGCCAGATATTCCTTGATCCACTGCCCGCTCTGCTGCTGCCGGGACAGCTGCGCCGCTGCCTGCCGGTTTTTCGCAAAGACAAGCAGCCCCTCCACCGGCTGATCCAGGCGGGTGATCACGCCGATGTACGGGGGCTCCTGTTTGTCTGCTCTGTAATTTTTCAGAATACTGACCAGGTCCGGCTGCCCCGGCCTGGCCGTCTGCACCGCCAGCCCCGCCGGCTTGCGGCATACAATGATATCCTTGTCTTCCTGCAGGATTTCCGGAAGTTTTCCTCTGTCTCTCATTGCCCCTGCCCGCCTGTTACAGTTTGAACCGATAGCCCACGCCCCAGATTGTTTCGATATACTGGGGTTTGGCGGTGTTTAATTCGATTTTTTCCCGGATTTTCTTAATATGCACCGTCACGGTAGCCACATCACCGATGGATTCCATATCCCAGATCTCCCGGAACAGCTCATCTTTGGTAAACACATGGTTCGGATGCTGGGCCAGAAAAGTCAGCAGGTCAAACTCTTTGGTGGTAAACTGCTTCTCCTCATCATTGACCCATACGCGGCGGGCTGTTTTGTCAATCCGGATTCCCCGGATTTCGATCACATCATTAACCTCCGTGTTGCTGCCGATCAGGCGCTCGTAGCGGGCCAGGTGGGCTTTCACCCGGGCCACCAGCTCGCTGGGGGAAAACGGTTTGGTAATATAGTCATCCGCTCCCAGCCCCAGGCCGCGGATCTTGTCGATATCATCCTTTTTGGCGGACACCATGAGGATCGGCGTGTTTTTCACCTCACGGATCCGCTTGCAGATCTCAAATCCGTCAGTGCCCGGAAGCATCAGGTCCAGAATGTACATGTCGAAATTCTCCGCCAGGGCGCGTTCCAGTCCTTTCGTTCCGTCATTTTCCACTTCTACTTCAAATCCGCTGAGCTCCAGATAATCCTCTTCCAGTTCAGCGATGGCTTCTTCATCTTCTACGATTAAAATCTTACTCATTAGGTACCTCCTGATATTTGCGCAGAACAAAGTACATGGTTGTTCCGATGTGTTCTTTACTGGTGGCCCAGATCTTGCCGCCATGGTCTTCGATGATCTTCTTTACGATGGACAGGCCGATGCCGCTGCCGCCGGTGGATGAATTCCTGGAGGAATCGGTGCGGTAGAACCGGTCAAAGATGTAGGGCAGATCCTTCAGGGCGATGCCCTTGCCGTTGTCCTCAATCTCTACCTGGATAAAATCTCCCACATCCCGGATCCGGATGAATATCATCCCCTTCTCCTTATCCATATATTTCACGGCATTGCTGACAATGTTATTCACCACCCGCATCAGCTGCTCCGGATCCGCGATGATCTGGACGGTGTCATCCACATAATTCAAGAAATTCAGACGGATGTCCTTTGTCTCCAGATCCAGCCCGATCTCCTCGATGCAGTCGTTGAAATAGGCGGATACGCTGAGCTTCTGGAAATTATATGGGATCCGGTTGGTATCGATCTTGGAATACAGAGTCAGCTCATTGATCAGCGCGTCCATCTCCGATGCCTTGTTGTAAATCGTCCGGATGTAGCGCTCCCGCTTCTCCGGCGTCGCTGCCACACCGTCAATCAGGCCTTCCGCGTACCCCTTCACCGCGGTAATCGGCGTCTTGATATCATGAGCGATGTTGCTGATCAGCGCCCGGTTCTCTTTTTCCGCTTCGATCTTCTCTTCTGTGGATTCCTTCAGGCGCTGCCGCATTTCGTCAAAATTGCGGAACAGATCGCCGATTTCATCCCGGCTGTCGGAATCCAGCGTAAAGTCAAGGTTGCCTTCTTTTATATTTTTGGTGGCTACCTGCAGTTCCTTCAGCGGCTTCATAATGCTCTGGTACAGCCAGAACATCAGCAGGGAGGCCGTGGCCGCAAGAATCACAATGACGGAAACAATCACCAGGATCAGGTTGCTCTTTACCTCCGGCAGTACGCTGGAAGAAGAGGTGACAATGAAAATACTGTCTTTGCTGCCGTCCCTGCCGGTGAAATCCACCTGTTTGATCAGGGCTTCCGCTTTTTCGCTGTACAGATAGCCTTCATTTTCTCCATAGGACGTGCCGTAGGCCGGCAGGATTTTTATCCAGAATCCCGCGGCGCGCCGGTAGGTGCCGGTATCCCCCTGATAATACAGGGTGTCCCCGGTGCGCACCAGCAAAAAGGAGCGTTTTTCCCGCAGGGCGCTGTTTTTTTCTTTCAGGAAGGATGTGTCGGTCAGTTTGGCGGGATCCGCATCCGCCAGATGGCTCAGTTCCTCGTAATCCGTTCTGGTATACTGGTTGATCTGCATCATGGAATTGGAGAACATGCCGTCCAGGGACTGGCTGGTAATCCCGTAATTCTGTCTGACCTGCCGGACGTGCAGATGATACATGGCGAAAAACACCGCGCACATCAGCGCGATGGGCAGAACAATAATAATAAAATACGATATCGCGATACGGGTCTTTAGTTTCATACTGTCTCCTGGTGTCTGCGGATGTCCGGAAAATCCCCTCGTGGAACAATTCAGAACATGAAAAAACAAGCCATAGCGCGTAACCCGCGCTATGGCTTGATTATATCATATCGTATCCTGATACTACAGATATTTCTTCAGATCCTCAACCTTGTCCAGGGCCTCCCAGGGCAGTTCGACGTCAGTACGGCCGAAATGTCCGTATGCAGCGGTCGGACGGTAGATCGGTCTTCTTAAATCCAGCATCTTGATGATGCCTGCCGGACGCAGGTCAAAGTTCTCGCGGACGATTTCGCTGAGCTTCGCATCCGAAAGCTTGCCGGTTCCGAAGGTGTCTACCATGATAGAGGTAGGCTGTGCCACGCCGATGGCATAGGACAGCTGAATCTCACAGCGGTCTGCCAGGCCTGCTGCCACCAGGTTCTTGGCTGCGTAACGTGCAGCATATGCTGCGGAACGGTCTACTTTTGTGCAGTCCTTGCCGGAGAATGCGCCGCCGCCGTGACGCGCGTATCCGCCGTAGGTGTCTACGATAATCTTACGGCCGGTCAGGCCTGCGTCTCCGTGCGGTCCGCCGATTACAAAACGGCCGGTGGGGTTGATGAAGAATTTGGTGTCCGCATCTACCATCTCAGCCGGAAGGATCGGATCAAATACATATCTTTTGATATCTGCGTGGATCTGTTCCTGTGTCACATCTTCGTCATGCTGTGTGGAAAGTACCACAGCCTCCAGACGCTTCGGGCAGCCGTTTTCATCGTATTCCACCGATACCTGTGTCTTGCCGTCCGGTCTCAGATACGGCAGTGTGCCGTCTTTGCGGACTTTTGTCAGCTGCAGGGACAGTGTGTGTGCCAGCTGGATCGGATAAGGCATATATTCTTTGGTCTCATTGGTCGCGTAACCGAACATCATGCCCTGGTCGCCGGCACCGATGGCCTCCAGCTCCTCGTCGGTCATCTGGTTCTCTCTGGCTTCCAGTGCCCGGTCCACGCCCATGGCGATGTCAGGGGACTGTTTGTCCAGTGCCACGAATACCGCGCAGGTGTTGCCGTCAAATCCGGTCTTTGCGTCATTGTATCCGATTCCGTTTACGGTCTCGCGGACAATTGACGGGATATCCAGATTTGCTGTTGTAGTAATCTCCCCGGTCACCAGGACATATCCGGTGCAGGCCATAGATTCGCATGCCACACGGCTCATGGGATCCTGTGCCATACATGCGTCCAGAATTGCGTCAGAAATCGCGTCGCAGACTTTGTCCGGATGCCCTTCTGTAACAGATTCAGAAGTAAATAATAACTTTTCCATTGTATTCCTCCATAAAGATCTGATGGGTCGACAGCGGTGCTCGGATGCCCGCCCTTTGTCTCCTGCTTATGAGACTCTCTGCATTCTTTGAATGACTTTACACCCTGCCCCTGGAAAAGTCAATGGCAACAGCCGGTTGATTTGTGTACTTTTTGACGGTTTTCCAACACATGTTGTTTTATCTGTCGGAAAAACCGCCTGCAGTAGAAAATTTCTTCTGCAGACGGCTGTACTCATGAGATCTTTAATTTGAATTTCTGGATTTCTTTTTCTGAGCTGACCTTCTCGATCTGTCCGCCCAGGGAACGGAGCTTCGCGTCAAAGGTTTCGTACCCCCGTTCAATATAGTAGATATCATCTACGGTGGTAATGCCTTCCGCTGCCAGGCCGGCGATGACCAAAGCCGCTCCGGCCCGAAGATCCGGCGCGCTGACCCGGGCGCCGGTAAAGCCCTCCACGCCGTTGATAATGGCGATGTTGCCCTCTACTTTAATCCTGGCTCCCATACAGACCAGTTCGTCCACATATTTAAAGCGATTCTCGAAAATACTCTCCGTAATCGTGCTGGTGCCTTCCGACAGCGCAAGGACCACGCCCATCTGCGGCTGCATATCTGTGGGGAATCCCGGATATGCCAGTGTCGTCACCTGGGTATGATGCAGGGTCTCCGGCGCGGTAACCCGGACAGCGTCGTCAAACTCCTCGATGCGGCAGCCCACTTCGATCAGTTTGGCGGAAGTGGCTTCCAGATGCTTGGGAATGACGTTGCGTACGGTAACGTCTCCGCCGGTGGCGGCCGCTGCCATCATGAATGTGCCCGCTTCAATCTGATCCGAAATGCACGCGTATTCGGTGCTGTGGAACTTCTCCACACCGGAAATACGGATCACATCCGTGCCGGCGCCGCGGATGCTGGCACCCATACAGTTGAGGAAATTGGCCACGTCCACCACATGGGGCTCTTTGGCGGCATTTTCGATAATTGTCTTGCCTTCTGCCATGGAGGCCGCCATCATAATATTAATCGTGGCGCCTACAGACACCTTATCCAGGTAGATATGGGTCCCGGTCAGGCTGTCTGCCCGGGCCACCACCTGCCCCTGCTGGATGTCCACCTGACACCCCAGGGCACGGAACCCCTTCAGATGCAGGTCAATGGGCCTGCTTCCGATGGCGCATCCGCCCGGCAGCGCCACACGGGCTTCCTTATATTTGCCCAGCAGCGCGCCCAGCAGATAATAGGAGGCACGGATACGCTTGATTGCCTCGTCATCTACGTTCACATTGCTGATATAGCTCCCGTTGATGCGGACGGTATGCACATCCACCCGGTCCACATGGGCACCGATTCCCGCAATTGCCTCCAGCATCACGTTAATGTCCCGCACATTCGGTATATTCTCTATTGTTACGGTCTCGTCCGCCATGACAGCCGCAGCAAGAATCGCCAGAGCCGCATTCTTCGCTCCGCCGATCTCAACCTCGCCTCTCAGGGGATTCCCGCCTTTGATTACGTACTGATCCATTTCTGTCCTCTGTCCTGAAGTGGGATCCATCCCACATGAATATCCAATATCCCAATATTATAAAAACTGCTTCCTGTGTTTGTCAAGTTTTGCACAGTATACGAGTAGTATCCATTGTAGCACAAAACCGCAGGCCGAAAAACACCATTTCCCGGATTCTATGAAAGATGCTGAATTTTGCCTCTTTCCCTGCCGGTTTCCCATCAAACACGCACAAAATCTCTGTCCGGATCTGCCCTGCCGGCAGGCCCGGAAGCTATTTCTCTGCCTGCAGGTACGGCTGCACCGCCTGCTGCACCGCTTCGATGGTCTGCTCCACATCCAGTCCGTGCTCATCCACGATCACGTCCGCATACTTTTCATACAATACGGCGCGCTCCTCGTACAGGCTGTCCAGCGTCTGTCCCTTTTTCAGCACAACTCCCCTGCCTTTGATATTCCGCAGACGCTTTTTCAGGTGCCAGAGGTTCTGCTTGATGTATACCACCACGCCGATGTCCTTCAAATGTTCCATGGCTTCTTTTCCATAGACCACGCTGCCTCCGGTGGCAATCACAGACCGCTCCGCCCGAAGCGCGGCATTGATCCGGTTTTCCGTCTGGATAAAGCCGTCCGTTCCCTGCTCCGCAATGATTTCCCGGAGTTTTTTCCCGGTCTCCTGCTGGATCACCAGGTCGCTGTCCACAAACTGGTAGCCCAGGATCTTCGCCAGAATGACCCCTACGGTACTCTTACCTACACCGGGCATTCCGATCAGTATAATATTATTCTTTTTCTCTGTCATTTCTTCTTTCCTTTATCTGCGCCGGCAGATGCCGCCGTCAGTTCCTGCAGCAGGAGCCCCGCTCTGCAGTCTGCCAGAAACTGGCGGATCAGCGTCACGGAATCCGGACTGTTCTTCTGCTTGTGATAGTGAAAACTCGGTGTCCCTCCGGCCTGAAACGTAAAATGATGCCTGTGGGAATCCACAAAGGTCTGGAATTTCGCCGGATCAATCGCCGCCTTTTCATAAAAGACAAACCGGATTTCGCTGCCTTTCTCTGCGATTTCCGTGAAATAACAGCTGTGCGCCTCCACCCTGAGCTGCGCGATGGTCAGCAGATCCTGCACCACCCGGGGCGGATCGCCGAACCGGTCGATCAGTTCGTCCAGCATCTCGTCTCTGTCTTCCTCACCGGTCAGCATGGAAATCCTGCGGTAAATCTCCAGTTTCTGCACTTCATCCGGGATATAGGAAGGCGGAATGTAGGCATCCAGGTCAATGTCAATGGATGTCTCAAACTTCTCCCGGGGCTGCTCGCCTTTGATCTCCCGCACGGCCTCGTTCAGCATCTTGCAGTACAGGTCGTAGCCCACCGCCTCCATATGGCCGGACTGGGCCTCTCCCAGCACATTGCCGGCTCCCCGGATTTCCAGGTCTTTCATGGCGATCCGGAAACCGCTGCCCAGTTCCGAGAAATCCCGGATGGCCGACAGCCGTTTTTCCGCTGTCTCCCGGAGGATCTTGTTGCGGCGGTACATCAGAAAAGCATAGGCGGTCCGGTTGGAGCGGCCGATCCTGCCCCGCAGCTGATACAGCTGGGACAGTCCCATGGTATCCGCGTCATGGATAATCATGGTGTTTACGTTGGCGATATCCAGGCCGGTCTCAATGATCGTGGTGGACACCAGCACGTCAATCTCATGATTGATATACTGATACATGATCTCTTCCAGTTTTCGTTCCGGCATCTGCCCGTGGGCGTACTCCACTTCCGCGTCCGGCACCAGCTGCTGAATTCTGGCCGCCATCTCCGCAATGTCCTTGACACGGTTGTATACATAATAAACCTGTCCGTCCCTGGCCAGCTCCCGGTTGACCGCCTCCCGGATCATTTCCTCATTATACTCCATAATATAGGTCTGCACCGGGCAGCGGTCCTGGGGCGGCTCCGTGAGCACGCTCATATCCCGGATCCCGGCCAGGCTCATGTGAAGCGTCCGCGGAATCGGCGTGGCGGACAGGGTCAGTACATCCACATTCTTTTTCAGCTGTTTGATCCGCTCTTTGTGCGTTACGCCAAACCGCTGCTCTTCATCGATCACCAGGAGCCCCAGGTCTTTAAACTCCACATCTTTAGACAGTACCCGGTGGGTTCCCACGACGATGTCCACCGTCCCTTTTTTCAGGCCCGCAATGGTCTCCCGGATCTGCGCCGGTGTGCGGAATCTGCTCAGCATGCCGATGGTCACCGGATAGTCCTTCATCCGCTGCAGGAAGGTATTGTAGTGCTGCTGGGCCAGAATCGTCGTCGGCACCAGCACCACCACCTGTTTTTCCTCCTGCACCGCCTTGAACGCGGCCCGGATCGCCACTTCCGTCTTGCCGAATCCCACGTCCCCGCAGATCAGACGGTCCATAATCTTGCTGCTTTCCATATCTGCCTTGGTTTCTGCGATGGCCGTCAGCTGATCCTCCGTCTCTTCATAAGGAAACTGTTCTTCAAATTCCCGCTGCCAGATCGTATCCTCCGGATAGCAGTAACCGTTCTTTTCCTGCCGGACGGCATACAGTTCCACCAGTTCTTCGGCAACTTCTTCCACCGCCTTCTGTACCCGGCTTCTGGTTCTGTGCCACTCCGTGCTGCCCAGGCGGTTCAGTTTCGGCCGCCGGGCGTCCGCGCCGGCGTATTTCTGAATCATATCCATCTGCGATGCCGCCACGTACAGAAAGCCCCCGTCGGCATATTCAATCTTCATATAATCCTTGATGGTATGATCGACTTCTACTTTTTCAATTCCCCGGTAAAGACCCAGGCCATGGTTGACATGCACCACATAATCTCCGGGATGCAGTTCGGAAAAACTCTGGATATTCTGTCCGTCATAGATTTTTCTGTGGCGGCGCTTCTTCCGGCGGGCGCCGAAGATATCCCGCTCCGTCAGCAGCACAAACCGAATGTCCGGATACTCATAGCCTCCTGTGAGGCTGCCCCGGGTCACCAGGATTTCGCCGTTTTGCACAACCCGGTCCCGGTCCTCTGTATAAAAGGCCGTCAGGCCGCGGTCCAGCAGTTCCCCTGCCATATGCCTTCCCCTGGTGGAAGAGGCGCACAGGAATACCACGCTGTATTTTTCCTTTGCGTAACGCTTCAGGTCGCTGACCAGCAGTTCAAAATTGCTGTTGTAGGAGTTCACCGGCTTTACCGGCACATGAAATACCGCCTCCGGCTCCAGCCCCGGCGTATGCCCGTCAATCACAGTCAGAAGCAGCGGTTTTTTCTCTCTCAGCTGCCGGACGGTTTCCTCCACGCTCTGCAGCAGACGCATCTGTCCCGGCAGCACCAGCCCCTGCTCCAGCCGGGCCTGCATGCCGGTGAAGAACTCCTGCTCCACCTGCCGGGCGGCCTCCAGACACCGGGCCGGTTCATCCACAAAGATCCGGCTGTCCCCATCCGCAAAAAAATCCAGCAGTCCCGCCGTTTCAAAGCCTGCGTCTTCAAAATAGGGAAGCATGCTTTCCGCGCTGTCCGGGTTGTCCAGATCCTGCAGCTGTGTCACCGTCAGTTCCGTCAGTTCTTTCAGATGAAAGGCCTCTTCTGTTTTTCTTTCCTCCCGGAGCCGGCGGACCCCCTGTTCCCCGTCTCTGCGAATCGCCTCTGTGCCTGCTTTGCGGATCCGATCCGGCAGAATCACTTCTCCGGCCGGAAAAACAGTCACCCGGGGCAGCCGTTCCTCATAGGACCGCTGCGTATCCACCTGAAAATTCCGTATGGTATCCAATTCATCATCCCAGAATTCAATACGCACCGGCTGCTCCGCGGTCAGCGGGAAAATATCCAGGATTCCGCCCCGGACCGCGAACTGCCCCGGCTGTTCCACCTGATAGCAGCTTTCATACCCCATCTGCGTCAGCCGGATCCGCACAGCCGCCAGTTCCGCGATTCCGCCTTCTTCCAGGCGCAGCACCGCATCCCGCATAATCCGGGGCGCGGTGATTTTGCCCAGCAGGGCATCAAATGTGGTCACGATGACTCCATGGTCCGACGTCAGCAAAGCCTCATAGGCGGCCATCCGCTCCTTGGTCAGCGCGTTTCCCCGGATATCCGACTGGTAAAACAGCAGATCCTTGGCCGGAAAATACACTGCGTCCGTATCCGAATAGAATCCGTAGGCTTCCGCGATCTGCCGGGCACGCTGCTCCGTGCTTGTGATGATCAGTTTTCTGACGGCATCCCCGCCGATGCCGTACATGAAATGGCACTTCTGGGGATCCGTGCACCCGGATATGGCCAGCGGTTTCTTTGCGGTTTTATATCGGTCTGTAATCTCCTCATACACCTGCAGGTGTGTCAGTGGTTCCGTAAATGTCTTCATGATGATCTGCTCTCTTTATCTGCCGATTCCGTTTCTTTCGGGGCAGGCTTCTTTTTCCGGTTAAACCGGTTCATCGCCTCATCGGTCCGCCCGGTAATCATCAGGCCCACCGCCTGGGCGGCCTCTTCCAGCGCCTGATCTGCCTGTTTCCTGTCTTCTCCCTGCATTCTGCCCAGGACATAGTCCGCCAGGTCCCAGTCCCTGGGCTTGGCTCCCACGCCGATTCTGACCCGGGAAAAATCGCTGGTTCCCGTCATGGCAATAATATCTTTGATTCCGTTGTGTCCGCCGGCGCTTCCCTTTTTGCGGACCCGGATGCTGCCGGGATCCAGACTGATATCATCATACAGCACAATCAGGTCCTGCTCCGGGTCCAGCCGGTAGTAGCGCATCAGGTCCCGGATGCTGTGCCCGCTTAAGTTCATATAGGTCAGCGGTTTCGCCAGCAGGACTTTCTGTCCTTCGCAGTAGCCGGTGCCGGTGAGCGCCTGGCACTGCCGGCGGTTCATCGTAATGCCGCATTTGCGCGCCAGCACATCGACGGCATCAAAGCCTATATTGTGTCTCGTTTTCTCATATTGTGCAGTAGGATTGCCCAGTCCCGCAATCAGATACATATGCTCGCTCCCTTGCTTTCGTCTGCCAAACAGGCTCTTTTTCTTCTTCGGTCCGCAGAACCTGCGGACACAGCTTCAGGCGCGAAAAGACAGCCGTCTCCTCACGCTCATGATTCTGTAAAATTTACACCGAAACCGCCGGCTGTGTCAAGTATCACAGAGAAAGACAGCAGAAAGAAAGACAGCCGGTCTCAAAAACGGCTGTCTTCTGGAAATAATATAGTGAAACACAAGTGAAAGACGGTTTCCCGGAAATGCCGGTTCCCACCAGTCTGCAGATCTGTTATGCGCCTGCTCCCGCTGTCAGCATTTCCTCATATTTGTCCATAACCAGATCCTGGATGTACTTTCTTGTCTCAGAATTGATCGGATGCGCTACGTCGCGATATTCGCCTTCGGCGTTCCTCCGGCTGGGCATCGCGATAAAAAGCCCTTTTTCGCCTTCAATTACCTTGATGTCGTGCACGACAAACACGTCATCAATGGTAATCGAAACGACTGCTTTCATTTTGCCTTCTTTGTCGATTTTACGAATTCTAATGTCTGTGATATTCATTTTTCCCCCACTCTCCAAATGATTCGCCTGCGGCAGTTACACCTACATTACATATCTTTCGTTGTGTTCCATTACGATTTTAATCTGATCTTCCCCGCAAAGATAAGAATTGGCCCGTATGGTATCCCGGCTCTCCACGATGCAGTTCTCTATGTGTGTGTTGTCTCCGATATATACATCATTCAATACGATGGAATTCTTGATCACACAGTTCTTGCCGATAAACACGCGCTTGTAGATCACGGAATTCTCCACGCTGCCATTGATGATGCATCCGCTGGCAATCAGCGAATTGCGCACTGCGGCGCCTTCGTTATATTTTGCCGGTGCCAGATCGTATACCTTGGAATAGATCATGGGATCCTGGCGCAGGAAGTACTGACGGATCTCCGGTTTCAGGAAATCCATATTTGTCTGATAATAAGAATCCACAGAAGCGATATTGCTCCAGTAGTCTTCCATCTTATATCCGTAGATCTTCTTGATGCTTTTGTAGCGGATCAGGATATCGCTGACAAAATCATACCGGTTCTCTTCCATGCAGCGTTCCAGCAGAGAAATCAGCAGACGTCTGCGGATGACATAGATTCCGGTGGAAATCGTATGAGAATCCGTCATCATCGGTTTTTCTTCAAAATCAACGATCCGGGCGTCCTCATCCATCTTCACGACACCAAACCGGCTGACATCCGAACCTTCCGGCAGCGTCTTGCAGACCACCGTAATATCGGCATGCTTGTCAATATGGTAATTCAGGACTTTGTTGTAATCCATCTTGTATACGCAGTCTCCGCCGGTGATTACCACATACGGCTCATGACTGTTTTTCAGGAAATCGATATTCTGCGCGATCGCGTCCGCCGTGCCCTGATACCAGAGGCTGTTCTCCCTGGTGATGGTAGGCGTAAATACATACAGACCGCCCTGTTTCCGTCCGAAATTCCACCATTTGGAAGAACTCAGATGCTCATTCAGAGACCGGGCATTGTACTGTGTCAGCACAGCCACTCTCTGGATGTGGGAATTCGTCATGTTGCTCAGCGCGAAATCCACGCAGCGGTAGCTGCCTCCCACAGGCATCGCCGCAATGGCGCGCTTTGCGGACAGTTCCCGCATGCGGAAATTGTTTCCTCCGGCTAAAATAATTCCTATTGCTTTCATTCTCTTCCACCTGCCTTCACGATGTATTCCCCTGATGCGAGGACTCCGTCCGGATAGTCCCCTTTGGTTGTCGCGCCATAGACGGCAGTATTCTTTCCGATCTGTACATCCGGCGGAATAATGGTATGCTCACCCACGGTCACCAGACCGAAATTGTATATTTTTTCGTTTAATTTATTCGGCACTTCCTCGCCGATGCCCAGCTGCGCGTTCTCTCCAATGACGGTACCCTCGGCGATGATTCCCTTTTCGATGCGGACGTTATCTCCGATGATCACATCCTGCATAATGATGGAATCCCGGATTACCGCCCCCCTGCCGATCCGCACACCGGATCCGATCACAGAGCCGCAGACAGTGCCTGCAATCTCGCATCCGTCTCCCACAATGGCCCGTTGGATATCGGCCTCCGGAGAAATATACTGGGGCGCGATCACGTCGCTCTGGGTATAAATCTTCCAGTAATCTTCATACAGATTAAACTCCGGGATCAGCTCAATCAGCTCCATATTGGCTTCCCAGTAGGACTTCAGTGTACCCACATCTTTCCAGTAGCCGTTGTACTCATAGGCAAAAATCCGGTCTCCCCGGTCGAAACAGTACGGAATCACATGCATGCCGAAGTCGCAGTTTTCCACGTCTTTATTGGCAAGCAGCGCTTCCCGCAGCACCTTCCAAGTAAAGATATAGATACCCATGGATGCCAGGTTGCTCTTGGGCTCCGGGGGCTTTTCCTGAAATTCATTGATTCTGTGTGTCTCGTCCGCCACGACGATGCCGAAGCGGCTGGCCTCTTCCATAGGAACCGGCATCACGGCAATGCTGACGTCCGCGTTGTTCTGCTTGTGGAAATCCAGCATCACCTCATAATCCATTTTATAAATATGATCCCCGGACAGAATCAGCACATATTCCGGATTATAATTGTCAATATAGCGGATATTCTGGTAAATCGCATTGGCTGTGCCGCTGTACCACTCGCTGCCCCCGCTCTTCTCATACGGCGGGAGTATGGTGACTCCTCCGTTGGCCCGGTCCAGGTCCCACGGAATGCCGATTCCGATATGGGCGTTCAGCTGCAGCGGCTGATACTGTGTCAGCACACCGACGGTGTCAACGCCGGAATTGATGCAGTTGCTCAGTGGGAAATCAATGATGCGGTACTTTCCGCCAAATGCCACCGCCGGCTTCGCCACCCGCGATGTCAGAACCCCCAGACGGCTGCCCTGTCCTCCGGCGAGCAGCATTGCTATCATCTCTTTGTGAATCATTTTCTTCACCCCAGTCTCAAATATTTTGCTAATGAAAAACCGACTAATTTCCGCTTCTGTCATTTGTCTAAAATGACGAAAAAGGAGCAGAAATCCTGCTGCTGATGATACATATATACTATATCATACGCATAATACTTCACACAATGCTTTCCATCCTGAAATTAAACTTTTTTCTGAAAATACACCCGGTTCTGTACGCTTTACAAATAAACAGGATTTGATATACTTAATCCTTGGAAATCCGGTAAACACGTCAAATGACTTAATTAATAGAAAGCATCTGCCCTTTCGGGCCCTATGGAGAACAAAATGTATAAAATCAGTTATCAGCACCCCGTTCACATTCATTTTATCGGAATCGGAGGCATCAGCATGAGCGGCCTCGCGGAGATTCTTTTAAAGGAACATTTTACCATCAGCGGATCGGACAGCCGCCGCTCCGAACTGACGGACCATCTGGAAAAAGACGGCGCCCGCATTGCCATCGGACAGCGCGCCGAAAATATCACCCCTGATATTGATCTGGTGGTCTATACCGCAGCCATCCACGAAGACAACCCGGAATACGCCGCCGCGAAAAAAGCCGGCATCCCCATGCTGTCCCGGGCCGAACTACTGGGACAGATCATGGACAACTACAGAAAATCCATCGGTGTCAGCGGCACCCATGGAAAAACCACAACCACTTCCATGATTTCCCATATCCTGCTGGCTGCCGATACAGATCCCACCATTTCCGTCGGCGGCATTCTGGATGCTATCGGCGGCAATATCCGCGTCGGCGGACCGGAAGTTTTCCTGACCGAAGCCTGTGAATACACCAACAGCTTCCTTCACTTCCGTCCCACCTACACGATCATCCTTAATATTGAAGAGGACCATCTGGATTTCTTTAAGGATATTGACGATATCCGCCATTCCTTCCATCTGTTTGCGGCCAACACCGATCCGGAAGGCTGCCTGTTCCTAAACAGCGCCATCCCCCACCCGGAAGAAATCACCGCGGATCTGTCCTGCGCGGTGACCACCTTCGGCGTCACCGGCAGTGAAGACTTCACTGCCGCAGACATTTCCTATGATGACCGGGGCTGTGCGGCCTTCACGGTCATCGCCTACGGAGAAGAAGCCGGCCGTCTGCAGCTGAAGGTTCCCGGCGCCCATAATGTGGTGAACGCACTGGCAGCCATCGCCTGCACCTCCTACGCGGGGATTGCCGTTGACACCATTCTCCGGGGACTGTCCGCTTTCGGCGGTACGGAACGCCGCTTTGAATACAAAGGGCAGTTCCGGGGCGCTGCTGTCATTGATGATTACGCCCATCATCCCACTGAGATCCGGGCTACCCTGACGGCTGCGCAGAACTATCCCCACAACCGGATCATCTGTGTCTTCCAGCCGCACACCTACACCAGGACCAAGGCTTTCTGGAACGACTTTGCCGACGCTCTGACCATGGCTGACCTTGTCATTCTCGCGGACGTCTATGCCGCCCGGGAGACCGACACCCTGGGCATCCGCAGCGAAGACCTGGCTGCCGAAGTCCGGAAGCGCGGTACGGAGAGCCTGTATTTCCCTTCCTTCGCGGAAATCGAGAAATATTTATCCGAAAATTGTATGAACAATGACCTGTTGATAACTATGGGAGCCGGAAACGTCTGCCAGATCGGCGAAGACCTGCTGGCAAAATAAGTTATCCACACTGTCCACAGTGTCCCAGCTGTTTTCTGTTCCGGCACTGTGGATATTTTTCTGCCTGATTCTGCGGTTTTCAGGGCCTTATCCACATTGTCCACAGAAGCGCAAACCCGCTTACAGACCGGGTTTGCGCCCTTTTCAGTCCGGATTGCCTGTGTTATAATACCAGGCGGAAAGAGAGTGAGTCTGCTATGGAAATCATCAATGTCTATCACGAACAGAAGAACAATTCCACTTCTGTGCCGAACAGTTTTATCAGCCATTACATGGTGCATGCCAACGGTGACTATGTGAAGATTTTTCTTCACCTTCTGTACTGTCTCAGCCAGCCGGGCTGCGACTGCACCATTCCGCAGATCGCGGACCACTTTGACCTGACGGAAAGCGATGTCATGCGGGCGCTGAAATACTGGGAGCGCAGCCATCTGCTCCGCCTGGAATACACCGCTGACGGCAGCCTTTCCGGGATCTGCCTGCGGAGCGAAGCCCTCAATTCCGAGGAACAGACCCCGCCGGCGCCCCATGGCCAGACCACTTCCGGCTCTGTGACCAACGCCTTCATTCAGGCTTCCGTTCCGAAACCGGTCGTCTATTCCCCGGAAGAACTGTCCCGCTTCTGCGAGCAGGAGGATGTGGCGGAAATGGTTTTTGTGGCGGAGCGCT
This sequence comes from Clostridium sp. SY8519, assembly GCF_000270305.1. Lineage (NCBI taxonomy): Bacteria > Bacillati > Bacillota > Clostridia > Eubacteriales > Clostridiaceae > Clostridium > Clostridium sp. SY8519. The sequence continues at coordinate 1,251,780 of NC_015737.1, read as the reverse complement.
ACATCGGCCGCAGCCTGAGCGCCTCAGACCTGAACGTTATCTTTTCCTGGTACGATCAGATGCACTTTTCCGCGGAGCTGATCGAGTTTCTGATCGAAATCTGTGTCTCAAAGGGCCACACCAGTGTCCGCTATATGGAAAAAATCGCGGAAGACCTGGCTGCCAACCAGATACAGACCGTGGAACAGGCCCGCCGGCTCTTTGACCGTTCTTCCGAAGCCTACCGCACGGTAATGAAATCCTTCGGTGTCCGGGGACGCAACCTGATCCCCTCGGAGGTGGATTATATTAACCGCTGGAACCGGCAGATGAACTTCAGCAGCGAAATGATCGCCGAAGCATGCCGGCGCACGATTCAGGCCATCCACGAACCCAGCTTCGAATATGCCGACCGTATCCTGTCCAACTGGGAATCCCGGCAGCTGCGCACACTGGCGGATGTGGAAAAAGCGGATGCGGAGTACCGGAGCCGCCGGCAGAAAAAGGATGCCGCCGCGCCCAGGGAGTCTGCGAAGATCAAAAGCACCCACTTTTCCAACTTCAAACAGCGGGAAAACGACTACGACGACCTGCAGAAACAGCTGCTGAAAAACTGATCCTGCGGATTTTCTGCACAGAACTCCTTTTTTCTGCTACAATAAATCTATCCGAACCGATACGGGAAATTACAGGCCGAACCGATACGGGAAATCACAGGACAAGGAATATCAGGAAGGAATTCTTAACCGTATGTCTCTGACCAACACACAATACGATACTCTGATGCGCGCGTATGACGAAAAACAGATCCGCCGGCAGCACGAACGGATCCGCCGGAAAGAAGAGCTGAACCGGGCCATTCCGGAACTGGCTGCCATCGACCGGGAGCTGGCGCATACCAACGTCTCCCTGGCACGGCATCTGCTGAATGATGACACGGCAGAGACCGATTCCCTCAGGCTCCGGGCGGCAGAACTCCGCAGCCGGCGGGACAGCGCCGTTCAGGCCGCCGGATATCCGCCGGATTATCTGGAGCCGCCCTACGAATGTCCGGACTGCAAAGACACGGGCTACATCGGCCGCACCCGCTGCCACTGTTTCCGGCAGGCGGCCATTGATCTGATCTATACCCAGTCCAACTTAAAAGAGATCCTTCCGGAGGAGAATTTCAGCAAATTCTCCCTGGAGTACTATTCCGAAGAGGATATTGACCCCATCTCCGGCCTCAGCGCCCGGGACTGCGCCCGAAAAGCCGAACAGGCCTGCCGGCAGTTTGCCGATTCTTTCGAGGAGCAGGGCGGAAACCTGCTTTTATTCGGGAACACCGGCCTGGGAAAGACATTTCTTTCTCATTGTATCGCAAAAGAACTTCTCGACCACGGGCATTCTGTGATATACTTCAGTGCGCAGCAGTTTTTCGACATACTGGCTGATCACGCATTTCACCACGATTCCGGGAATATGACAGATTATGACAATATCTTCGACTGCGATCTGCTGATCATTGACGACCTGGGGACCGAGCTGCCCAACGCGCTCACGGTATCCCAGTTCTTTGCGTGCCTCAATGACCGGATCATGCACCGGCGCTCCACCATGATCTCCACCAATCTCACCTTAAAAGAGATTGACCAGATCTACTCCGAGCGCATCTCTTCGCGGATCACAGACAACTTCCGGCTGCTCAACCTTCACGGCAGAGATATCCGTATCCTGAAGAAGCTGCGCGGCCGCTGACTTTGCTTTTTACAGTTCACGCTGTAATATTTATACAACACCATCTAAATCTATGTTTTATGGAGGATTCTCACATGTCATCAGACGAAAGAAATCTTGAGACAATTCCCAAGGGCGCCCTGGGGATCATTCCGCTCAAGAGCTGTTCCAAAATCGGCGCGGAAGTCGACAAATACCTTGTAAAATGGAGAGTTGACCGCCAGCATGAGCACGAAAACGATATCGCCTTCAAAGGCTATACCAGCAAAAGCTATATCGTAGACGCGGAATGCGCGCGTTTTGGCAGCGGCGAAGGCAAGGGTATGATCAACCAGTCCATCCGCGGCTATGATCTGTTTATCCTGGTAGACATCACCAACCACAGCCTGACCTACAAACTGTGCGGGCAGACCAACCACATGTCTCCGGATGACCACTATCAGGATCTGAAGCGCATCATCGCTGCCGCAGCCGGCAAAGCCCGCCGCATCAGCGTCATTATGCCGTTTCTCTACGAAGGACGCCAGCACAGACGTACTGCCAGAGAATCCCTGGATTCCGCGCTGGCCCTGCAGGAACTGGTGGCTATGGGAGTCGACAATATCATCACCTTCGACGCCCATGATCCGCGGATCCAGAACGCGATCCCGCTGCACGGCTTCGAAACCGTCCGCCCGGCTTACCAGTTTGTCAAAGGCATCCTGAGCGTGGAAAAAGACATCATCATTGACTCTGACCATCTGATGATCATCAGTCCGGACGAGGGCGGCACCGACCGTGCCGTATTCCTGGCCAATGTCCTGGGCGTAGATATGGGTATGTTCTACAAACGCCGGGATTACAGCCGCATCGTAGACGGCACCAATCCCATCGTCGCCCATGAATTCCTGGGATCCGACTGCAAGGGCAAAGATGTGTGGATCGTCGATGACATGATCTCCTCCGGCGGAAGCATGATTGATGTCGCAAGAGAACTGAAAAAACGGAACGCAGGCAGAATCTTCGTCATTGCCACCTTCGGTCTTTTCACCAATGGCCTGGAGAAATTTGACAAGGCCGTAGAGGAAGGCCTGATCTACCGTGTCGTGACCACCGACCTGACCTATCAGACCGAAGAACTTCTGAGCCGTCCGTATTACATCAACTGCCGTATGGCCAAATATATCGCTTATATCATCGACACCGTCAACCATGACGCTTCCATCAGCGATCTGTTAAACCCGTACAACCGCATCAAAAAATTCGTTGCGAAATATAAGGCAGAACACAATCAGGACTAACCGTTGCTGACCCTCGTGTATGCGCCGGAACTCCCGGCGCTGCGCGGGTTCCGGAACGGACAGAAAAGCCGCAGACCGCCGGTGGGAATTCCCGTCGGCGGTCTGCGGCTTGTTTTTACTGTTTCATTTGTCACCTGTGTGTTCTGATCTGTGCCTTCTTACGGGCTGACGCAGATCCGCGCCTTTTACTGGCAGAGCAGGAACTGTTCCATAGCATGGATCGCGTTGGCTTCATCCGCACCGTCCGCTTCCACCTGAATCTTCATTCCCTTGGATGGGTTGAAGGCCATGATACCCATGATGCTCTTAGCGTTGATGCGATGTCCTTTGTCTACAAGAAAAAGATTACTGGAGAACTGACAGGCTACCTGTACCAGTTCTGCAATTGGATTCTCATACTTATCAGCAACGTCAGCAATTACAATTTCCTTGTTACTCATACCCTTACCTCCATAAATATCTGCTTGTTTATAAATATAAGCCGAATGATTTTGTTTGACAAGCCTCTTCCGGACGAAAGGGCAATATGAACGATAACTTGCAAAAACAGGTAAAAAATTTAGGCATGTTTCCGATGAAAACATGCCTGATTTCCGGCCGATTCCCCACTGAAACAGTCGGAAATCGGCCGGTTTTCCAGTTTTTCAGCCATTTATTGCCTGTGCGCAGAAAGCTGCTTCTTACAGCACACCCTGTGCCAGCATAGCGTCTGCGACTTTCTCAAAGCCCGCGATATTGGCGCCGGCTACATAGTCGCCTTCTTTGCCATAGCGTTTTGCTGCCTGGTCGATATTGTGGTAGATATTTACCATAATATCCTTCAGTCTGGCATCTACTTCTTCGAAAGTCCAGCTGAGACGCTCGCTGTTCTGGGACATCTCCAGAGCGGAAGTAGCTACACCGCCTGCATTGGAAGCCTTGCCCGGAACAAAGAGAACGCCGTTCTCCTGCAGATATTTGGTTGCGTCCAGGGAAGTCGGCATATTCGCGCCTTCCACAACTGCAGTGACACCATTGGCAACCAGTGCTTTGGCGTCGTCGATCAGCAGCTCGTTCTGTGTCGCGCAGGGCAGTGCAATATCACATTTCACGCTCCATACGCCGCGGCCTTCATGATACTCCGCCTGCGGTCTTGCTGCCGCATACTCTGTCAGACGGGCACGTTTCACTTCTTTGATCTCTTTTAACAGCTCCACATCAATTCCATCCGGATCGTAGATCCAGCCTGTGGAATCTGAGCAGGTCACCGGTTTCGCGCCCAGCTGCTGTGCCTTCTGGATCGCGTAAATAGCTACATTGCCGGCACCGGATACGCAGATGGTCTTGCCTTTGATGTCGTTGTTATGGTTCTTTAACAGCTCTTCGGTCAGGTATAATACCCCGTAGCCGGTTGCTTCGGTACGTGCCAGAGAACCGCCGTATGACAGTCCCTTGCCGGTCAGAACACCTTCATACAGATTTTTGATCCGTTTGTACTGGCCGAACATATAACCGATCTCTCTGGCGCCGGTTCCGATATCGCCTGCCGGTACATCCACGTCCGCGCCGATGTACTTGCACAGTTCCGTCATGAAAGCCTGGCAGAATGCCATCACTTCACGGTCAGATTTTCCCTTCGGGTCAAAATCAGAACCGCCCTTGCCGCCGCCGATGGGAAGGCCGGTGAGGGAGTTTTTGAAAATCTGCTCAAATCCCAGGAATTTGATGATTCCGATATATACAGACGGGTGAAGGCGAAGGCCGCCTTTGTACGGTCCGATGGCATTGTTGAACTGTACACGATAGCCGGTATTAACCTGTGTCTGTCCCTGGTCATCCACCCATGCCACACGGAACTTGAACTGTCTGTCCGGCTCGGTAATACGCTCTAAAATAGCCTCTTTCCGGTAAAGCTCTTCATTGGCGTCAATTACCGGGCGCACCGACTCCATGAATTCCTCGACTGCCTGCAGAAATTCGGGTTCGGAAGCGTTTTTGGTTTTTACTCTTTCGAGCACTTCATCTACATATCCCATTTGTGTGTTCTCCTTTACTGCTGTTTGTCTCTAACAGTGGTATTTTATTACAATTCCGAAGGACACACAAGAATATTCAGGGATTTGTATTAAAAAAAACAGGCATACCGGTATACCGGTATGCCATGGCATTCCCTGAAAAATCTACTTATAACTCAGCACATAATCCTGATTCTGCACCGAATAGTAAACAATCTGTTTTTTCGTAATCTGTTTCATGCCCAGATCCTTCGCGGCTGCCGTTTTGATCTTGAACAGATCGGACCTGGTTTCGATCCGCTTCTGCAGAATGTCATTGGCGCTGATCTTCGCGCTGACCTGGCTCTGCAGTTTGCTGACTTCCGCCGCATGGGCGGTTACCCGGCTCTGCAGGGTAAGATACAGATAACATACCAGACAGACGGCTACCAGAATCATGGAGTAAAACAGAATGGACCGGACGCTCATGCGGGATTCCCGCTCTCTGTTCCTGGCCACACAGTGCTCAATCTGTCGGCGTCTGGCTTCCCTGCGGCGCTGCTCGCGGACATGGGAAGGAACCGCCACCGGCTTTACCGTCAGGTTGCCGCCGAAAGTCGTCGCAATCTCGTAATAGTGCCCTTTTGGTTCGTAATCACCCTTTGGTTCTGCGCTCACAGATCTCCTCCTGATCCCCGTTGCTTTCCATCAAACTGCTGTCATCCTGTCCCGGACAAATCCGACCGATACCAGATTTAGTATAGCGCAGAACAGAACCCCTGTACAGCTGAAACTTCAGTTTTTTTGTGAAAATACCACCTGTCGGCGATACGGGACGCCAGCACCACAAAATATAGTATTCTGCCGACGTTTTCCCCTTCTGCCGCGAAATCCAGATCTTGTATCTGTCAGGACTTCCGATCCATCTCCAGATTGCCGAATCTGGTATACTCCGGCATCCACACCAGATCTACGGTACCAATGGGACCGTTTCGCTGCTTGGCGATATTGATCTCGGCAATGCCCTTTTTTTCGGAATCTTTATTATAGTAGTCATCCCGGTAAATGAACATGACCACATCGGCATCCTGCTCGATGGCGCCGGATTCCCGCAGATCCGACAGAATCGGGCGCTTGTTGTCCCTTTTTTCCACCGCGCGGCTCAGCTGGGACAGCGCCACCACCGGAACATTCAGCTCCCGGGCCAGCGCCTTCAGGGAACGGGAAATATTCGAGATCTCCTGCTGTCTGGATTCTCCGGATCCCACCATCAGCTGAAGGTAGTCGATAATAACGATCTGGATATCATGCTCCAGCTTGTATTTTCTGCACTTGCTGCGCAGTTCGCTCATGGAGATTCCCGGCGTATCATCAATAATCAGCTTGGACTTGCCGATGGTGCTGGCGCTTTCGATCAGCTTCTCCCAGTCCGAATCGGACAGGTTGCCGTTGCGCAGCAGCTGGGCGTCAATCTTGCCTTCCAGCGCCAGCATACGGTTTACCAGCTGTTCCTTGGACATCTCCAGGCTGAAAATCGCGGCCGCCAGGTGATCGATCACCGTTACATGATGCGCGATATTTAAGACAAACGCGGTTTTTCCCATGGAAGGGCGGGCGGCTACCAGCACCAGGTCCGAGGGCTGCAGGCCGGACAGCTTATAGTCAAGATCAATGAATCCGGTGGCAATCCCCGTTACCGTCCCCTGGGTCATGGACGCCTTTTCGATATTGTTCAGGCTGTTCAAGACCACCTGTTTGATCGGCACATAGTCTCCGGTATTCCGGTCCTGCAGCAGGGAAAAAATACTGCGTTCCGTATCTTCCAGAATCTCGTCCAGGGGTTTTTTCCCCTGATAGCATTCTTCTGCCAGGGACTCGTTGGTGCGGATCAGCGCCCGGAGCATGGATTTCTCCTGGACAATTTCCGCGTAGTAACGGATGTTTGCCGAAGTAGGCACACCGGCCAGCAATTCGCCCGCGTATTCCAGACTGCTGATCTCCGGCGGCGCGTTTTTTTCGCGGAGACGTTCCTGCAGGGTAACCAGATCGGCCGGTTTGCCTTCGTTAAACAGCTCCACAATGGCTTCAAACACCAGCCCGTACTGCGCGTAATAAAAGTCTTCTTTTGTAAGTAATTCGGATGCTTCCATGATCGCGTCGCGGTCCATCAGCATCGCGCCGATCACAGACTGCTCCGCCTCCAGGCTGAAGGGCATAGTCCGCTTCATCGGAGCTCCGTCTTCTATCGCCATAATCTCTCTCCGACCGGAATCTACGCCTCAACCACCTGTACCCGCAGGGTTCCCGTTACCTGCGGATGCAGTTTGATAGGTACTTCATAAGTTCCCAGAGCCTTAATCGGATCAGACAGAACCATTTTTTTCTTGTCAAGCGTCAGAGAAAGCTGCTCTTTGGCCGCTTCTGCGATCTCCTTCGTGGATACGGAGCCGAAAATCCTGCCGCCCTCACCGGAACGGATCGGAATCACGACTTTTTTCCCTTCCAGATCTGCTGCCAGCTGTTTCGCCGCTGCCAGGTGCTCTGCCGCCACTTTATCATTGTGCTTTTTCTGCAGTTTCAGGTCGTTTAAATTCTTTCCGTTGGCTTCCTGCGCCAGTTTTTTCGGAAAAAGCATATTTTTTGCGTAGCCGTCGCTGACGGATACGATTTCACCTTTTTTGCCGAGAGACTTTACGTCTTCAAGTAAAATTACTTTCATTCCCTGATATCTCCTTCTTTGATCATTTCATCTATGGTGTTCTTGATGATGCTGACAGCTTCCTCGATGGAGCAGTTTGCCAGCTGGGCTCCCGCGGTGCTCATATGTCCGCCGCCGCCCAGACGCTCCATAATCCGCTGCACGTTGATCTCATCGATGGAACGTGAGCTGATGTAGATCTTTCCGTGATAGTCTGTCAGCACAAAGCTGGCGCGGATTCCCACAATATTCAGCAGTTCATTCGCCGCCTGCGCGCTGGCCACCGTCGGACTTTCGATCTCATCCGCCGGACATACGCTGATGGCAAAGGAATTGCGGTATACCTCCGCGTGGCGGATGGCTTCTGCCCGGGCCTTGTAGGCGCCCATATCATTCCGCAGCAGCTTCCGGACCCTGGTGGTCTCCGCGCCGCAGCGCCGCAGATAGGCCGCCGCCTCAAACGTGCGGACCCCTGTCTTGGTCATGAAGTTGTTGGTGTCAATCAGTATTCCTGCGTACAGCGCATCCGCTTCCGCGTCGTTTAACTGGATGTCATCATCAAAATACTGCAGCACCTCCGCGATCATCTCGCAGGTGGAAGAAGCATATGGCTCAATATAGGAAAGCACCGCTCCCCGGATAGTCTCCTCCCCGATTCTGTGGTGGTCGAAGACAACCACCATCTTTGCCCTGGCCAGAAGCTGCGGACTCTCCGTATAGCTGGGCCGGTTGGTATCCACCACAATGAGCGCCGTCTGGGGCTGCAGCTGTTCCAGCGCTTTTTCCGAAGTAATCAGCAGATCCTCCGGATATCCGTGCTCCGGCGAAAAGCAGTCACAGATCGGCCGCAGAGAAGTATTCACTTCATCCAGGACAATCTGGGCATGTTTGCCCAGCTGTCTGGCCGCGCAGTAAACGCCGATGGCCGCGCCAAAAGAGTCCACATCCGCAATGGAGTGTCCCATGATGTAGAAATTATCCCGCTCGATAATGATCTCCCGCAGAGCCAGCGCCTTGACACGGGCCTTGACACGGGTGGATTTGGCTACCGGTTCGCTGTTGCCGCCGAAATAGGCCACCCGGTCTCCGGTCTTTAATACCGCCTGATCCCCGCCACGGCCGATGGCCAGTTCGATGGCGGCTCTGGCGTACTCATAGTTTTTCGCGTAGCTTCCACCCGCAAATCCCAGTCCCATACTCAAGGTCATGGAGCTTTCATTTCCCAGACGGATGGTCTTGATATCTTCCAGCAGGCTGAACTTATTTTCTTCCAGTTCTTCCAGATACTGCTTCCGGAAGACGACGAAATATTTGTCTTTTTCGATTTTTTTCACTAAGCCGTCCACCGAGGCAAAGTAACGGTTCACCTTGCGGTCTGCCAGCGCCAGCAGCAGGGACTGCTTGACCTCTTCCACGGTATCGGCGATCTCTTCGTAGTTGTCAATATAGATCAGCCCCGGGATCATCTTCAGGTCTTCATTTTCCCGTTCGGCCCGCATCAGACGGGTTTCATCAAAGAGCTGGATCATATAAATGGCGTTTCCGCCATCCGCCGCGCAGGACTTTTTCTTTTCTTTCCTGGACTGCTCCGGCGCACTGCCGGCTGCATTCTCCGCGTCCGGATCCCCGATTTCCAGACGGATCCTGTGGATATGGGCCCGCAGGCTGCGCTCCTCATAATCCACAATAAGGTCCTGTTCTTCTTCTTTTTTCAGGCGTTCGATGGTAATCCCGCTGAACACGGAGGTGATGGATTTGCGGTAGTCTTTGCCCACATCGGTCAGTGCCGTAAACTGCTCATTCACCCACAGAAGCTTGCCTGCGCCGTCTGTCAGCGCAATGGGGATGGAAAAATGCTCCATCATCTGCTTCAGAATCGAATTATACTGCGCGGCAAAATCCACCATCTCATCCAGGATCCGCGGTTCGCCGGACTTCAGGAAAATCCCAAGCACAGCCAGATACAGCGCGATAATCACTGTACCCAGCGCTCCCGCGCGGATATCAATCAGATATATCAGTACATTCAGCACCGCGAAGGCAATCGTCAGAAGCAGCGGAACTTTGGAGTATTTCTTAAGATTGTCATAGATTTTGATATCATCTGGCATGGTATAAACCTCCGAGTGTATATGATTATAACATATCCGCTCAGGCTTTCCTACTTGGATTTATGCTTGCCGGCCCGGAAGAAGTCCCTGGTCTCCTTCACCACAACTCCGCTTAAGGTCAGGATCGCGATCATATTCGGGATCGCCATCAGTCCGTTGAAAATATCCGCGATGGTCCAGACTGCGCTGACCGTCATGTAGGGTCCGATAAACACGGCCAGAATGTAGAACCAGCGAAAGATCCGGATGGCCTTTGTCTTCCCGCCGGTGATATACTCCAAACAGCGTTCGCTGTAATAATCCCAGCCTAAGATGGTGGTAAAGGCGAAAAACACCAGACACAGCATCAGAATAAAGGCGGATACCCGGGACGGGAACGGAAGCCCGTGCTGGAAGGCATAGGTGGTCACCTCCACGCCCTCGATGCCTTTGACCTGCCATGCACCGGTCATAACAATGGAAAGTCCGGTCATGGTACAGATGACAATCGTATCAATAAAGGTACCGGTCATGCTGACCAGACCCTGACGCACCGGCTCCTTGGTCTGTGCCGCAGCCGCCGCGATCGGCGCGCTGCCCAGGCCTGCCTCGTTAGAGAAGATACCGCGGGCAATACCTTTCTGCATGGCAACAAACATCGAACCGACCACGCCGCCGGTCACCGCCCGCGGGCTGAAAGCTCCTTTGACCACTACTGCCACGGCTGTTGGAATATGCTGAATATTCAGAATAATCAGGGTCACCGCAAATACCACATAGATAATCGCCATAAACGGTACCACAATCTGGCTGACATTGGAGATCCGCTTGATGCCTCCGATCAGCACCAGGGCAACAAAAAAGGTAAGCACCAGGGAGGAGATCACCACCGCCCAGGAGTAGGTTCCCAGAGCCGGGATCTGTACCGTGTGCAGTGCCTTCGGATCGAAGAAATTCTTAATCGCGCTGGAGATTCCGTTTACCTGGCTGAAGGTACCGATACCAAACAGACCGACACAGCAGCCAAAGAAGGCAAAGATCTTTGCCAGCCATTTCCACCGGGGCCCCATACCCCGTTCAATATAATAAAACGGTCCGCCAAGGCTGTGCCCGTTTTCATCAACGGTACGGTATTTGACGGCCAGAAGGCCCTCTGCGTATTTTGTGGCCATACCAAAACAGGCCGCCACCAGCATCCAGAACAGTGCCCCCGGGCCGCCGGTACATACGGCGGTAGCCACGCCGACAATGTTGCCGGTTCCGATGGTCGCCGACAGGGCAGTACACAATGCCGCAAAGCTGCTGATTTCTCCGCTTCCGCCCTCTTCATTCCGCACCATCCATTTCAGCGCCAGCGGCAGGCGCCGAAACTGCATCACACCCATGCGCACGGTCAAAAGCACACCGCCCGCCAGAATCAGGACCATCAGGGGGACTCCCCACACGTATCCGTCCACGGCAGTGATCACATCATTAATCATTTTCCACATAACTTTTCTCTTTCCTTACGCCAGCGGCCCCCACAGCCGCCATTTCCAATCTCCGAAAAACAGAAAAGGCCGCCGCTGAACCATCAGCGGCGACCTCACGCATACTGCTAAAATACCGTGTAAATTAGTCCTGTACGTATGGCATCAGGGCGATGTGACGGGCACGTTTAATTGCTACCGTGATAGCACGCTGATGTTTTGCACAGTTGCCGGTTACTCTTCTCGGCAGGATCTTGCCACGCTCAGAGATGTATCTCTTCAGCTTGGCTGTATCCTTGTAATCGATTACATTATCTTTGCCGCAGAATACACATACTTTTCTTCTTCTGCGATTGCCGCCTCTTCTGTAAGAGCCGCTTTTGCCTTCTTTATTGTAAGCCATGATTGTACTTCCTCCTTAATTAAACGGCAGCTCCTCATCGATTCCGTCCGGAATATTCATGAAGCCGTCTCCTACTGCCTCGCCCGGAGCCGGTGCTTCCGCGCCTGCATTCTGCCGATAGGATGCCGCGTGTTCCGCACTTGCTGCCTTGCTCTCAGCAAATTCCTGTTCTTCCACGATCACATCTGTGGTATACACTTTATTGCCGTCACGGTTGGTATAACTGCCGGTCTGGATTCTGCCTGTAATGGCGATCTTGATCCCTTTGCGCAGATACTTCTCCGCAAACTCCGCCTGGCGGCCGAAAGCCACGCAGCCGATGAAATCCGCGGTCTGGGAATCTCCCTGACGCTTGAATCTGCGGTCTACAGCCAGTGTATATCTTGCAATCTGTGTGGCGTTCTCACCCTGTGAATATCTCACTTCAGGGTCTCTGGTCAAACGTCCCATTAAAATGACTTTGTTCATAGGATCACTCCTTAACTAGCTTTTATGCCTCGTCTTTCTTAACGCATAAAAATCTGAGCACGTTGTCCATAATACGAACATTCTGTTCTAACTGAGCCGGAACAGTCTCGTCAGCATCGAACTGGATGAAGTAATAATATCCTTCGCTCATCTTCTGAATCTCATAAGCCAGTTTCTTCTTTCCCCAGTCCTCAACTTCTGTCACAGTTCCACCGAAACGCTCGATGTAACCTTTCGCTTTGTCGACAACTGCAGCTCTGGCGTCGTCTTCGATTCTGGCATTCACAATCAGTGCTAATTCATATTTGCTCATGCTTTCTTACCTCCTTCTGGTCTTGTGGCCCCGGATCTTCGTCCGGAGCAAGGAACGCTAACGACAAACAGCGGTGCTGCTTACTTAATTAACGTAAAAAATATATCACAGAGTGATATTATATCAGAAACGCATATCTGCAGCAAGTATTTTTTCCATTTTCTTTTCCGGCAAAATTACCGAATTCTCTGCGGAATTCTTCCTGATTCCCGGAAATTTTACAGCTGAATCCCCTGCAGCGCCGCCACCCGGGTGAATACCTCGCCGATCTTTTCATGGATCACCAGCGTATCCGCGTTTTTCCGGATATTCAGTTCATCCCGGTTAATAATCACCAGATATTTTCCCCGGAAATAATCAATATAGGACGCTGCCGGATACACGGTCAGGGAGGTGCCTCCGATGATCAGCATGTCCGCGCCGGCAATGGCTTCCACCGCATGGCGCACCGCTTTTTCCGGAAGTCCTTCTTCATACAGTGTGATATCCGGCCGGATCATTCCGCCGCAGGCGCAGTGGGGCACCGGTTCTTCGGATTCAAATATATAATCCGCCGGATAGGTCTTTCCGCAGCGTACGCAGTAGTTGCGCAGGGCGCTGCCGTGGATTTCACAGACGTTTCTGCTGCCTGCCTTCTGATGCAGTCCGTCAATATTCTGAGTCACAATGGCGTCTAATTTGCCGGTGCGCTCCAGCGCCGCCAGATACCGGTGGGCATTGTTGGGCTCGATCTTCCGGGTGTCCATCTTCTGCCGGTGGTATTCAAAATACACCTTCGGTTCATTCATCAGACAGCTGTGGCTGAGCAGATATTCCGGCCGGTACTGATCGAACCGGACGTCGTGCTGGTTGTACAGACCGTCCTTGCTGCGGAAATCCGGGACGCCGCTCTCTGTCGACACGCCTGCTCCGCCGAAAAATACAATATCTTCAGATGCGTCTATCCATTCCTTTAACTGTCTGATCTCATCCATAGGCTGCTCTCCTCCCTGTCTGCTTCCTGTTCCCGCGGATCCTGCCGCCCGCGGTATTCTACTTGATTTTACCACATTTCCCTTTATTTCTTAAGATTCCCTCACAGAAATTTCAGAATTTCCGCAAGCCGCAGATATTGACAGAACCGCGGTTCTGCTATTTAATGATTACAGTGCCGGAAGATCCGGCACAGAGGGGCGGCTTACTGCCCCTGTCATTTTATGACTTCAGCAGCTACTGTACGTCACATGGACCCTCCATCTGACGTTTTTTTATTCAGGATGGACATATGATGAATCAGACCAACAACTCCCCCAACCGCCGCTCCCCACGCGCTTTTTTCAAGGAAAACATCTCCTTCCGGCTGGCCCCCCGCAAATGGATCCGCCTGCTGGCGCTGGCAGTTACTGTATTTATGCTGCTTTTCGTGCTTCGGTACCGGAATCTCTATTTGCAGGAGGGAAACGCCTACGGAGCCGCAGTGCTGGCTTTTTCCCTGCTGGCCGCGCCTCTGGCCGGCTTTTTCATCGGCGTGCGTGTCACAACCAGTGACAAAATGACCTTACCTTATTATACTGTCATTTTCTTCCTGATGCCCATCGCCTCCATGCAGATGGTGGAGACCTTCAACGGGAAATTTATCTACAATTTCTCCGTACCCACCTTTCTGCTGAACTATGCGGTCTATCTGTTCTTTTATCTGCTGGTCTATCTGTTTTCCGGCAGATATCACTTAAGCGGTCTGGTGGTGAATATTGCCCTGTATGTACTGGCCATGCTGAACTACTGGGTTGATCTGTTCCGGGGCACCCCCTTTCTTCCCACGGACATCTCCACCTTCGGCACCGGCATGGAAGTGGCGGACGGCTATACCTACGAACTGACCTGGCAGCTGATCACCGCCTCCATTCTCATGTTTCTGATCTATCTGCTGAATAAGGAAATGAAAAATGTCCGTCCCTTTTTCCGGGCTTCCCGGGTCCTGGCCCGGGTTCTTTCCGCCATTTATGTCCTTGTGGTCCTTTTCATCCTGTTCTGCACCAGTTTTCTGGCCAATCGGGGCTACAAGCCGGATTTCTGGGATCAGAGCCGCGGCTACCACAACACCGGCACCCTGTTTAATTTCTGCCTGAATTTAAAATACCTGCATATCAGCAAGCCGGAAGGATATGATGTCACCAAGCTTTCCGACCTCATCGACCGGGAAGTCTCCAAATACGAAACCGACGGCGATTCCTCCACCTCCGTCAGTCTGCTGACGGGAAAGGATACTTATAAAGCCGGAACGGCCACGCCCAATGTGATCTGCATCATGAACGAATCCCTGGCAGACCTGGGCACCCTGGGGGATCTGAAAACCAACAAAGACTACATGCCGTTTATCCACAGCCTGACCAGGAATACCATCAAAGGCACCCTGCAGGTTCCCGTCTTCGGCGCCGGCACCAGCAATACGGAATATGAATTCCTGAGCGGAGATTCCATCTCCTATCTGCCGGCCGGAAGCAATGTATACCAGTCTTATATAAAAGAAGACGACCACATGCCCACCCTGGTATCAAATATGAAACAGCTGGGATACTCCGCCACGGCCTTCCACCCCTACTACGCTTCCGGCTGGAACCGGATTAATGTATACAAGAATTTCGGATTCCCCCGCTATGTCAGCATCGAAGATTTCGTAGACGCGGATATTCTGAATACCTATAAGAAAAATAACGATTCCTACGAATACGAACAGCTGTTAAAGGAACGCTATCCAAACCGGAACATGCTGCTGCGCCGCTTTGTCAGCGATTCCTATGATTTCCGGATGGTGGAGAGCATGTACCGCAAGCGGGACACTTCCAAACCCTTTTTCCTGTTCAACGTAACCATGCAGAATCACGGCGGATACGCGATGGATTACGACAATTTCAAGAAAGGCATCTCTATCCGCAGGCCTGCCGGAAATTATGAAAAAGCCACCCGCTATCTGTCACTGATCAAATATTCAGACAGTGCCTTCAAGCAGCTGGTGCAGTACTTCCAGAAAGTGAAAGAACCCACCATCATCTGCATGTTCGGTGATCATCAGCCCGCGGTGGAAGACAGTTTCTATGAATCGCTGTACGGTACGGATCTGGATTCCTTAAGCACGGAACAGACCCAGCAGCGCTACACCACGCCCTTTGTCATCTGGGCCAATTATGACATTCCGGAGGAAACCCTGGACAAAATCAGCGCCAACTATCTTTCCACGCTGGTTTCCCAACTGGCCGGTCTGCCCCAGACCCCTTATCAGAAATTCCTGGCGGCCATGTATCAGGAGCTTCCGGTCCTGGATTCCGTAGGCTATATGGACCGCAGCGGCCGGTATTACAGCTACAACGACAAAACGAATTACTCCGGCCTTATTGCCGATTACCGCTGTCTGGAATACAACCACCTGATCGACCGCAAGAACCGGCAGACTTCCCTGTTTACGCTGACGGACAGCACCGCGGGCACTTCCGGAAACTGACCGGGTAAACATCACCGGCCATTGCCCCGGCGACCGGGTGAAAGCGTCGCCGGGCACCTCCCAGAGGCCGAATGAAAAGCATTCCCTGACATAACCCGCCGGCCGCAGAACCCATCGCCTGCCAAAAGAGGAACCGCCGACTCCGGCATCTGCCGGAACCGGCGGTTCCTCTTTTTTCCCTTAATCCTTTTCTTCTTCCAGAAGCATGCGGTACACGTCCCGCTTGCCGATCCCCCGGTCCCGGGCGACCTGCTTCATGGCTTCTTTCCGGTCGATCCCCCGGGCCGTATAGCGGGCCATATGTTCCGTCAGGGACATCTGCTCCCAGGAGGCCTGCTGTTCCCGGTCCAGCTCCTCCCGGCTGCGCCCCTCCAGCACCAGGACATATTCTCCCCGGGGTTCTTCCTGTTCATAGTACCGGCAGGCAGCTTCCAGTGTCATGGGCAGAATGGTCTCATAGCGCTTCGTCAGTTCCCGGCAGATGGTCAGACGCCGGTCTCCCAGCGTATCCCGCAGCAGGGCCAGCGTTTTTTTCAGATGATGAGGCGCCTCATAGAGAATCGTCGTCCGGGTCTCTGTCTTCAGTTCTTCCAGGATTCTGGCCCGCTGCCTTTTGTCAGAGGGCAGAAAAGCCTCAAAGGCAAATCTTCGGGTCGGCAGACCCGATTCGGAGAGTGCGGTCACACAGGCGGCGGCTCCCGGCAGGGAGGTTACTTCTATGCCCCGTTCCATGCAGATCCGCACCAGATCTTCTCCGGGATCGGAAATTCCAGGCGTTCCCGCGTCTGTGATCAATGCCACATTCTGCCCGTTTTCCATACGCCGGGCCAGATCATAGGCCTTTTCGATCCGGTTGTATTCATGATAGCTGGTCATCGGCGTATGAATGTCAAAATGATTCAGCAGATGGATGGAATTGCGGGTATCTTCCGCCGCGATCAGATCCACTTCCTTCAGCGTGCGCAGCACGCGCAGCGTAATGTCCTCCAGATTGCCGATGGGCGTCGCGCAAAGATACAGTTTTCCTTTATTTTTATTTTCTGCCATAATTCCGCTCCTTTTTGCGTCTGCCGCGTGTTCCTGTGCCGGAGATCCGGCGGATTCCGGCGAATGCCTAATAGCCATAGACGGTCAGCAGTTCTTCCGTATATTTTCCCGGTTCCCGGTAAATCACCAGCGGTTTTTCCACCGTCAGCCGGGGCCGTCCGCCCCGGAACCCCTCCAGCAGTACCATATTGGGCTCCTTGTCCGCAAAGGGATGCACCATCTTCATACGCTTCGGTTCTATGCCATACTGCCGCATCAGCGCAAAGATATCGACCAGCCGGAACGGGCGGTGCACCAGATAAAAACGGCCCTGGGGGCGCAGCAGCCGGGCGCTCTCCCGGATCAGGTCCTCCAGTGTGCAGAGCACCTCATGCCGGGCGATACTTTTGGCGCTTTCCGCGTTCTGCAGTCCGTGCTGCGCGATCATATAGGGCGGATTGGAAGTAACCACGTCAAAAGAGGATGCTCCGAAACGGTTCGAAGCATCCCTGATATCTCCTGTCACAATATGGATTCTGTCCTGCAGGTGATTCAGTTCTACACTGCGGCGGGCCATATCCGCGCTCTCCGGCTGAATCTCCAGGCCGGTAAAATCCTCTCCTTCTGTCTTTGCTTCCAGAAGAATGGGAATAATCCCTGTACCGGTGCCCAGATCAATGGCCCGCTCCCCTTCTTTTACCTGTGCGTAACCGGAAAGCAGTACGGCATCCATGCCAAAGCAGAAACGGCTGGGATCCTGTATGATCTGATAGCCGTTTCTCTGCAGGTCATCGATGCGTTCTCCGGGCTTGAGTGCCACCTTCTTCTCATCCATTATTCCGATTCCCGATTGCTTTCTTTCTGCTGGGTTTTTTCCCCATCTCTATTCTGCTCTCTGCCACCGGTATGGCCGGTGCTCCGATTGCCTGGCCTGCGTGTCCTGTTTTTGGGACGCTGCGGCCCGCCGGAACCGTTCTTTCCGTTCTTTCCGCCGGATCGTTCTCTTTCACCGGAATTTCCCCGGCTACTGTGCTCCCTGCGCTCTTTATTTCTGTCTCTGTCCCGGGTTTCCCTGAAATTCCGGTCTTTTTCACGGTTTCGGTCTTTGCTGCCGGGTCCTGCGGCATTTTGCTCTTTTTCATAATTCCGGTCTCTTCCGCCGGGTCCTGCGGTATTCCGCTCTTTTTCATAATTCCGGTCTCTTCCGCCGGAGGAAGCCGGCCGGCGCCCTTTGCCTCCCCGGTGCCCCTGTTCTCTGCCTTCCCCGGATCCGTTTTTCCGATCTCTGCCGGATTCTTTGCCGTAAGCAGCTCCTTTTCCGCTGTGGCCGTGTCCGCCGCTGTGGCTTCTGGATCTTCCTGCTTCCTGCGGGTTTTCCTGTCTGTCTGCCCGGCCGCTCCGGCCGGATGCCTTTCCGTCTGTATGAATCAGCTCTCTGCCGCCGGATCTGCTGTCTTCTTCCGTATTTCCATTCTGTGCTTTCCGCAGGTCTTCCACCGCGTACTCGCGGATTTCACGCTCGTCGCCCTGTTCAATCAGCACTTTTACTGTCTGACGCAGTACATTGACATTGTGGACGGTTCCTGTCAGCCCTTCCGGTGTACGCACGCTGGATCCATTTTTCGGCAGATCCCTGTTCAGGTGCTTGTAGGTGTCTGCCTCATTGTTCAGGCAGCACATCAGTCTTCCGCAGACTCCGCTGATTTTGGCCGGATTCAGCGACAGATTCTGCTCTTTGGCCATTTTAATGGATACCGGGGCAAAATCCGACAGGAACGTATGGCAGCACAGCTCCCTGCCGCAGATTCCCAGACCGCCGAGAATCTTGGTCTCATCCCGTACGCCTACCTGGCGCAGTTCGATTCTGGTGTGAAATACACTGGCCAGATCCTTGACCAGATTGCGGAAATCCACTCGGCCGTCTGCAGTAAAATAAAACAGCAGCTTATTGTTGTCGAATGTATACTCTGATTTGATCAGTTTCATTTCCAGATTATGGGCCCGGATCTTTTCCTTGCAGATCAGATAAGCCTCCCGCTCCCGGAACCGATTGTCTTTTTCGTGGTCTTCATCCGCCGGCGTGGCTACCCGGATCACATCTTTCAGCGGCTGAACCACTTCTTCCTCCGGAATTTCCTTCGGTCCGATAATTACCGTTCCGTATTCCACGCCCCGTGCGGTCTCCACAATCACATGGGTTCCCCGGGACATCTCCAAATCCTTCGGGCTGAAATAGTAAATCTTTCCGGCCATCCGGAACCGAACTCCTACGATTTGCGTCATTTTATATTCTCCTTAATCGTCATTAACATTAATTCCAGCACCAGCTCTTTTTTCACATTTGCGTGGATCCGGCGCCGTGCAGTGTCCACTGCCTCCAGTATGATCTCCAGCCCCCGGTAGGAAACCCGCCCGGACTGACGGATGATTTCTGCCTGCTGATCCCGGAAAATCAGATTTTCGGTATCCCCCGACGCCTTATCATACAGGACGTCCCGATACCACATCTGCAGCAGATCCAGGTACTCACCGACCTCCTCGGTCAGTCCGCACAGTTCCTCCACCAGTTCCGCCAGTTCATAGTCCGGTGTATCCGCCAGGCGGCGGACCTGCCGAAGGGTCAGGTCCTTCAGTTCCCGAAACCGCTCCGAGCCGGCCAGAGCGATGGCTTTTCCCACATTTCCCTGGGCAAATCCCGCGCAGATCTCCGCTTCATAATCCGGAATCTGATACCTGCGCATCAGCAGCTGACGGATCTGTTCGGAGGGTACCGCTTTTAAACTCAGCGTCACACAGCGGGAACGGATGGTCTGCAGAAAACCGGCGCTGTTGTTGGTCAGCAGCAGAATCACCGCATAGGCCGGCGGTTCTTCCAGCGTTTTCAGGAGGGCATTCTGTGCCTGCACATTCATCTTCTCCGCTTCATCCACGATATAAATCTTGTATCTGCTGCTGTACGGGCGGATGGAAATATCTCCGTTTAACTGTTCCCGCACATCATTGACGGAAATTGTATTCGGCTTTTCGTGGGTCACATAGATGATATCCGGCTGGTTGTGTCCCAGTGCCTGATGACAGGAGCGGCATGTCATACACGCTTCCCCGGTGCCTGCTTCGCACTGAAGCGCCATGGCAAAGGCCTCTGCCAGCATCTTTTTTCCTGACCGGTCCGGTCCGTCAAAGATATAGGCATGGGACACCTGACCGGTGGTCACGGCTTTCTGTAAATGGGCGATGATTTTTTCATGTCCGGTAATTTCAGCAAATCCCGCCATCTCTATGACTCCTCTGTCTGTGCCAGCACACGTTCCATATATTCCTGAAGCGACGCGGCCGTACGTTCCAGCTCAAGATTTTCAAAGGTTTTCCGGATTCCGGCCTCTGCCAGTTTTTCTTCGGAAAAATCTTCCTGATCCGCCAGAAATCTTCTGCACATCTCCTCATACTTCGGTTCCCGCTGCCTGCGTTCCCGGTCCAGGGCCCGCTGCAGGCGCGCCCCGTCCTCCACGAAAATATACAGCGGAATCACTGCCCGGGCGCCGAAATACTCCCGGAACCGCAGGTAGGATTCCAGAGTTCCGATCAGCAGGTAGCTGTTGTTCTTCAGATTGATCTGGCCGTCATCTGCCGTAAAATAACTCCATGGGCCGTGCACCGTCTGGTAGGTGCGCAGTTCAATAATCCGGCCGGCCTGCCGCATGGCTTCCGCTTCCTCCGCGGAGCAGAAATGGTATGTCTCTCCCGGTATTTCGCCGGAGCGGATCGGACGGGTGGTATATGGGACAACGGCCTGCAGTCCCAGACAGTTTCTTTTCAGAAGCTGTTCATAAATTGTGTCTTTTCCTGAGGCACTTTTGCCCATCAAAACGAAAAGCTTTCCCATGGCTGCTCCGCTTCCTTGTTTTTTTCTTCGCTCCCTCCTCATAGGAGGGGCGCGTCTTCGTTCCGTTCCTATACTGTTTACTCAGATTGCTCCATGCTTCGCATTCCCGCAATCTGACCTCCTATTCGGATTCCGCGGGGCCCCTGCCCCGCTCCTTCCTCATTGGAGGGGCGCGTCTTCGCTCCGTTCCTATACTGTTTACTCAGATTGCTCCATGCTTCGCATTCCCGCAATCTGACCTCCTATTCGGATTCCGCGGGGCCCCTGCCCCGCTCCTTCCTCATTGGAGGGGCGCGTCTTCGCTCCGTTCCTATACTGTTTACTCAGATTGCTCCATGCTTCGCATTCCCGCAATCTGACCTCCTATTCGGATTCCGCGGGGCCCCTGCCCCGCTCCTTCCTCATTGGAGGGGCGCGTCTTCGCTCCGTTCCTATACTGTTTACTCAGATTGCTCCATGCTTCGCATTCCCGCAATCTGACCTCCTATTCGGATTCCGCGGGGCCCCTGCCCCGCTCCTTCCTCATTGGAGGGGCGCGTCATGTCATCGGTATGCCGCATTCATGCAAGCATGATGTGGCATACCGATAACATGACGCTGTAAACAGTATATTACAAAACCCGTATCTTGAAAACTTTTTTCTCTCCCCCTAACACCTCTACCGACAGTCCCCCATGCCTGCAAAACCGTATCACACGCGCCATTTCCTCACTGATTTCCTCCCCCGGCACCAGCAGCGGAATCCCCGGCGGATACAGATATACGAACTCCCCGCATATCTTTCCCGCCGCTTCTTCCAGCGGCGCTTCCGTCTGCGGCGCATCCAGGGCCTCCGCCAGTTCCCGTACTTTCCGGTTCCGCAGGTAAATCTCCCGATCTGTCAGAATCGGCAGCTCCTCCCTGCCCGCACTGGTTTTGCCCATTTTCCCGGATAAAAGCATCTGGTCCAGTTCCCGCAGCGCCGCTTCCAGCCGGCAAAACCCTTCTTCCGTATCCATCAGACTGGTCAGAGCCGTAACATAATGGCCGGAGGCCATTTCCATCTGCAGGTGTTTTTCCCGCAGCAGCCACTGATGCAGCTCCTGCCCGGCCATGCCGCCCGCTCTGGCTGAAATCAGGATTTTGGAAGGGTCCCGGTCAAAGATTCCAGCTGCCAGTCCCGCCGCAGGCTCCCCGTTGGAGCTTTTCCGCCCGGCAGATGTCTGTGAGGCATTTCCCCGGTTTGGGATATCTGCACTCGATTTCTGTATCCGGTCATATTCCGGACAGAAGACTTCCACTTTCTGCAGGTTCCGGGTATTCCGGTAAAACTGACGCAGCCGCTGCTCATACACGCAGAACCGCTCCTGCCCCTGTTTACGCAGAATCCGCGTGCAGCGGTCCATTCCCGCCATAAACACATAGGAAGGAGAACTGGTCTGATAGATTCCCAGATACTGCCGGAGCTTTGTGTCATTTACCAGAGGCGCGTCCGCCGTATGCAGCACGGCGGTCTGTGTCAAAGACGGCAATGTCTTATGCAGACTTTCCACCACATAATCCGCACCCAGTGCAATTGCCTTTTCCGGAAAAAATCCACTGCCTCCGTCCAGGCCGAAATGTGCCCCATGGGCTTCATCCACCACCAGCGGAACGCCGTGACTGTGGCAGATCTTTGCCAAAGCAGCGATATCCGACACCACACCGTCATAAGTCGGCGACGTGATCAGTACTGCCTGAAAGGGCTCCTCCCCATCATTCTGCTCCGCTTCTGTCAGTGCCCGTTCCAGCTCTTCCGGCGCAATGCTTCCCTGTATGCCCCAGTCCGTGACTTCCGGATACAGATAGGACAGCCGCAGTTCCCGCAGATAGGCCCCATGATATACCGCTTTGTGGCAGTTCCTGCCGATCAGAAGGCGTCCGCCCTTTTCACAGACCGTACTGACAGCAGCCAGAAGCCCTGCCGTACTGCCGTTTACCAGAAAATAACTGCGGAAGGCTCCCATTTGCTCCGCCATGCGCTGCTGTGCCTCTTTCAGTACTCCCTCCGCATGATGCAGGTCGTCAAATCCGTCTATTTCCGTAATATCCACTGCTTCCGGCGGCCAGTCGCCCAATAGCTGCCGCTTGTGTCCCGGCATATGGAACGGATAAATGTCCGTATTGCCATAAGCCAGCAGTTTTTCATCCAGATAATCTGTCATACTGTTCCCCGTCTTTCTATCTTTTCCGCGCGTATCTTCCTCTGCAGGTTTGTCGTTTTTTGTTTCGCGGATCGTATACTGATTATTATAAGGAAGAGTTCTTTCCACTTCAACTCCCGGAAAATCAGGCGCACAAAAAACACAGGTGTCCCGGGACACCTGTGTTTTCAGAAGCGCACGGTTCTGTTTCTGTCATCTGTCAAAACCTCCGGCTTCCGTCTGTATCTTATTTTTTATATTTGCTGGCCTCTTTCAGACGAGCCATCGCCCGTGACAGCGCCGCCTTGGACTGCTCATGCTCGATGATGCTCTGTTTTAACCGCATCCGCTCCTGTGCCCGTTCCTTGGCTTCCTGTGCCCGTCGGATATCAATCTCTTCCGGCAGCTCAATGGTGTCCACCAGCAGTTCCCCCCGGTTCTCACCGCGGTGAAATGCCATCATCCCGTTGCCGCATACCGCATCGATCTTCTTGCCTGCAGCATCTGTGATTTCCACATTGCCGGGGGAGACTGCCACCAGGCACTCCTCGTGGGATGCCAGAATCTGATATCCTCCGTCCGATGCCGGCACATTTACTGACTGGGCCTCATCGTCAAAAAACACTTTATTATAGGCCACCACACGCAAATGAAATGTGCTCATCTCTCAGCTCTCCTTCACTAGCGAATCGTTTTTGCTTTCTCTACGACATCATCAATCGTTCCCACATTGAAGAAGGCCTGCTCCGGATACTCATCCATCTCGCCGTTTACGATCATCTCAAATCCGCGGATCGTCTCAGACAGAGGCACATAGACACCGGGGATTCCGGTGAACTGCTCTGCCACATGGAACGGCTGGGACAGGAATCGCTGGATCTTACGCGCACGGTATACCGTGGTCTTATCTTCTTCTGACAGCTCATCCATACCCAGGATCGCGATAATATCCTGCAGTTCCGTATAGCTCTGAAGGATTTCCTGCACTTTCCGCGCGATGCTGTAATGTTTTTCTCCGACCACATCCGGCTCCAGAATCCGGGAACTGGAATCCAGCGGATCCACGGCCGGATAAATACCCTGTTCCACGATCTTACGGGATAATACCGTAGTCGCGTCCAGATGGGCAAATGTAGTGGCCGGCGCCGGGTCTGTCAGGTCATCGGCAGGCACATAGATGGCCTGCACAGAAGTAACCGATCCTTCCTTCGTGGAAGCGATCCGCTCCTGCAGTTCACCCAGCTCATTGGCCAGCGTAGGCTGATACCCCACGGCGGAAGGCATACGACCCAGCAGCGCGGACACCTCGGAACCTGCCTGCACGAATCGGAAAATATTGTCGATAAACAGAAGCACATCCTGATGCTCCTTGTCACGGAAGTACTCCGCCATGGTCAGCCCGGTTTCCGCCACACGCATACGCGCTCCCGGCGGCTCATTCATCTGACCGAAGACCAGGGCGGTCTTTTTAATAACTCCGGATTCCGTCATCTCATTCCACAGATCATTTCCCTCTCTGGAACGCTCACCGACACCGGTAAAAATGGAATATCCGCCATGCTCTGTGGCGATATTCTGGATCAGCTCCTGAATCAGTACCGTTTTGCCGACACCGGCGCCGCCGAACAGACCGATCTTTCCGCCCTTTGCATAAGGCGCCAGCAGATCGATGACTTTGATTCCAGTCTCCAGTACTTCCACCACCGGGCTCTGATCTTCAAATGTGGGCGGATTTCTGTGAATCACCCAGTGTTCTTCGGATTCCACCGGACCTTTTTTGTCAATGGCTTCGCCCAGCACATTAAACAAACGTCCCAGGGTAGCCTCTCCCACCGGTACGGTAATGCCCGCGCCTGTAGCCCGGACTTCCATGCCTCTGTGAAGGCCCTCGCTGGCCGCCAGCAGAATGCAGCGCACGGTATCGTTGCCGATGTGTTCCGCTACTTCCATAACGCAGCGGACTCCGTTGTTGTCCACTTCAAGGGCGTCTTTCATGTCAGGCAGGTTATGGTCGGAAAATTCTACGTCTACTACAGGTCCCATGACCTGTACGATTTTTCCTGTATTCATTCGATTTCGACCTTTCTTGCTATCGTTTCTTGCCTTTCTGCGCCTTGGCTCCGGCGATCACCTCGGTAATCTCCTGGGTGATGGCGGCCTGGCGCACACGGTTGTATTCAATGCCCAGATCATGCATCATCTGCTTGGCATTGTCTGTCGCGTTCTGCATGGACATCATACGGGAATTCTGTTCACTGGCAAAAGACTCCACCAGCGCGCCGTAGATGTAGCCGGACACAACGCTCGGAACCATGTGATCCAGCAGCTCCCGCAGCGACGGGGTAAATGTCACAATATCGTGATAGGTCTCATGGTTCACGTTCTTTTCCAGAAAACTCTCTTTTTCCAGCGGAAGCAGGCAGAACTTCCTGGGTTCCATGGAAAAGGAATTCTTCATATAGGTATAGATAATATAGATTTCATCCAGTTCGTCCTGCAGATAAAGATCCACCAGGTATTCCTGAATCTGTCTGGCTCTGTGCAGGGTCGGACTGTCTACTGTATAGTGAAAATTCTCTTCGATCGGGATTCCCCGCTGGGTAAAATACTGCCGTCCCAGTTCGCCCATGACAAACAGCCGGTTGTTCTCCGACTCTGCCATGGCTTCTTCTGCCAGTTTCAGCACGTTGTGGGTATAGGCGCCTGCCATGCCTTTATCCGCTGTAACAACGAAAAATCCCCGTTTTTTCTCTTCTTCCGGTATTTCTTCCTTGCCGAAAAACCGGCTGGTCAGATCATCCAGGGTTTCCACCATTTTCGCCACAGCCATCTGCTGCTCTTCAAAAAACGGCAGGGCTTCCTCCAGTGTTTTCCTGGCTTTCTGCATTTTGGACGAAGAGATCATGTACATGGCGTTGGTGATCTTCATCGTGTCCTGGATGCTGCTGATCCGGTTCTGTATTGCTTTTGCGTTTGGCATTATTTACTCCTGGCTTTAAATTCTTTCGCCACTTCCAGGATCCGCTCGGTAAGCTCGTTGGTCAGCGCTTTTGTCTGTGACAGCTCAATCGCGATCTCCGGATGCGCGTCTGCAAAATACTGAAGCATGGCCGTCTGTGTCTTTTTAATATCTTTTTCCTCCACATCCAGGAATGCCTTATGGGTAGCTGTTACCAGGGTAATTACCTGGTCTGCCATAGACAGCGGGCTTCCCAGCGGCTGCTTGAGCATTTCCATCAGTCCTTTGCCGTATTTCAGCTGCTCTTTGGTGCTGTCGTCCAGATCCGACGCGAACTGGGTAAACACTTCCATCTCCCGGTACTGCGCCAGATCGATACGGATGCTGCCGGCAGCCTTCTTCATTGCCCTGGTCTGCGCGTCACCGCCTACACGGGACACGGACAGACCCACGTTTACCGCCGGGCGCTGGCCTGCGTTAAACAGATTGCTCTCCAGGAAAATCTGTCCGTCGGTGATGGAGATGACGTTTGTGGGGATATACGCAGATACATCGCCCGCCTGGGTCTCGATAATCGGCAGCGCGGTAATGGATCCGCCGCCCAGTTCATCAGACAGACGGCTGGACCGCTCCAGCAGTCTGGAATGCAGATAGAAGACGTCGCCCGGATATGCCTCACGGCCCGGGGAACGCTCCAGCAGCAGGGACAGGGCACGGTAAGCCACCGCGTGCTTGGACAGGTCATCGTATACAATCAGTACATCTTTGCCCTGATACATAAAGTATTCCGCCAGCGCGGTTCCCGCATATGGCGCAATGTACTGCAGCGGCGCCACATCACTGGCAGTAGCCGCTACGATCGTTGTATAATCCATGGCATCGTGCTTTTTCAGCAGGGATACCACTTTGGCAATCGTGGATGCTTTCTGGCCGATAGCCACATAAATACAGATACAGTCCTTTCCCTTCTGGTTAATGATGGTATCTGTGGCTATGGATGTTTTTCCGGTCTGGCGGTCTCCGATAATCAGCTCCCTCTGGCCGCGGCCGATGGGGAACATGGAGTCAATTGCCAGGATACCGGTCTCCAGCGGTTCACTGACGGATTTTCTTTCAATAATTCCCGGTGCGGGATTTTCTATCATGCGATAGTCCTCCTCCGGGATCGCGCCGGCTCCGTCAATCGGCGCGCCTAACGCATTGATGACTCTTCCGATAAATTTCTCGCCTACCGGAATGCCTGCTTTCTTTCTGGTACGGGTCACTTTGGTACCTTCCCGTACACCTGTGTCATGGTCAAACAGGATAACGCCGGTTTCATTGCGGCGAATGTCCTGTACCATTCCTTTGACTCCGTTTTCGAACACTACAATCTCGCCATACATCACCTGATCCATGCCGTAGACTGTGGCAATCCCGTCGCCGACGGAAATGACCCGTCCGACTTCGCGGTTTTCCACGCTGAAGTCAAAATTTTCTATCTCTTCTTTCAGGATGGAGATAATATCCTGCGAACTGATCGCACCCATCCGGTTTACCTCCTGCTTAATTCGTTTGTCAGATTGTTCAGACGTCCGCGCAGACTCCAGTCATACTCCTGGCCTTCGGCTTCCAGTACAAATCCGCCGATCAGATCCCGGTTCTGCACCTGTCTGAGTTCCACCTGTTCCGCCTGATACTGACGCTTCAGGAATGCCTCGATTCCTGCCAGCTGTTTTTCGTCCGGCGGCGTCACATAATAAATCGTGGCTTTCAGCACCCTTCTGTGTGCATCCAGATACTGCTGATACGCCTCCGTGATGCCATCCAGCTCCTGGATTTCCGACTGACGGCAGAGAAGCTTGATAAAGTTTCTCGTCTGTTCCGGAAACAGCCGGTCAATAACGGCGTATTTTTCTTCAATATATATCTCCGGGTCAGCCAGCGCCTGCATCAGTTTCGGTTCGGTATGCACCAGCTCCGCTGCTTCCCGCAGCGCTTCCATGGGCATCTGAACCTCCCACAGGACGCGGGCGTACTTACTTGCTGTTAGCGTCATGTGTGTCTCCTGCCTTTGTCAGAAACTGGTTGTACAGATCGGAATCTGTCTCCTGATTGGATGCGCTGCTGATAATTTTGGCAGCCGCAGCCATGGCCAGGCCGGTAATCTCAGCCTGGGCGTCTCTCCTGGCTTTCTCCCGTTCCGCCGCAATCGTCTCGTTTGCCTTGCGCAGGATATCACCGGAAGCGGCCTCTGCCTCGCGGATCTTTTTCTGGTAAAGATTCTCGCCGCGTACCTTGGCGTCTTCGATGATCCGCATGCTCTCATCATGGGCACCCTGCAGGGAGGCTTCATACTGTTCCTTCCGTTTGTCAGCTTCCAGATTTTTCTTTTTCGCATCTTCAAACTGGCTGTTCAGCAGCTGTTTGCGTTTGTCCATAACTGCTTTGACCCGTTTGTAGAAGAGTTTCCGGAAAAAGACGTACAGGACGATCAGATTGACGATAACCCAGATAATGCTTACAACATTAATGGATAACATTTGATCGCGTCCTTTCGATTATGCAGTAAACAGGATCAGAAGCGCTACAACCAGACCGTAGATCGCGGTGGACTCTGCCAGCGCGCATCCCAGGATCAGGGTGGACTGAATCTTGCTTGCTACTTCCGGCTGTCTCGCGATGGCATCCACTGCGGATCCTGTTGCGTTGCCGATACCTAAACCTGCTCCGACGCAGGCGATTGCTGCAATACCTGCTCCAATTGCTGTTACACTCATTTTAATTTCTCCTTTGCTTCCCGGCATTGCCGGCTGTTGTTTTTCCGGCAGTCGGACTGGCTGTCTGACTGTCTGTGATCTATTGTTTTTCGGATATCCCAAGATATCCCTGGTTTTCAGATGGAATCCCGTGCTGCCTCAGGCCCGGGCCGGCTGCGTTTTTTTCGCCTGCAGCTTCTTTTTGATCCGTTCCCGCGGCGGCTGCGCGTCTTCTCCTGCCGTAGCTTCCTGGATATACAAAGCGGTCAGGAATGTAAATACAAAGGCCTGCAGAAGACCGTCGAAAATATCAAAATACAGACTGGCAAAAGCCGGCACCACTGCCGGAACCGCGTATTTAATCAGTTCCATAATGGCAAATCCGCCAAGCATATTGCCCATCAGTCGCATACACAGGGAAAACGGCTTGATCAGAATTTCCAGGAAATTCAGCGGCGTCACCAGGGCGATGGGCTCGGTAAAGCTCTTCAGCCACCCTTTTCCTCCTTTTGCGCGAATTCCCGCGTACTCCACAAGAATAATGGATATTCCCGCCAGTGTAGCTGTCACACTCAGATCTTTCGTCGGCGGTTTGAATCCCAGGAGCGGAAACAGGTCCGACACGCCGATAAATGTCATCAGACACATAAAATACGGGATGTACGCCTTTCCGTTCTCGCCAACCAGCCGATAGAAAAAGTGGTAAATCTTGGTAAACACCAGTTCCAGCGCCAGCTGCTTTCTGGAAGGATTCTCCACACTCAGATTACGAGTCATCAGAAGTGCCGCTGCCATGATCACGCCCATCACAATCCACATGACCACGATGGATTCCGCGATCTTGATGCCGCCGAAAATCGGGATGGTGAATGCTGTGTTGACATGGATCGCATCGACAATCCTGCTCGATAGTTCGCTCGTATGAATCATCTCCTTTCTGAATTCTCTCGAGCAAAATTATACAAATTATGTATTATGTATTTGTATATTTTATATATTTTTACTCGATGCATGTATTTTACTCCTTTGTAACGAATTGTCAATTGTATTATTTTTCACCTGACCTCCTTTTTGTATGAATTTTTATTCAAAAAAGGAGAACCGTATCCCCCTTCTGTTTCCAGAGGATAACCGTTCTCCTTTGAACGCTGCATATTCTTTTTTTCAGACAACTCCCATCGTCTGTGACGCCTTTGCCGGCTTTCCTTCTCTGCCGCCGGCGCTACCAGCGCGGATGGTCTTCATACCGTCTTTTTCCCCGTCTTGCGGCGGAGCGCTTCCGTCTGCCCCTGCTGCGGGATTCGTGCCGTGTTTCCTGTGCTCCTCCGAACCGGCGTCTGCCTCTGCCGGCGTTCTTCTTTCTGCGTCGCAGTGTCCGGATGCGGACCACCAGGATAATCAGCAGCAGAATCACGGCTGCCCCGGCGATTCCTGCCACACGGAATCCCATCGGCACTCTGTCCCATGCATTCCGTATCTGCCGGATCAGACTGCTGAGCCGGCTGCCGGATTCCGTTTTGCTTCCCGCTGAAGCGGAACGGCCGGATCCTGCATTGGTCTGCGTAAGCTTCACGGCTGCCGTACCCACGGTGCGGCCGGCATAGGTATAGGTCAATGTGCCGGCCGGCGCGGAATCGTTGCCGTTGTAGTCCAGTTTTGCCTTGCAGTCTTTCAGACTCACGCCCGCCGGAAGAATCACAGAAGCAGCCGGATCGATACTGGCGGCAGTCACTGTCTCTCCGCCCTTGTTCATCTCCAGGGAAAGATCCTCTTTCAGCACATCCGGTGTATAGGTGCTCTCCGTTTTGGCAATGTTCACCATATGGTACTTGTGGAAACAGTACTCCAGCAGTGTCTTTGTTTCGGTATACTGCCGGTCCGCGCTGGTTTTTAATACGACACAGACGTAGGTTTTCCCGTCTTTTTCCGCGTAAGTCACCAGTGTATTCCACGCAGCCACCGTATAACCGGTCTTTCCGCCTGTTGCCGCGTCATACAGGTAACGGTTGGTGCGGTTGCTGCAGATCATTTTATGATGATTGTAGCAGGTCAGCGCTTCCTTGTGCTTGTTTGTTTTCGGAATCTTGTAGCTGGTGGTGCTGACCAGCTTGCGGACCGTGGGATTGCTGTATGCTTTTGCCGCGATCAGGGCCATGTCGCGGGCTGTGGTGTAGTGATTCACATCCGGCAGCCCGTTGCAGTTGGTGAAATGACTGCCGGTACAACCCAGCGCTTTGGCGGTTTCATTCATTTTGTCAATGAATGTCTGGTAGCCGCCTCCCATGTCTTCTCCGACCTTCTCCGCAATGGCATAGGCGCATTCATTGGCGGATTCCAGCATCATGGCATACAGACACTGCTCCAGGGTCAGTGTTTCCCCCACGTCCCTGGCGATGCCGGAGCCTTCTGTCTTGTAGACCGAGTCCTTGGAAAACTGCACGGTTTCCTTCAGACTCTTACAATTTGTCACAGCCACGTAAGCAGTCAGGATCTTGGTAATGCTTGCAGGATATCTTCTGGTGTTTCTGTTTTTGCTGTACAGAAAGGTGCCGGTATTAAGATCCATCACCACCGCGCTTTTGGCATACAGTTTGGACGCGTCCACGCCGGCAGCCGGCCAGCCGGTCGGCCGGGAAGTGTCCCGGGCGATCCGGTTCAGCTGCTCATCCGTGTAAATATTCTGCTTCTTTTTCTGGCCCGCGGTGCTTCCGGACGCAGCTGCCGGGGTCTGGCCATTGGTTACGGCTTGTGCCGGCAGCGCGCACATGCTGCTGACTGCGATCACTGCAGCCGCAGCCATCGCCGCCCATCTGGTCATTTTTTTCCACATAATCTCTCCATGAATCCGCAGATGCGCTGCAGCGGTCAGCCCTGTCCGCAGGCAGCTTATCTGTACTTTCATCTCTGAATTGTCTGCTGTTCTTTTACATATACTTTCTAAGTATACCTTTTCGCCTGCGTTTCGTCAAAATGTTTTCAATATTTATACAATAATGCAGATTCCGCTGTTCCTGCGCCCCAACCTCTGTTAAAATAAGCAAAGCCGCAGAATCCTGCGGTTTTGCGAATCCCCGGCAGGCCGTTCTTCCAGAAGCCGCTTCCCGCCGGACCGAATAACTATTGATCTGATATACAGGAGGACTTTATGCGATTAAGAAATATTCCCGGCGCGGCAGAAGCTGTCGCCGCCCATCCGGCATGCGTCACTGCAGATGAAACCCTGGCCGGCCGCTGGCAGGAACTCTTCGGAAACTCCCGTCCCATCCGCATGGAAATCGGCATGGGCAAAGGCCGCTTCCTGATGACACTGGCAGAACAGAATCCCGCCGTCAACTACATCGGCGTCGAGCGCTACTGCAGCGTCCTTTACCGGGCGATCCAGAAATACGATGAAAATCCCCTTCCGAACCTGCGTTTTCTGTGCATAGACGCCGCTGCTGTTGATACGCTTTTTGCTCCCGGGGAAATTGACCGGATTTATCTGAATTTTTCCGATCCCTGGCCCAAAGACCGGCACGCCAAGCGCCGCCTGACCTCTCAGGCATTTCTGGCCCGTTATGACCGGATCCTGAAACCGGAAGGCACCATTGAGTTCAAAACGGACAACCAGGACCTCTTCTCCTGGTCCCTGGAACAGATCGAGCCGGCCGGCTGGCGGTTAGACGCGGTCACCCGGGACCTGCATCAGGATCCTGTTCTGAATGAGGGGAATATTATGACCGAATATGAGCAGAAATTCTCCGCCGCGGGCAATCCCATCTGCAAAATGATTATCTCCCGCTGAGGCGGCTTCCGCATTTCGGGCAGTAGTCATAGTCTTCCCCGGTCTGAAACCCGCAGTACGGGCACACTTTCATCTGCCCCCAGGCAGACCTTTCTCCGCCGGACTGCACCAGCGTAAGATCCCTGTCCTGTATCGTCACATCTTCCCCCCGGGCAATCCGGCGCCCCACTTCCCGATCCAGTTCATAGATCGTCCCGCAGCAGCTCATCTGCACATAATAATGGCGGTTCCAGCGAAAACAGGGCAGGAAAAACAGGGACAGCACCATGTATGTCATAAATACCTGGCAGCGTCCCCAGCTGCCGCACTGGCCGCACTGCATATTCTGATAAAAATCAAAATCCTTTCTTCCCGGTGTAATTCCCATTAAGAAAAACATAACCGCCTCCGTTTTTTTATGGTCTCAGTTCCATATCCAGTGTAAATTCGTTCCCGTCCAGCGTCGCTGTGGCATAGCTGCCCAGAACCAGCGGCATCATCGGCGGGATGTGGCCGATATCCAGATCCATGATCACCGGAATCCCGTATTTTGCCAGAAGATCGGTGACCGCATGATACTGATCCAGGCCGAAATCCACCGTTTTGTGATGATAGGGCCGACCCACCAGTACGCCGCGGGCATAACGGAACCATCCCGCTGCGTCCATCTGCCAGATGGCCCGCCGGATGGACATCATATTCAGGTCACAGGCTTCCAGGAACCAGAGAATCCCGTCCTCCCGGTACCGCTCCATATAGGCACTGACCTTATCATACCGGGTGCCGATCAGATTCACCAGGATATCCAGGCAGCCTCCCAGCAGACGGCCGGAACACACCGCCTGCTGTCCCGGATAGCCGATCCGTCTGCAGGGCTCTGTGACATGATAGGGTTCCAGCGGATGTTCCTCGTCCTTCCGGGATTCTGTTTCATACTTCTCATACCCATGCATGGTGATGATCTGTTTTCCATCCTGTATCCGGACCGCGGCTCCTGTCAGCACATCCGCGGCGTCCTGCAGCGCCGGATGCCAGGGCTCCATGCCGAAAGCCGGCGCGCAGGGGCCATAGACCGCTGCGGTATCGCACAGGGTCGCCAGCAGAAAGGTCAGGTTGGTGTTGTCCGAATATCCCATAAACCACTTGGGATCCGCGCCCCGCAGCCGGTCAAAATCCACATAATCCAGATCCTCGCACATCAGTTCCCCGCCGCCGCAGGAAATCAGCACATCCGATTCCGGGGAAGTGTAACATTCATTGATTTCCCGTCCGCAGCGCTCCGGCGTGCTGCTGATTCCGATGCCGGTTCCCTCATAGACATTGGGGCCCAGCTGATACTGAAACCCCAGCCGGTTCCATGTTTTCAGACTGTTGGCAAAGGCACTCCGGTACGGTTCTATATTACAGCCAAATGACGGCGCGATAAAGCCAATAGTTCCATTCTTCGGTAAAAAATGCGGATACTTCATTCCAGCTCCCTTCTCATGTATGTCCCGGTCCCTTCCTTCTGAAGAACCGGTCTCTTAGAATCTGTTTCTTTATACAGCACCAAAAGTCCTTCCCTTGGCATGCAGGAACTGCAGCCGGGAAAGACTTCCGGATTCATGCGGCGGCTCCCTTGCGGGAATTTCCGCCTGTCATTCAGTTATTCCAATTCAAAAGCTCCTGTGTAGAGCTGATAATACGTACCCCGTTTTTCGATCAGACGCTGATGATCGCCGCGTTCAATGATTTCGCCGTGATCCAGCACCATAATCACATCGGAGTTTTTGACTGTGGAAAGCCGGTGCGCGATGACAAATACCGTTCTTCCCTTCATCAGCGCGTCCATACCGCGCTGTACAATGGCCTCGGTACGGGTATCGATGGAAGAGGTTGCCTCATCCAGAATCATAACCGGCGGATCCGCCACTGCCGCCCGGGCAATCGAGATCAGCTGGCGCTGGCCCTGGGACAGGCCGCCGCCGTCGCCGGACAGCATCGTCTGGTAGCCATGGGGCAGCATCTGAATAAATTCATGGGCATTGGCCAGTTTTGCCGCCTGGATGCATTCCTCATCCGTGGCATCCAGCCGCCCGTAACGGATATTATCCATCACTGTGCCGGTAAACAGGTTGACCTCCTGCAGCACCACGCCCAGTGACCGGCGCAGGTCATATTTCCGGATCCGTCCGATATCAATGCCATCATATTTAATGCTTCCGGAATCAATATCATAGAAACGGTTGATCAGGTTGGTAATCGTCGTCTTGCCGGCTCCGGTCGCGCCTACGAAGGCGATTTTCTGGCCCGGCTCCGCGTAAAGGTTAATATGTTTCAGAATCGGCTTGCCCGGAACATAAGAGAAGTTCACGTCTTCAAACTTAACGTCGCCCTTCATCTCCACTTCCTCAAAGGTGCCGTCCTCCTGCGGAATCTTCCATACCCAGTGGCCGGTCCGTTCCGTACAGTCCTCAAAAGTGCCGTCTTCTTTGACCCGGACGCGCTGAAGTGTGATATCGCCGCCTTTGGACTCCGGCTTCTCATCCAGCAGCTCGAAGATACGCTCCGCGCCTGCCAGTGCCATTACCACAAAGTTCAGCTGCT
The DNA here is from genome assembly GCF_000270305.1 of Clostridium sp. SY8519. Lineage (NCBI taxonomy): Bacteria > Bacillati > Bacillota > Clostridia > Eubacteriales > Clostridiaceae > Clostridium > Clostridium sp. SY8519. The sequence continues at coordinate 1,216,796 of NC_015737.1, read as the reverse complement.
GGGATACCTGTGCCAGCGGGTTGACAAAGCCTCTGGACAGCTGCAGGAAGGACGCAATCATACCAAGGGTCAGTACGCCGACGCCCCGCAGGGAGATATTCACCGCGCCGTTAATAGCCAGAACACCGCCGACGATCGCCACTGCCACATACAGCAGATAGCCCAGGTTGTTCATCATCGGCATCAGGATATTGGCAAAGGCATTCGCCCGGGAGGCGTTTCTGCGCAGCTCCCCGTTTTTCACATCAAACGCTGCCTTATTGCGTTCTTCGTAGCAGAAGACTTTTACCACTTTCTGCCCGTTGATCATCTCTTCAATGTATCCGTTCACATCCCCCAGGGAATTCTGCTGCTTCATAAAGTATTTTCCGCTGGCCCCCGCCACTTTCCGGATCAGGAAAAAGATCAGGAAACAGAAGCCGATGACCACCAGCGTGGTCCAGAAACTGATCAGCAGCATGGAGACAAAGACCGCCACCACGGTAATGGCAGAAGACATCATCTGGGGAATACTCTGGGACAGCATCTGCCGCAGAGTATCGGTATCATTGGTATAGTGGCTCATAACATCCCCGTGGGTATGTGTGTCAAAATATCCGATGGGCAGTTCCTGCATATGCCGGAACATATCATCCCGGATCTTCTTCTGCACGCCCTGGGAAATCACAATCATCAGCCGGTTGTACATATAGGAGGCAAAAATTCCCACCGCAAATACGATAATCACCTGTGTGATAAACCGCTGCAGTCCGCCGAAATCGGCTGCCTTGCCACCCAGCATCGGCGTGATGTAATCATCAATCAGTGTCTGGATAAAGAAGCTGGCATATGCCGTAACCACAGAACTGATAATAACGAAGGCCACCACCAGGATAAATCGGAATTTATACTCTTTAATATAGGAAAGAAGACGCCGGATCACGGCCTTCGGATCTTTGGTTCTTCCTGCTTTTCCTCTCATCTTAGGCATCTTCCTCACCTCCGTTCTGCTGTGATTCATATACTTCCCGATAGATCTCGCTGGTATTCAGCAGTTCCTCATGGGTACCTGCCGCGCTGATCCGTCCGCTGTCCATGACAAGGATCCGATCCGCGTCCTGCACAGAGGAAATACGCTGAGCAATGATAATCTTGGTCGTCTCCGGAATCTCTTCCAGGAAGGCCTGACGGATCAATGCATCGGTCTTTGTGTCCACCGCGCTGGTGGAATCGTCCAGAATCAGGATTTTCGGTTTTTTCAGCAGGGCACGGGCAATGCACAGACGCTGTTTCTGACCGCCGGATACATTGGTGCCGCCCTGTTCAATATAAGTGTCATACTTATCCGGAAATCCCTGAATAAAGTCATCCGCCTGTGCCAGCCGGCAGACATGGAGGATTTCTTCATCCGTGGCGTCTTCCTTGCCCCAGCGCAGGTTTTCCTTAATCGTGCCGGAAAACAGGACATTCTTCTGCAGCACCATAGCCACCTGATTCCGCAGAGTCTCCAAATCATATTCCCGGACATCATGTCCGCCGACTTCCAGGTTTCCTTCCGACACATCATACAGACGGGGAATCAGCTGCACCAGACTGGACTTGGCCGATCCGGTTCCGCCGATAATACCGATGGTTTCCCCGGAGCGGATATGAAAATCGATATCTGTCAGCACATCTTTTTCCGCGTCCTCGGAATACTTGAAGTTCACATGATTAAAATCAATGGATCCGTCCGGCACTTCCATCAGCGGATGCTCGCCGTTGCGGATATCACTTTCCTCTGTCAGGATTTCGGCAATACGTTCACCGGAAGCCTGCGCCATAATCAGCATGACGAATACCATGGAAATCATGATCAGGCTCATGAGGATCTGCATCGCGTAAGTGAAAAAGCTCATCAGTTCTCCGGTGGTCAGCTCCGTGCCGCCGGAAGAAACAATGATCCTGGCGCCCAGCCAGGCAATGCCGATCATGCAGAAGAATACGGCTGACATCATGACCGGAAAGTTAATGGCAATGGTCTTCTCTGCTTTGGTGAAGTTTTTGTAAAGATTTTCGGATACCTTACCGAATTTTTCATTTTCATGGGCTTCCCGGCGGAAAGATTTTACCACGCGGATGCCGTACAGATTCTCCTGAACCACCTCGTTCAGGCGGTCGTAAATCTTGAATACGATTTCAAAGATCGGATGCACCTTCAAAATCAGGAAGATCAGAGCCGCAAAAAGGATCGGTATTACAACCACAAAGATCATGGACAGATGCGCGTTGATCCGGAAGCAGAGCACCAGCGCGGAGATCAGCATCACCGGGCAGCGTGCCAGGGTACGGATGGACATCTGGTACGCGTTCTGCACATTGGTTACGTCCGTTGTCAGACGGGTTACAATACTGGATGTGGAAAACCGGTCGATATTGGAAAAAGAAAAGGTCTGCACCCGGTAAAACATGTCTTTTCGCAGATTCTGCGCAAATCCTGTGGATGCCACCGCCGCCTGCTGCCCGGAAATGCAGCCGAAAGCCAGCGAAACGACCGACAGCACCAGCAGGAGAATTCCGTCACGGACCACCACATCCAGCTTTCCCGCTGTGATTCCCTGATCGATCAGCATCGCCATAATAAAGGGAATCAGCACTTCCATCGCCACTTCCCCGATGACCAGCACCGGCGCCAGTATGCTGGAGAGCTTAAACTCCCGAAGAGACTTCATCAAAATTCTGATGTTTTTCACTGTATCTGTTTCCTCCTTCGTTTCATCTGTCTATTTCTTCAGATTGCTTTCCATCCGCATCAGGAAGGACAGCATCTGCTTCTTTTCTTTTTCCGTAAATCCGTCTGTCACCACATTTTCCATGCGTTCAAAGTCCCGTATCATCTTGTGATACAATTCCCGGGATCGATCCGTCAACACCAGCTTCTTGAACCTGGCGTCACCCGGCACGCTCTCCCGGCAGATCATATTATTCTGCTCCATACGGTGAATCAGCTTAGAAGCCGCCGATCGGGAGATTCCCAGCATTTCTTCGAAATCTCTCTGGTAGACATCCCGGTCGCTGTTTTCCGCGATATAGCAGATAATCCAGCCCTTGGTACCGGTCATGGCATCCGCTTCCTGGATACTGGGCTGATGCTCCAGATATCTGTGGATCAGCTTACCGATCACCTGGATATGGGGGATTATTTTCCCATCCTGTAAAAAAGATTTTCCGGTATCTGTCATGCATGCGCTCCTTTTATCATTCTGTCCGGACAGTTTCCCGAGACAACTGTACCCCAGTTCAACTATTGCTCGCTTCAACTGTTGAATATGTCAACTGTTGATATTGTCAACGTTTGACAGTTTATACCTGCTGCCGCGATCTGTCAAGTGTTTTTCTGAACTATCCGCAGAAGCGCAGAAAACGGGCAGAACCGGCACAGAGTTCTCCCCTGTATCGATTCTGCCCGTTTCGGGACTCCTTCACCGAATTCCCACGTTTTTATCGGAGCCTTCCGCTCGTTTCCCTTATTTCTGAGAACGGCCGATTTCAAGTCCCTTTTCAAAGGCCTCTTTGTTTAGCGGCAGAAGCTTCGCCTTCTTTGCCAGTTTATGCTCGATGGTGCCCCATACCACTTCCGGAGATACTACTTCGGTATAACCGACATAAACACCCAGCATGATTACGTTTAACACCTTGGCATTGCCCATCTCCAGCGCCAGTTCCGTAACCGGAGCCTTGACAATCTTGATGTCCGGGCGGTCCGTCGGCTCATCGACGATAGAGCTGTTGATAAACAGGGTGCCGCCCTGTTTTAAGGTAGGCAGGAATTTTGCCAGGGACGGACCGTTCATAACGATCAGGTCATCCATCACATCGCCCAGCGGCGCTCCTACCATATCATCGGATATTACTACAAAGCAGTTGGCTGTGCCGCCCCGCTGCTCTGCGCCGTATGACGGGAAAAATGTCACGTTTTTATCTGTTGAATCACAGGTGGCAGACGCAAGGAATTTGCCAAGCGTCATAACGCCCTGTCCGCCGAATCCGGCAACGCATAAATTTGTTTCCATACTGCATCTCCCTCCTATCTGTCTCTGATTACACCCAGCGGGTATTCCGGAAGCATCTTTTCCTCGATGAACTTCAGGGAATCCATCGCATCCAGTCCCCAGTTGGTCGGGCAGCTGGTAACGATCTCTACCATGGAAAATCCCTTGCCGTCGATCTGGTTCTGCACGGCCTTTTTGATGGCTTTCTTGGTTTTCATCACATTCTGCGGTGTGTTGCAGCTGACGCGTTCCAGATAAGCCGGGGCAGTCAGCTGATCCAGGATCTCACACATGTGCATCGGATAGCCGTGTTCCTCCGCGATACGTCCCTTCGGGGCAGTGGATGCCTTCATGCCCAGAAGCGTCGTAGGAGCCATCTGGCCGCCGGTCATACCGTAAATTCCGTTGTTGATAAAGATAACGGTAATATTTTCTCCCCGGTTAGCTGCAGAAACAGATTCTGCCAGACCAATGGACGCAAAGTCACCGTCGCCCTGATAGGTCACATAGATGGAATCCGGGTTGGTGCGCTTTAATCCGGTGGCAACTGCGCATGCGCGTCCATGGGGCGCGGTAATGGTATCATATGCAATATAATCCATATGGAGACCGCAGCATCCGATTCCGGTGATCAGTGTGGTTTTATCCACGATATCCAGCTCTTCCATTACTTCACCGAACAGCTTGATTACTGTGCTGTGCATACAGCCTGGACAGAAGCCGGATACTTTGTCTTCCTGGATTGTTTTGGTTCTAGAATAAAGTAATTCCATTGTCGTATCCTCCTATTTTATTTCGCAAGCAGTTTGTTGACAGCATCCAGGATCGCTTCACGGCTCATGATATTGCCGCCGGAGCACAGGCAGGTTTCAATCGGGCAGCGATCTTTTACGCCCATCTCCACATCCTGTACAAACTGCGCCGGGATAGACATCTCCACATCCAGCACGGCCTTGCACTTGCTGTAATCAATGGCATCATACGCCTGATACGGGAAGGGGCTGACGGTGATGGCACGGATCAGGCCCACTTTCTTGCCTTCTCTGCGGCAGATGTCCACAGCAGATTTTGCGATACGGGCGGAAATGCCGTAGGAAGTGATTACTACTTCCGCGTCTTCCACCTGATAGGATTCGTACTGTACATCCTTTTCCCAGGAATCATATACTGCAGCGGCATCTTCGTTCCATGCCTGCATCTTCAGGGTATCCCACTGTCCCGGCTGAATCCAGGATCTGTTGGCATAGTCTAATTTGTGGCCGACACAGGCCCAGGACTTTTTGTTTTCCTTGATTGCGGCGATTTCCTCGTCAGATTTCATCTCCGGCAGCACAACCGGTTCCATCATGGTTCCGATGACACCGTCTGCCAGGATCAGTACCGGGTTGCGGTCTCTGTCCGCGTAATCAAAGGCGCGGTATGTCATATCCACTGCTTCCTGTACGGTAGAAGGAGCAAATACCATCATACGGAATCCGCCGTTGCCGGATGCCTTGGTTGCCTGGAAATAATCCTGCTGCGCCGGCTGAATTGCGCCTACCCCCGGGCCCCCGCGGGATACGTTTGCATACACCATCGGGATACGGGCTGCTGCCGCATAGGAAATTCCCTCGCTCTTTAACGCAATTCCCGGGCTGGAGGAGGAAGTCATACTTCTGGTTCCGCCTGCTGCCGCGCCATATACCATGTTTACAGAGGCTACTTCTGATTCACCCTGTACAAACTGGCCGCCCACTTCCGGAAGTCTTCTGGAAAAATATTCCGGGATCTCATTCTGCGGTGTGATCGGATATCCGGCAAAAAATCTGCAGCCGGCTCTTACAGCTGCTTCAGCAATTGCTTCACAGCCTTTCATCAATACTCTTGCCATCTCTCTTTTACCTCCTAATTCTTATATATCTCAATCGCACCGTCCGGACAGATCCGTCCGCAGACACAGCAGGCGATGCAGTCATCCATACGTGCCGGCGTTACATATTCATAACCTTTCGAGTTTACCTCTGTACCGATTTCCAGTACATTCTTCGGACAGAACTTCACGCAGTAGCCACAGCTCTTGCAGCGCTCTGCCACAACCTTGATCGTTCCTTTACCCATTTGATTGTTCCTCCTCTCAAACAGTCGTTGCATGTATCATTCAAACACCGGGTGTGTTTAAATCAGTAGGATCCGATTACCCGCGGCCCGGAACCGGCGGCCCGTCCTTGGGAATCGCTGCGGAAAAATCCTCCTCCGGCAGATCCGTATTCAGCCACTCATAAGTGAGATACAGGTGAATCGGAAAGACCGGTACAGGCTGGGAGTCCCTGACTTCTCCGTAGATTTTTTCATGTACACAGGCAAAATCCACCGCGATATACGGAGACACGATTGTCTCCATCTTCCGGCAGCCTTCGATGAATTCCCGGGCGGTAGTGGTGTGCCCGTTATTCGGATTGTTGATCATATGGATCTGCCCCAGCTGAATATGGGATACTCCGAGAATCTTGCCCAGGGTCTCGTCGATATGGTCGATATCTCCGGACCATGGTCGGTAGGAATTCAGCACATAATACACCAGGGTCTGCTCACGGTTTACGCCCGGCGCGTAACCGCCGATGGAACGTGCCCCGATATAGTCGCCGCCCACATCAAACACCGCGTAGGAAGTCTCATCCTTCAGCATGCGGGTGACACCGCCTACTACAGTCGGCGCATCCATAAACTGCACTTCATAATGAAAATCCACACCTGCCGCTTCCAGTTCCTCCTTCACGTCCCTGGAGCGGAACAGCGGTTTTGTCATATCCATATCGAAGAAATGAACCGGCTTCTCGCCCAGCTCTGCCAGCCAGATGGCAAAGTTCACGGCGATTTCACTCTTGCCGCTTCCTGCTTCCCCGACGAAGACAAAATTTACATGATCACCGATCAGATCTTTTATCTGCTGCATCTTTCGCTTCGTCCTCCTCTATATGAAAGCTTTCCTGTTTCCGAAAATAATCTTACTACATTTTCTCTCCAAAGTCTATATTAAATATATTATATCTTGCAAGATTTTTCCGTGAATGGAAAAGCCGATGTCTGGGGGGAGCATCGGCTTTACGAAAAAGATGTATGAAAATGTTGCCAAAAAGAGCGAACGCCTCTTTGACAGATGTTATTATAACATATCTTTCCTTTTCATTTGTTAATATTTTGTGTATTTTTCAGGTACTTTCATCCTTCCCCGCGTTTCCTGCCTTTTCCGGATTCCTGCAGATCCCCGGTACCCATCACGCGGAATTCATGCCGTACCAGAAGCAGGCTGGCCGCAGCCGCAATCAGGTCCGCCACCGGCCCGGTATACATCAGTCCCTCCACGCCGAAAAACCGGGGCAGGATCAGAATCAGCGGAATCAGGAAAAAGGTCTGCCGGCAGAGGGCCAGGACCGTTCCCTTCCAGGGCATGGCAATGGCGGAAAAGAAATTGGAGGTAATCAGCTGAATGCCGTTGACCAGAACCATACACAGGAAAATCCGCATAAAGCGAACCGCAAACTGGAAATACAGGGGGCTGCCGGTTCCGAAAATCGACAGAATCTGGCGCGGAAACACTTCAAAGGCCGCAAAGGCCGCCACGGAAATCACAAAACTGGTGCGGATCGCCATGCGGTACACCGTCTTTACCCGCCCGTATTTTTCAGCGCCGTAATTAAAACTGTAAATCGGCTGTCCTCCCTGGGCGATTCCCACAAAAAAGCCCATGACAATGGAGTTTACCTTCATGACGATGCCAAAAGCCGTCAGCGGAATCTCCGCGCCATAGACGGACAGGGCGCCATAATACGTCAGTGAATTGTTCATGACTATCTGCACCAGAGTAATGGCCAGCTGCGTGAAACAGTTGCTCAGTCCCAGGGACAGATTCCGTCCGTTCAGCTTCAGGTCCGGACGGAACGCGCCGCGGCCCAGGTGCACCTGCTTCATATGGAAGAAATAAGGAATACTGATGACCAGCCCTAAAAACTGGGAAATCACCGTGGCTTTCGCTGCGCCGTCCACGCCCATGCCAAAACCGAACATAAAGATCGGATCCAGTGCGATATTGGTCAGACAGCCCACCAGGGTGCAGATCATGGAAAACCGGGGCGACCCGTCCGCGCGGATCAGGGTGCTCAGCACATTTCCCAGAATCAGCGCCGGAAAGCCGACTGCCGTAATCCTGACATAAGTGACCGAATACGGCAGGACCGAAGGGGTCGCTCCAAATGCCTTCAGCAGCGGAAGCAGCCACAGCTCCGCTGCCGCAAAAACTCCCAGGCCGCAGAGCAGAGCAATCAGTACCGCGTTTCCTACTGTGCGCTCCGCGATTTCCGGATGCTTTCGCCCCAGCTCCAGTCCGTAACGCGCCGAATAGCCGATGCCGATCAGCAGCGACAGTGCCATACAGATGGTAGTCAGCGGAAATGCCACGTTTGTGGCGGCATTTCCAAGCATCCCCACCTTCCATCCGATGAAAATCTGATCCACCAGATTATAGAGGTTGATCACCGTCATAGAGATGATGCTGGGTATGGCAAACTGCCGCAGCAGCTGCCGCGGCTCCGCATATCCCAACGGGTTTTCCCGGTTTTGTGTTCCTGTCTGCTCCACGCTGTCTCTCTCCCCCTGTTTCTGTTTTCTGCTGCCCGGTTTTCACTGTTTTCCTGTTTTCTGTTTCCCTGACTCCGGTTTCTTTCGCTTCTGTTTTCGGCCGTTCCGAAACCGGCAGCCCTTGCCCGACGCATCCTTGCGACAGCCTTTACCCGCGGCTGCCCCGCAGCTCCCTGGCTGCATGCTCGCCGGCGATCCTTCCGGAATTGACCGCAAAAGAAAATCCATGTCCGCTCAGATTGACATTGTAGATATCCGCGTCTGCACCGCCGAAATCCACCCCTGCCACCCGCAGCCCCGGCAATACATTTCCGGAGGGATCCAGCGCCCGGAATTCCTCATCCACACGGATCCCCCCGTGTGTATTCAGCAGGTCGACCCCGGCGCGAATGGCATAAAACGGCGGTTCCGTCAGCGGCATCAGATAGCGTCTGTCTTTTGCGAAGATTTTGTCCCGTCCCTGCAGACAGCAGGTATTATACTCCTCGATTTCACGCCGCAGATTTCCGCTGCCGCAGCCGATCCACTGTTCCAGCGCTTCCACAGAATCTGCCCGCCGCATGACACCGGCCTGAATGGCTTCTTCTATGGTGTCCGGCAGTTTCTCCTCTGCCCCCTCCGGAATATGGATATATTCGATAATGTCCATTCCATCCGCAAGGGTCCGCTCCATGATCCTTTTATCAAACAGCACCCACAGCTCACTGCCCGGCTGTTCCAAACACGCATGGGCAGACTGGGGAAAATTATACACGATACTCTCATCCGCGAAACGCCTGCCCTGCCGATTCACCCAGACATTCCAGGCTTTTCCCATAAGAATCTTCAGTCCGCCGAATCCGTGTATACTCGGTGCCGCGATCTCCATGGTAAAATGGCCCTCCACGTCGGCTCCCGCCGCTCTGGCCATCCGAATACCGTCACCCTGATGCAGCATCCCGGCGGTGGCCGTCAGATGCTTTCTGTCAATCTCCGGCAGGAATTCATGGATCAGTTCTTTATTTCCCGCAAATCCTCCGGTACCGATAATCACCTGCCGGGCATGAATCGTCAGTTCTCTGCCCTCCGCATCCGTGCAGACTGCCCCGGTGACGGCGCCATTTTCATCTTTCAGCAGCTTCCTGCCTCTGGTCCGGGTCAGGATCTTTACTCCATGCTCCCGGCAGCGCTGTTCCAGCGCACGGGTCACCTGTCTGCCTGTCGTCTCCGAAACATGGTCTCCCAGTGCCACGTGGAATACTTCCGGCGACTGGTTCGGCATATGGTGCACGACCCGGTTGAAGGGTACCCCCATATCCATCAGCCACTGAATGGTATCCCCCGTCCGTTCAATCAGACGCCGGACAATCCGTCCGTTAATCTTCCAGTGAGAATAGGCCATGCATTCAGAAAAAATTCTGTCCGGATCCGCGAAGATCAGCTGTCTGCGCTGCAGGACACTGTCTACCGCAAACATTCCCCTGGGAAACACTCCGTTTCCACCGGTAAACGCATTTGCCTCCACAAGCATCGTGGAAACGCCCGCTTCCGAAGCAGCGGCTGCTGCCGCCAGTCCGGAAGCCCCGCCGCCAATTACCAGTAATTCTGTCGTGTCATTCATTCCTTTACCTGCCTTCACTTGTCGGTGCTTTTTCTTTGAATCCTTTTCCAGTATATTTTCTGCATTTCCTAGCCGTGAATGCTCAGCACCTCCGCTTTCACCGCCTCTGCTGCCGCATCCCCTGCCACATAGCGGATCACGGCGATGGCAAATACGCCTGCCCGGGACGGGCCTTTGCCGGTAATCACATTTCCGGACACTGCTACGCTCTGATCCAGCCAGTTTACACCCGCATCCACGACTTCCATGCCCGGATACACCACTGCGTCCTTTCCCTTCAGGATTCCAAGCTCCGCGAAAATCGACGGGGACGCGCAGATGGCTGCCACCAGCTTCTTTTCTTTCCAGAAGTTTACAATAGCATCGCACACCGACGGATTCTCCCGCAAATGCACATAACCGCTTCCGCCCGGCAGAATCAGCGCGTCGTATTCCTCCGGATCCGCATCCGTCCACATCCCGTCCGTCTGGAAAGTGATTCCATGTGCTCCGGTAACCATCCGCCGCTCCATAACGGACAGCATATCAATGGCCAGATTGGCCCGGCGGCAGTAATCCACAACGGTCAGGCATTCGATTTCTTCTACATTGTCTGCGCATAAAACAGCTAATTTCATACGATTCCTCCTGTATTCGTACTTTTTAACAGTATTTCGGTGTCTCCGGATTTCAAAACAGCAGAATGTTTTCCTCTTCTGCTGTCTGTCGAAAAATATTATAGCATTATCCGCGCAAATAAAAAACACCGCCCTCGATGTCACCACGCATCGAAAACAGTGCTTTTTTTAAATACACCCTCAGGGGCTCGAACCCTGGACAAATAGATTAAGAGTCTACTGCTCTACCAACTGAGCTAAGGGTGCTTATTTATGATCTTCTGCTGCTCTTCAGCAACGATGATATTATATCTCAGCAATCTGTAAAAATCAATACTAAAATTTAATTTTTTTGCTATAATCAGAAAGAAACGAGCAGAACAAAACGAATCGGAAACCCTTTTTCAGAATTCCGATTCCTCATTCGATGCAGAAAGCGCCAAAGGCGCCGGAAGGGAGTACCTGTTATGGAAGAAAAGAAAAACACCTATGCCGTACGCTATTACACCCGCGGCGGCCACACCCGAATGCTGGCTGAGGCGATTGCTGATGAACTGGGCTGTGAAGCCTTCTCCACCTCCCAGCGGCTGAGCGGATATATCGATATCCTGTTTCTGGGCGGCGCGGTTTATGCCAATCATCTGGATCCGAATATCACCGGGTTTATTGACCACTTTGACCGCAGCAAAGTAGGGAAAATCATCCTCTTCGGCGATGCCGCCGTGACCAATCCGTGCAAAAAAATGCGTGCCCGGCTGGCCGGACGAGGCATTCCGGCAGAAACCGATGAATTCTGCTGCCACGGTTCCTTCAAGCTGCTCTACCGCAGCCATCCGGATGCCGATGACATCCGGAACGCCCGGGAATTTGCCCGCCGCTGGCGGCAGATGGATCCGGCGGCGCCGCAGCCGGTTGACGCCGGCAGCAAATACGCCAATATCCGTCACTGGGCCGAGTAAACGAACGGTCGCCGGCACCGGACAGACGCAGATCCCGGCATCTTCCGGATTCCTGCGCGGCTCCACGGGTGGTGCCATCTCACCGAAAAAATCGCCAGTTCCGCAGCAGGCCGGAACTGGCGATTTTCTGATAAAAACCCTCTGTGGTTTCTTTTTCGCTGGAATTGGAATCCTTATGCCAGAGCTGCAGTAATGATAGCCATGGAATATACTTCCAGTGCATTGCAGCCGCGGGACAGATCGTTGATCGGCGCATTCAGGCCAAGCAGGATCGGGCCGTAAGCATCGAAGTTCCCAAGACGCTGTGCAATCTTATAGCCGATATTACCTGCATTGATATCCGGGAAAATAAAGGTATTGGCATAACCTGCCACCTTGGAATCCGGTGCTTTGGTTGCTGCCACACGCGGGGATACCGCTGCGTCAAACTGCATCTCGCCATCAATGACAAGATCCGGATATTTCTCTTTTGCTTTGGCGCAGGCATTACGCATCTTGTCTACATCTTCGCCTGCTCCGGAACCGAAGGTGGAATAGCTTAAGAATGCCACTTTCGGGTCTACGCCGAAAATCTTGGCGCAGTTCGCGCACTCACCGGCGATCTCTGCCAACTCATCTTCGTTCGGCTTGATATTAATGGCGCAGTCGCCCATTGCCAGTACTTCGTTATCACCGGTAGCGCCTTCACGTACCATGATGAATACAGAAGATACAATCTTGTTGCCCGGTTTGGTCTTGATCAGCTGCAGAGCCGGACGTACGGTATCAGCGGTGGAATAGGTAGCTCCGCCAAGCAGAGAATCTGCTTCGCCCATCTTAACCAGCATCGTACCGAAGTAGTTCGCTGCTTTCAGGGTCTCTCTTGCCTGCTCAGGAGTTACGCCTTTGCTTTTGCGCAGTTCGCAGAACTGGGCAACCATTTCGTCCATTTTCTCATAATTCTCAGGATCAATGATCTCCGCGCCGCGGATGTTAAATCCTGCTTCTTCTGCTGCCGCACTGATCTCATCTGGTTTGCCTACCAGTACCGGATGCAGGAAAGTACCTGCCAGCAGACGGGAAGCAGCCTCCAGGATACGGGGATCTGTTCCTTCTGTGAATACGATCTTTTTCGGATCTTTTTTCAGCTTGTCAATCAGCATACCGAAACCATACATAATTTTTTTACCTCTCTTTAATCTTTTCTACTAAAACACCATTCTTATTCTATCATCACCCCCGCATTTTTCAAGTCCTTTCCGCGGGCGTTCCGGCAAACATTTCCGCAGGATGCCCACAGAGATTTCCGCAGGCGCTGTCGCAGGATCCCTTCCGTATACTTCGCAGGTATCCGCAGTGGCCTCGCAAGGTATCTGCCGGATTTTTTCTCCTTATATCTCATAATGCAGGGTAAAATGCTTTCCGTCCACTTCCAGCAGGCCTTCCTCCTGCATACGGCTCAGTTCCCTGGACAGCGCGCTTCGGTTCACACACAGATAAGAAGCCATCTGCTCCCGATTAAAGGGAATCTCAAAACTTAAGGCATGGTGTTTTTTTGCCTGATAATAAAGATAGGTCTGAATCCTGGTCCGGAGTTTACCGGAGGATAACACGTCCAGCTTTTCGTGCTGGCGGCTGTAATCATGGGACAGCACGGTCATAACGTGGTTGAGAATCATCAGCTGGGTCTCCGGGTTCACTGTACTGAGTTCGCGAAAATAGCTGACCGGGATTTCATAAAGTACCAGATCTGTCTGTGCGCAGAAATAGTAGTAACTTTTGTAATGAATCTGGCTCAGGGCTTCTACGCCCAGAATCTCCTTTGCGTGAAGCACATACAGCTGTGTGCTGCTGCCGTCGGAAAATGCCCGTTCCACGCTGACCTCTCCGGACAGGATCACCGCCAGGCAGCTGATATTCTCCCCTTCCCGGATGACGGCTTCTCCACGCCTGTAGTAGGCGGTTTTTCCGATTTTATCTTCTACCAGCTCCCTGGCCTGATCCATGGATACCATATGCATCAGCCGTGAATTGTGGAGACGCACAATCACTTCCTCGGATCCCATTCTGTCCATATTCTTCACTTCCTGTCCCTAACTGATCCTCTGATCCTGTCCCTGTCTGAGCGACTGGTTCTGTCACTGGCTGAGCGCTGCCTTTAATGCCTGACTGAACGACTGCTTCCATCCTCCGGCTGCGTGTCAGCCTCTGATCCATGGCTGCGTATCAGCCTCTATGCATGACGAAGCGGCCGCTGCTCATCCATGAGGGAACGCCGGCCTCTATACATAGCTGAGCGCCTGCTCCAGATCCGCGATAATATCCTGCACATTTTCGATTCCTACGGACAGGCGGATCAGATCCGGAGTCACTCCGCCGGCAGCCAGCTCCTCATCACTCAGCTGACGATGTGTGGAATTCGCCGGGTGCAGAATACAGGTATGCGCATCTGCCACGTGTGTCGCAATCATCGCCACTTTCAAATGCTTCATAAACTCTTCCGCGGCAGCCCGTCCCCCTTTGACTCCAAAGGAGATGACGCCGCAGGAGCCATTGGGCAGATATTTCTGCGCGCGCTGATAATAGCGGTTTCCCGGCAGTCCCGGATAATTCACCCAGGCAATCTTTTCCTGCTGTTCCAGATATTCCGCGATTGCCTGTGCATTCGCGCAGTGCCGCGGCATACGGACTGCCAGAGACTCCAGGCCGAGATTCAGCAGATATGCGTTCATCGGCGCCTGCACAGCCCCCAGATCCCGCATCAGCTGTGCGGTTGCCTTGGTAATATAAGCGCCTGCATTGCCGAATTTCTCCGCGTATACAATTCCGTGATAGGATTCATCCGGTGTGGTCAGACCCGGAAAACGCTCCTTGTGGGCCATCCAGTCAAAATTGCCGGAATCCACGATACAGCCCCCCACGGAAGCGTCATGGCCGTCCATGTACTTGGTAGTGGAATGCACGACGATATCCGCGCCCCATTCAAACGGGCGGCAGTTGATCGGCGTCGCGAAGGTATTGTCCATAATCAGCGGTACGCCATGGGCATGCGCCGCTTTTGCAAACCGCTCAATATCAAAAACAATCAGCGCCGGATTGGCGATCGTCTCTCCGAAGACACACTTGGTGTTCGGCTGAAAGGCCGCCTCCAGCTCCTCATCGCTGCAGTCCGGATCCACAAAGGTAAATGAGATGCCCATCCGGCGCATTGTCACATGGAACAGATTATAGGTGCCGCCGTAAATCGTCGAAGATGCGATCACATGGTCTCCTGCTCCCGCCAGATTAAAAACAGAAAAAAAGGATGCCGCCTGTCCGGATCCCGTCAGCATCGCTGCCGTTCCTCCTTCCAGAGCCGCAATCTTGGCTGCTACCATATCTGTGGTGGGATTCTGCAGCCTGCTGTAAAAATAGCCGGACTCCTCCAGGTCAAACAGTCTGCCCATATCCTCGCTGGTATCATATTTAAATGTTGTACTCTGAATAATCGGAATCATGCGCGGCTCGCCGTTTTTCGGCTCATAGCCTGCTTGAATGCACTTAGTTTCTCGTTCCATGAATCTTCCTCCCTTGCGGTGTCTTTTGCTTTTGTACTGATGATAGCGCAAGGGATTTCATGCATCAACCCACCATTTTCCTATGTTTTCTTTTATACTTCCTTTCCGCTGACCCGTCAGGACCAGACCAGATCCATCAGTTCGGCGCCATGTTCTTTCAGCCAGTCCCGCTGAATCCGGTAATCCGGCAGAACTTTCTCCACTTCCGTCCAGAACGCCGCGGAGTGGTTCGGCTCGATCCGGTGACAGAGTTCATGTACTACCACATAAGTCAGCACTTCCGGCGGCGCCAGCATCAGCAGACAGTTAAAATTCAGATTGCCCTTGCTGCTGCAGCTTCCCCACCTGGTTTTCTGGCAGCGGATGGTCACTCTGCCATAGGTAACGCCCATCCGGGCCGCATACCGCTTCACACAGGCAGGAATTACCACTGCTGCCAGGCTGTTTAACTGGCGCAGCCGTTCGCCCGATAGCTTCTGTACCGGATGTTCCCTGCGCGCCTGTACTTTTTCCATATGTTTGCGGATCCACTGCTGCCGGCTGGCCACGAAAGCGCTGATTTCTTCGGCAGGCATGCGCTCCGGGACCCGCACCAGCACCTCGCCCTGACGGCTGATTTCAATAGCGGCTGTCTTTCTTTTGCTGCGGATCACCGACAGCGTTTTTTCTCCGCAGCCGGGAATGGGCAGTGTTTCCCGCTGCGGACGATGGTCATATGTTTTCATAAAATATCCTGTTTCTCAGAGCTGATCATCCAGTTTACCGGAGAGTATTTCACCGGATGCCGGATGCAGATAAATCTCGTACTTTGTAAATTTTATCACAAAATGTGGGGATCTGCCGGGATAAAATCTTCCCCAGGCAGCAATTTTACGCATAAAAATAAGGGCTATCTGACTTTCTCGTCATCAGACAGCCCCTTTAAGAAATATCCCGAAGTTTCACTTTATAACCTCTCTTTCTTCTGTTTGTTTTGTTAAATTGTCAATGGACCATACCTCCTGTGTCTTTATGTAATCAAAAGAACATTTCGTCTGCTCTTTTGTTATGGTTATAATAACGCATAATTCTATTTTTGTCAATATATTTTCTGATAATTTACATTTTAAATTTTATTTATCAGCCTTCTTTGCGTAAAAATACCGCCGGCTTCCGAAGTCCACCTTCAGAAACCGACGGCAGCAGAAACTGACAGAAGTCCGCTGCCCGGTCAGGTCAGCAGCATTCCTATCATATGCACAATCCAGGCAATGATCCATGCAATCACACATTGGCCGACTACCATACCCACGGCCCACTTCATTCCCAGTTCCCGCTTCACTGAGGCAATAGCCGCTACGCAGGGTGTGTACAGCAGGGAAAATACCAGCAGACACAGTGCGGCCAGCGGGGTAATCGCTGCAAGCAGCGCCTGCGTGGAACCAAAGAGTACGCCAATGGTGGATACCACGCTTTCCTTGGCCAGAAATCCGGAAATCAGCGAGGTGGTAATCCGCCAGTCCCCAAATCCCAGCGGATGGAAAACCGGCGTAATCCATCCCGCAATAATCGCCAGAATGGAATCCTGGGAATTGGTTACCATATGGAAAGACGGGCTCAGATTCTGTAAGAACCAGATCACGATGGTCGCCACAAAAATAATAGTGAAGGCCCGCTGCAGGAAATCCTTTGCCTTGTCCCACAGAAGCCGTGCCACATTTTTGGCGCCCGGCAGGCGGTAGTTCGGCAGTTCCATGACAAAGGGAACCGCTTCTCCCTTAAATACTGTATTCTTGGACACCAGTGCCACCACAATGCCTACCACAATGCCCAGAACATACAGGGAAATCATTACCAGTCCGCCGTATTTCGGGAAAAAAGCGGCAGTAAAAAATCCATAAATCGGCAGTTTCGCGGAACAGCTCATAAACGGGGTCAGCATGATTGTCATCTTGCGGTCACGCTCCGACGGCAGTGTGCGGCTGGCCATAACACTGGGCACGCTGCAGCCGAAACCGATCAGCATCGGTACGATACTTCTGCCGGACAACCCGATCTTTCGAAGCAGTTTGTCCATCACAAAGGCTACACGGGCCATATAACCGCTGTCTTCCAGAATCGACAGGAAAAAGAACAGGGTCACGATGATCGGTATAAAGCTCAGCACACTGCCCACACCGGCAAACACGCCGTCAATCACCAGAGAATGTATGGCGTCACTGATATGCAGCGCGGTCATCCCCTGATCCGCCAGATCGGTCAGGATCTGGATGCCCTGCTCCAGCAGGGACTGCAAAAATGCGCCGATCACATTAAATGTGAGGTAGAAAATCACCAGCATGATGACAATAAACGCAGGAATTGCCGTAAATTTTCCGGTCAGTATCCGATCCAGCTTACGACTGCGGGAATGTTCCCGGCTTTCCCGCGGTTTTACCACGGTCTGCTTCACCAGCTTTTCAATGAAGGTAAAACGCATATCCGCTATGGCCGCTGCCCGGTCCAGCCCCCGTTCTTCCTCCATCTGACAGATGATGTGTTCCACGGTCTCCTGCTCATTCTGACTCAGTTTCAGGGCCTCCATCACATGGGGATCTCCCTCTGCCAGCTTAGTGGCCGCAAACCGGAGAGGAATCCCGGCTGCTTCCGCATGATCCTGAATCAGATGCATGATGCTGTGCAGGCAGCGGTGCACCGCGCCGCCATGGTCATCTTCCCCGCAGAAATCCTGCCGTCCCGGCTCTTCCTGGTATTTCGCCACATGCAGCGCATGGTGGATCAGCTCATCCACGCCCTCATTTTTTGAAGCTGAAATCGGGATCACCGGGATGCCCAGCATTGCTTCCATCTCATTGATCCGGACAGATCCGCCGTTGCCCCGCACTTCATCCATCATATTCAGCGCCAGCACCATAGGGATGCCCAGTTCCAGCAGCTGCATGGTCAGATACAGGTTGCGTTCGATGTTTGTGGCATCCACGATGTTGATGATCCCTGTCGGATGCTCATCGATAATATACTGGCGGGTTACGATCTCTTCCGCGCTGTAAGGGGACATGGAATAGATCCCCGGCAGATCCGTGATTTCTGTGTTGCTGTGTCCCTTGATAACGCCGGATTTGCGGTCAACGGTTACGCCCGGAAAATTGCCCACATGCTGATTGGCACCTGTCAGCTGGTTAAACAATGTGGTTTTTCCGCAGTTCTGATTGCCTGCCAGGGCGAAGGTCAGCACCTGACCGTCCGGCAGGGGATGTTCTCCCGCCTTCACGTGATACCGGCCTTCCTCGCCCAGTCCGGGGTGTTCCAGTCTTCTTCCGGCGACTTGTGCCGGTTCTCCGGACTGTCTGTCCTGTTTTTTCTCTTTTCTTCCAATGGGGCCAACTTCGATCTGCTCTGCGTCTTCCAAACGAAGGGTCAGCTCGTATCCGTGCAGGCGCAGCTCCATCGGGTCGCCCATCGGCGCGTATTTTACCAGTGTGATTTCCGCTCCCGGGATGATTCCCATGTCAAGGAAATGCTGGCGCAGCGCCCCCTGGCCGCCCACCTGCTTCACAATCGCGGTATCTCCGATTTCCAGTTCGCGTAAATTCATGAACGAATATAATCTCCTTTTTTCATACTTCGCATAATCATTGCTATACTATCACAAACAGGAAGCTTATATCACAAAATTTTTGTTTTATCCTCTGTTCTTTCAAAAATAATCAAACATTCCGTCATTCTTCTCTTCCAGGGCTTTGATCATATGGTACACGGCTGACGCATAAGGTGCCTGCAGTCCCTGTTCTTCCGATTTTTTTATCAATACCCCAAGAAACATGTCCACTTCTGTGTGACGCTTCGCGTCCAGATCCTGCAAGGTGGAAAACCGGGCGCCCGGTTTCTGGGGCGGCACCTGCATCGACGTGTAGCGGATCCCGTAGGAATCTGCCAGATTTCTCACCTCTGTCATCAGCGCGTCTCTTAAGAAAGCCACATGCTCACTGTCCAGATACGCCTGATAGCCGACCCCCAGCACTGCCTGGGGCAGATTGTGGGAGACATTCCACTCATATTTGCTCCAGATCTCCGCCACGGTGTCCTCCGGCACATAATAATGCAGCGGTGTCCGGTCAAACAGCGCTTCCACCGCCCGGACCCGCTCCGTATGTTCGCCGTTTTTTTCACCAAACCCAACACCGATGGTGCGTTCCGGGTCATACACCACTGCGTTTCCCTGCCGCACGGAAGAAATCTTCATGACCGCGTAAAGCAGATGGGACGCTCCGATCACTGACGCGATCCGCTCTTCACTGTCAATCCCGTTTAACAGGCTGATGACTGTTGTATGCTCCTCCACCATGGTCTGAATCTGCGGAAGCACCGCATCCAGCGCGCTGTGCTTGACCGCGGTCAGCAGCAGGTCGCATCCCCGGGCTTCTTCCGGCGTCTTCACCCGCAGGCTGCGCCGGTGTCCGTTGATCATAAGTCCCTTCTCTTTCAGCCGCTTTGCCCGGCTGCCTTCCGCAACCACGCAGAAATCTTCCCCTAAGACATCTGCCAGGCAATCAATAAAATAGGCGCCTACTGCCCCTGCACCGATCAGTGCCACTGTTTTCATCTCCATCTGTATTCTGCCTCTCTTCCGTCTGTTTCCGCTGCGCCGTCTCTTCCGCCGGTTTTTTTCCGACTCCTCGGGAGCTCCCTGTGTTTACCGCTGGCGGTGTTTCCGCATCCAACCGGAGTGCCTGACTCCTTGGGAACCCTGTTTTTATGCTGTTTCTGTCAAATTGATCCTGTTTTACCGCGGCACTTCCACCTGATTGTATTTTAACACCCGAATCCGCAGAAAGGTCAGCAACGCAGCCGTCAGCAGCAGCAAGGCTGCCCGGCGCCGGTCCCCGGCCCACAGCTGCCCGGTTCCGCCCGGATCCGCCAGCCACAGAATATACCCTGCCAGAAACAAAATCGCCATCCGCAGAAGCGCCGCTCGGTTTCCGCCAAATGTCAGCAGAAGTCCCGCTGCCGGAAGCAACAGGGTAACCAGCAGTGCCGCCCGGCCGCTTCGGCTGTACCAGTCCGCGCCCAGCGCATAGGCGCCCCAGATCATAAGAAGGATCCCCATGATCCGCAGCAGATGAAAAAGAAGCCCTTCCACACGCATCTCCTGATGATCCCACAAAAGCACTTCCGT
The DNA here is from genome assembly GCF_000270305.1 of Clostridium sp. SY8519. NCBI lineage: Bacteria > Bacillati > Bacillota > Clostridia > Eubacteriales > Clostridiaceae > Clostridium > Clostridium sp. SY8519. Next base: position 1,196,326 of record NC_015737.1, on the reverse strand, counting down.
CCGTTCCGCCAGTTCCCGGGCCGCCGGCGTGAATTCCGAATTGGTCATCACCGCTGCCGCATCGCAGTCATAAAAGGCCGCTCCCGTATAAGCTTCCTGCACCGCTTTGTTGCCTACCGGACCCATGTAATATTTACACTGAATCCCATATTGTTTTCCGCGGCGCCGGGCCAGAATATCGATTCCCTGATCGCCGCTTCCGCTTGTCAGCCGCACCTGGTGAAATCCATGGCGCTTCAGATACTGTGCGCAGTACTGCTCATATTTCATTCCGGCTGCCATTCTGTCTCTGTCTTTTCGGCTCATTCTGCTCTCCTGCCGTATCTTTTCCTTTTATCTGCTTCCCTGCGCTCTTCCGCTGTTTCTGCCGGCGGCACTCCGGCCTCTGTTTCTGCGGCTGCGCCCCGGCCGCTTTCTCTGCCGGCCGCCTGCAGTTTTTTCGCGCTGTCATCATACTACAGACCACGGAATTTGTAAATTTGCTGTTCCGCACGTATAATGACCGTACAGCAGTACCCGCAAAATGCTGTTTTTGCAAAATGTTATTTTTACAGAAGGAAACCCGTCAGACTTTCCCGGAGGTGTGCCAATGAGCAGTCGAACCAGCTGTGATACCTGTGCGTATCTGGTTTATGATGAAGAATATGAAGATTATCTGTGTGATATCAATATGGACGAAGACGATGCCATGCGTCTCATGACGGACAGTCATTTTTCCTGTCCGTACTACCGCAGCGGCGATGAATATGCCGTCGTACGAAAACAAATGTAATTTCCCCTGCTCCCTTGACAATACTACGCATAAGTAGTACTATGCTCTTGAAAGCATTGCTACTTATGCGTAGTATTTATGTGCTGGCAGAAGGAATCCTCTACTCTGTCTTCCATTTTGCCGGAACAGGAGGTTAATTATGAAAGATTACGATAAAACAATCCCCGAAAACCGCACGGAAACTACCGCCCTGACTCCGATCGAAATCGTCAACGGACTGTTCAGTCTTCTGGACGACCGGGGACATGTGGTTTCCCTCAATGACCAGGGTCAGATTCCGCCTGCCGCACTGCCTTCCGATGACCTGATTCCCCTGAAGGAATGGGCCATCCGAAACGGCATCGCTCCGGCCACCGCCCGGCAGAAGGCCGGCCGCGGCGCGTTAAAAACCGCCCGGAAAGTCGGCAGGGACTGGATGATCAGCCGTTATGAGCCGAATATCGACCACCGCTCCAAAGACGGCCTCCTGGCCATCGACGGCCCCATTCATATCGACGCGGTGCTGAATTACCTTCTGCAGCTAAATTCCGATACCCTCCCGGACAAATGGATCTCCGGCAATATGCATCAGGCTTACTGCCGCGGCATTTTCATTGCCTTCCGCCAGAATCTCAGCGGCAATCCCCAGATTCTGTTTGACCTGATCTGCGAAGCTATGGAAAACCGTCCCCAGGACAAAGTCTACTACATTTCCCACGAGGAATTTCTGGCAAATATGATCGACCGGGCATTTACGGATACGGATCCTGACCGGATCAACTTCAGCGATTATCTCCAGGCCCTGACCAATGTGGCCGCCGATCTGCTGGGACACTCCCTTGTGCTGAATACCCATCACAGCAGCCAGACGATTCTGCTGCCCTGGTATCAGTCCCTGACCTGGAAACACACCCGCAGCGACGGAATCTATTTCGTGCCCTCGGATTTCTTTAAACTGATCTTCTACGGACTTTGATTATACTTCGGACCCGGTTTCTGCTGCAGATTTGGATTCCGCTGCGGGGCCGCTTCCCTCCGGCGTCAGAAACTTCTTCACCTGATGCAGATAGTGCCATCCGGTTTTCCGTCCGATCTTGTATACTTTCTTCATGACCTCGGTATCATGCTCGATTTTTCCGATCTTCAGCTCCCGGGGCGGACAGATCACCAGGGTATTTCCCCTTGCCTCCTGCTCTCTGACATACTGCAGCTGGCGGTTGTATGCCCAGGTTCGGTATTTCATATCCCGGGCAATCTGCGGATACCGGCGCAGCGCTGCCTGGATCAGGAAATCCATTTTGCCGTCTGTTTTCCGGTAGGATTTCGGCTGAGTCAGGATCACCACATTGCGGTCATAACCGATCCGCTGAAAATAGGACAGCGGGATCGAGTCCGATATTCCGCCGTCCAAAAGCACATAGCCGTCTACATGTACCGGTCTGGAAAAAATCGGCATAGACGCGGAGGCGCGGATCCACTCCAGATCCGCGTATCCGCCGTCGGTGCATTTATGATACACCGGCGCGCCGGTGGACACTTCTGTGCATACACAGTAAAATTCCATGGGATTTTTCTTCAGAGTCTCCACATCCCAGTAATCCAGACGGTTCGGCATAATATGATAGCAGAATTCCGCGCCATACAGATCACCGGTCTTCAGCCAGGAACGAATGCTGCAAAACCGTTTCTCATGGGCAAACCGCACATTATACCGGATGACGCGCCGAGGCTGTCTGGTAGGATAATTGCAGCCGAAGGCGGCCCCGGCAGACACGCCGATCGCGCCGTCAAATTCCACGCCCTGCTCCATCCACACATCAATCACGCCTGCGGTAAACAGCCCGCGCATCGCTCCGCCTTCCATTACCAGTCCTGTCTTCATATTCTTCACCATCCTGTTCTTTTTCTGTCAGCATACCGCAGGAACGCCGTCTTGTCCAATCAGCCCCGGATTTTTGAAAACTGGTGAAAAACTGAAACGCTCTCTCTACTGAACGCCTGCCTCTTTTTCTTTGCGGCCCATGGAAATCAGAGAAACGATGACAAACAGCACCGTGGCTGCCAGCAATACCTGAAACCCGGTATGGGCGCCATTCTGCGTCCCCCGGACTAAATCATGGGGCAGACGCAGCTGGGCCGCGGATACAATGGTCGTGATTATGGAAGTCCCGACGGCTGCGGATACCTGCTGCAGCGCGTTGTATACGGCATTTCCGTCTGCCTGCAGTTCCCTGGGCAGCGCCTCCAGTCCGTGGGTCATGGTATTTCCCACCGCCATGGCCTGTCCGAAGGCAAAAAACAGATAGAATACCTGCATCTTCGTCACCGACAGCGATCCGGACGCCGTATACAGAAGCAGACCGATGACAGCAGCCGCGCTCCCGGTCAGAATCGGTCCCGCGGCGCCGATCCTGTCGTAAATCCGGCCGCTGAACGGGGTCAGCACTGCCCCAAGCACCGCGCCGGGCACCAGAATCACACCGGCCTGCAGCGAATTACTGCCCAGGACCAGCTGCGCGTAATTCGGCATCAGATATCCCAAACCAAGCGCCAGGAAAAACATCAGAAAAATCCCTGCCGCACTGGCGGAATAGCAGCGATTGCGGAACACCCGCAGGTTCAGCAGCGGCTGCTCCCTATGATGCCCCAGCACAGCAAAAATGACAAAAGCCGCAGCAGCCGCTCCCAGCAGTCCAAGGCTCTGCACACTGATCCATCCGTGGATACCCGCCTGGTTAATTCCCAGAAGCAGGCAGACAAAGCAAAGACTCAGCAGCACAAATCCCCCCTTATCCAGCCTTGCCGGCTCCGGCGCGGAAGCCTGGCGAATCGAGGTCAGTCCCAGCACAAGCGCCAGAACAAGGACCGGGATCAGGAAAAGGAAAATATATCTCCAGCCGGCGGCATGCACCACCCAGCCGCCAAACGGCGGACCCACTGCCGGCGCTACCGCTGTAATCATGGTGGCAATGCCCATCATAAAGCCCATTTTTTCCACCGGCGCCTGTTCCAGCACAATATTATACATCAGCGGCAGGGCAATTCCCGTCCCCAGCCCCTGGATCAGCCGGGCCAGAAGCAGAATGGCAAATGAGGACGCGGCCGCGCCCATCACCGTACCGAAAAGGAACAGAAGCACCGCCGTCAGGAACAGCTGACGCATGCGGAACCGTTTTTTCAGAAATGCCGACGCCGGGATCACAATGGAAATCACCAGCAGATAGCCGGTCGTAATCCACTGTGTGGCAGCCGTTCCGATTCCGAATTCCCGCATCAGCGTCGGAAAGGCCACATTCATAGAAGTCTCCACCACCACACCGGTAAACGACAGCAGCCCTGCCGCGATCACCGACAGAATCAGCTTCAGATCCATGACTCTGCTGAAACTTTTCTGCTCACAAATACTCTGGTTCATCCTGTTCTGTCTCCTTTACTGCTCAGTTCTGCATTTTTCCACATCTTCCGTCAGGTTCTCCACCATCTGATCCAGCACCTGCAGAAACACTTCCATATCCTGCCGAGATATGCCGCGCATCAGCGACGCGTTCAGTCCTTCGATATTCTGTGCCACCTGATCCTTGTAGCGGAGTGCTTTTTCTGTTGGAAGAATCTGTTTTTTCCGGGCATCCTCCTGCATGGTCTTCCGTATAATCAGTCCGCTGCCCTCCATTTTCTTTAACAGCTCGGAAGCCGTCGGCGGACGCAGGCCATACTCCCGCTCAATATCCTTCTGGACAATCGCTTTCTCCCGGTAATTGGCCAGAATAAAATGCAGGGCTTTGCTCTGGGCGCCGCTGTATTCCGTCTGTGTGGTCAGCTGGTCCAGCCTCCGGCGGTAAATATTGGACAATGCGCTGATCCGGCGTCCCGGAGCTGTCAGTTCCTGCTGTATCCTCTGCGTTGTTTTCTCCATTTCTCCCGCTCCATTTTATTCGTTTCCTAACTGTTAGGTTCCAAAGTATATTACAGGGGAACGGAACATCTGTCAATCCGTAATGCACCAAAATTCCCGAAAAAAAAGCGCCCGCTCCGGCAACCTGCCGAATCTGGCGCTTTCTGCGTTACAGTCCGATCTATGAAATTTCCTGCAGGAATACATCAAACTCCCCGCTGACAAATCCCAGCATAAACAGCGGATACCGGCTGAAGGCGAATTCATCCAGGCGGCTCACCGTCTTCTCCGGTGTCATAATCATAATTTCATGGTGCAGAAAAGAGTTATCTCCCGCCTGCCGAATCAGGTCTCTCGCCTTTTCCGCCACTACCCCATGATACATCATGCGTTTGTCCGGCTTGATAAACCCGTATCCTTTCGGATGATGAAAGGCCGTCATCTTTGCTTCCGGATCTTCCGCTTCGATATCAAGATATACGATCCATCCCCGCTCCAGCTTCTTTTTTGCGCCATCCTGGGGCACACAGTAAAATTCTGTCCGCACCAGCCCGGATTCCGGACTGATCCGCGTATCCCGGATCCGGCGGACCGAATAACGCACCTCACCGATGATAAGGTCCTCCGGATACAGCGCGTTTCCCATACGCTCCAGCAGGGCATCCCCCTCTGCCTGATATAAACTGCGAAATCCTGCTTCAAATGCTTCCATATCCTGTTTCCTTCCTCTCTCTGTTCCGGTTCTGTCCAAACAGCAGCGGCAGGTTTTCTGCTGCGTATTGCATATTTTAATGCATCCCGCAGAAATTGTCCATGGAAAAACCGGGACGAAAAACTGCCGCTCTCTGACGGGAGCGGCAGTTTTCCGGAATTGGATTTATCTAATTTAAGAGGTATCAGATTGTGGATCTGATAATTCCACTGATCTGCGGATGATCGGTGGAACTGCGTCCGGTGATACCTATGGCGTCAGTATCACCGCTTCAGAAGAATGGGAAACAGCGGGCCGTATTTTCCACAACTGCTGTCTGTATCATCTTCCTTATGCTATGCATTATACCACACCTCCAAGTTGCGTCAAACTTCAATCAGTTGTGTCTTGCCAACTTTCAGTTGTATTTGATTTTTATTTTTCGGAAAATTACACACTTTGTTCACAGTTTGGTTATACTCCTTACACATTTTCAGCCTATAGTAGGATCATCGAAAGGATTACAGAGATCTGAACCCCTCCCCCCTTACAACGGTTCACATCTTTCTTTCGAAAACATAATTTCTTTTTCATTTTCAAGCCGGACCTTCCCCCTTTGGTCCGGCCCCTTTCTTTTTCCGCGGAAAATCCTCCTCCCTGTCCGCTCTCCCCTGCCGGCAAAAAGTACTGTTTTTAATGAAAATACGGTGATTATTTTGGAATCCTGCCCCATCGGATAGATTCCCCTTCCGTCCCTTGCTATACTTGGATCATCCCATACAGTCGAACCATTCCTCCGCCGGGGCTTACACCGGCGGTTTTCACCGGGGCATCCGCCCCGTCAGACGATAAGGAGTTCAGCCATGACTTTTCATACACGCGGAAAAAAACTTGCTCTCCTCGGCCTCAGCGCCGCGCTGCTTCTGTGCGGCTGCGGGACGGCCTCTTCCGGATCTTCCGCTTCCGGCAGCGCTGACACATCCGTAAGTACAGATGCCGACGCCTCCTCTGCCGCTTCGGAAAACACCGGCGCATCAGGCACATCCGGAAATGCCAAAGCATCGGAAAATGCCGCCGTATCAGGCACGTCCGGAAATACCAGAACCTCGGACAATTCCGGCACTTCCAAATCCAGTCAGCAAAGCAAAAAAAGCGATGCTTCCGACGCCTCCGGCAGAAAGAAGACCAAATCCACCAATCCGAAGGATTACGCCAACCAGGTTCCCTCCGGCGCGAAGGCAGTCCGGGACGCATCCTATTCCGCCCGCAGGGCTTCCGTCAAAGGCAGCCTGAAAACCTTTCAGGGCAAATACCGTCTCGTGGGCGCCCTGGGCAGCTACTATTATTTCTGCAAAGAAAATACCGCCTATTACGTTCTGTCCGGCGATTACAAATACACCAAAGATTCGGAGGACAACGCCGCGGTCAGCCTGCAGTTCAAATCCTCTGAAAACGCTACAGTCTATACTCTGGGCAAAACAGACAAAACCACTACCCTTACCGGCATTTCCTCCAGCGGTGATACCACCAAAAAGCTGGCCTGCACCCTTCTGACCGGAACGGACGGCCTTTCTTCCAAAAAGAAATTTGAAGGAATCTACCTGGTGGGCGGATCCGAAGACTACCGTCTGGAATTTCATTCTGACGGCACCTTCTACATGGTGCTGGAGCAGACCTACGAAACAGACGGAAACGAACTGACCCTGACTTCCCTGGGCAATGCCCTGACCTATACCTGGAAGGTAAAGGGGAAGAAAATCATCCTGTCCCAGAACGGGACCGAAGCAGCCGAATTAAAACCCGGTGCCTGATCGTCTGCCTGCCGCCTCTTCCGGCCGGCGGCGCTCCGGCACGATTTTGACAGCACATATGACACGCCTCCCCCGCGGTTGTCATATGTGCTTTTTTTATACTTTCTTCCGGATGATTCTTTAAAAACCGTACATTTTTCACAAAAAACTTCATTGAGTGCCGAATGGTTTTGCATCATGATAAATGCATAGGAAAAATGAGAAAGCGACTTGTTATTTTTTATTCATTTTTCTGCAGCACGGTCACTCTGCAATGTTCAGCCGGACTGTTTCTGATGCGAAAGGAGGATCCGTTACCGGCATCAGCAGGATCCGGCGGTGAAAAAAGTATACCTGGAGGGGGTAAACGTTATGATAAGTAAGAAAACACTTATGACCCGCGGGCTCGCGTCCGCAATAGCAGCAGCAACCGCACTCGGTATGGCGTCACCTGCAATGGCAGCAGACACCAAAGCTCCTGCGGCTGCCGAGTCAGCCGCCAAAGAGGCCGCTGCGATTAACGGAGAAAAAGTCACTGCAATTGACACCGACAAGAAGGTCATCACCTACGGCGACGGCAAGACCGTTTCCTATGATGATACCATCACCCTGGCATCTGCCCACAATGAGTACTCTCTGAAAGACGCGGCAGATGCTGTAGAAAACGGAACAGCCGTACGCGTATACAACAAGTACCACGCAAAGGGCTATGGCTCCGTATGGAACAACAATTACGACTACACCAAGTACCGGACCGGCATACAGATCGGTGATGACAGCGATACCGCCATCGGCGCGGATGTGTTGGGCGCCGCTTTAACAGGCACCACATTAAAAAATCTGGCTCTGCGCGGCACTTCTGCCAATTTCAACGCGGTAGTTGTCAACAAATCCGACGCTGCGCTGGACAATCCGCAGATTACTTTAGACAGCAAAGATACCGCCGACGGCTCCAACACCAATGACTTCGTAGGCTATGGCACCGCAGTCACCGTCTTTGGCGACACCACCACAGAAGCCGGCTCTGCCGATGCCAACGGACAGATGGGCGGCACCACCAATACCAACGGCGAATACCTGACCACTATTGACCTGTCCAACGGCGGCTATATCCATACCACCGGCGTGGCAAAACCCGCGGTGGAAACAGACAACGGCGGCGATGTGGATATCATCGGTGACGGGAATGACAACACCCGGGAAATCTCCGTAGAAGGCGGCAAGCTCTATGACGGCTTCCAGAATACCGCGGATACGGTGAAAATGGTCAGCCCGCCGTGGCTCCTGGGTATCACAGGCAATGCCCGCGCCACGAACATGCTGGGCAAAGGCGGCACCATGACTGTGAAAAATGCGGATGTATACGCAGCAAACTGGGGCGTTCTGTCCACAGACTCCGGTTCCACCCAGAACCTGTATACCATCAACAGCAATATTTCCATGAATACTGACTCCAGCAAGGGCACCGTCAGCGGCTACGGCACATATGCCATCGGCGGATCCAAAGAACACTTCCTGGGATCCACCTTCCACGTTGCCACATACGCTACCATCGCTACTTCCAGCGATAATGAAATCACGGTAGGCAAAACCACCAAAGGCAGAAAGATCGCCATCAACAAGGCAGTCTGGGATGACAACAAAGAATCCACGGAAGTCAGCCGGGTCATCAAGGCAGACAAGACTGCGGAATCCACCATCAATTCCGAAAACTTCGGTTTCTTCCTGTGGGGCGGCACAACTGTCAATATCAAAGACGCTTCCACGCTGAATACCAAGTCAGCCGCATTCCTGGTGAAATCATGCACACAGGCCTATGACTCCACCGTTAACATCAGTGCAGATTCCAAGATCAACGCGGCCAGCGATGCCAACGCAGAAGCTGAAAAGACATTAAACGGCATCAAAAACGGCGTCATCTACCAGCTCATCGACAACGAGGACAATGCAGCCAAGGGCGTAAGCTTCCCGGATGGTTATCACGGACCGGTCTTCACCGACGCTTCCTTTGAGGAATCCGAAGGATGGCAGACCACCGCGAAAGATACCAAAGCTGCCAACGGTACAGAAACCGTCAACATCGACAACAAGGATCTCCAGGGCAACCTGTACAATGGTTCCGGTTACTTTGTAGGCGGCAACAAGATGGCAGTCAACTTAAATGACGGTTCTTCCGTAACCGGCGCCATCAGCGCAACTTCCATCAAACACACCACCGACGGCGGCAAGACCCAGAATACCAAGATCACAGAATCCACCTACAACCAGTTCGGCCATGTAATGAACAAACCGTACTACAACGGCACCAATGATGTGGCGGTTACCCTGGAGAAAGGCTCCACCTGGAATGCAGACGGCGTATCCGTGCTCACCAGCCTGAACGTAAAAGCCGGCGCCAAACTGAACGGTACCGTATATGTCAACGGCGTAAAGACCGCCATCGACACCACAAAGGATACCGCTCTGACCGGCGCCATCGAAGTGGTAGGCGCAGGATCCGGCTACGTGGATATCAACAAACTGGCACCGACTCTGGCAAAATCCCAGGCATCCGTAAAAGTATCCGCTCCGAAGCAGATCTTAAGCGGCAAAACCGCCAAACTCAAAGTATCCACAAACTCTGACGGCGCAGTGACCTATGCAAGCAGCAACGCGAAAGTAGCATCCGTATCCTCCAAGGGTGTGATCACCGCGAAGAAAGCCGGCAAGGCAAAGATCACGGTAACCACTGCCGCTACCTCCAAATACAAAGCCGCTTCCAAAACGATCACAGTAGAAGTCGTGGCAAAACCGGGAAAAGCTGTGATTACCAAAGCGAAAAATGTAAAAGGCAGAAAGATTGCCCTGACCTACAAAGCGTCCAAAGCCAAAGGTTATGAGGTACAGTACTCCACTTCCAAGACATTCAAAAAGGGTGTAAAGAAACTCTCCACTTCCAAAAAGAGCGTTACCCTGAAGAGTCTGAAGAAGGGCAGAAAATACTATGTAAGGGTTCGCGCGTATACCAAAGTAAACAGCAAGAAAGCCTATGGCAGCTACAGCGCGAAAAAAACCGTTACGGTAAAGAAGTAATCCCCCGCCATTTTGGCGAACAATCCTACCTTTATTACTAAATATCTCCAAAAAACAGACCGTCCTTCGATATCCTCGATACCAAAGGACGGTCTGTCTCTGTTCTCTCCACCGGCGGCTTCTCCGCCTCCTGCTCTGGCCGGCAGACCGCATGCACACCAACGGATCACATGCATACCACTGTTCCGGGTCCCTGTTTTCCAGGCTTTCCGGGCGGAATTTACGCGTTTTCCGCTGCTGCGATATAACGGTTTAAAATTTTCTGAAAGACCCCGGTCCCCTGCCTGCGGACAAACCGGAAGAACCGTTCCCCGGATTTCTTATGCTCCAGATAATACTGAACCATTTCGCCGATGGCATCTGCTGCCGTATCGGCCGGCAGCCAGCCTTCCAGTGTCGTTCCGAAAGCTCCCCCCGGTCCCAGCGCGCCGCCTACCGTCAGACGGAACACATCTACAGACACGCCGCTTACTTTGCGTTTCCCTCCGGTAAGCCCGAAATCCGCCAGCTGGGGATGGGCACAGGAATGGGCGCAGCCCGTCAGATTCACGCGCATGGGCATGCGCAGCGCCGGAAACCGGGCATCCAGCGCTTCCACGATCGTCTGCAGCCGTTTCTTTGTCTCAATCGGCGCAAAACTGCAGTACTGATTGCCGGTGCAGGAAGCGCAGTAGCCGGTAAACGCCTTCGGCTGCAGCGGGAATTTCCGCAAAACAGGCTCTTTCTTCAGCGCCTCCGCTGCCTGCTCCGGCAGATCGATCAGCAGCAGATTCTGGGAATTGGTGGTCCGCATTCTGCCGCTTCCGTAGACACGGGCCAGCCGTGCAAACTCCGCCAGATCCTCCGCGTCCATGGCGCCGGTCGGAATATGCACGCCAGCATAGAAGAGCCCTTCCTGCTTCTGGGGATGCACACCGAAAAAGCAGCCCCGGTTCCAGCTGCCGGAAACCGCCGTTCCGCCCCGCTCCAGCGGTCCGGTAATCCGCTCAATCGCTTCCTCTGTCTTACGGATGCCCCAGTCTTCCACCAGAAACTTCAGCCGGCAGTGGTTTCTTTTTTCCCGGTATCCATACTCCCGGAATACCTCCGCCACAGCCTCCGCAGCCGGCGCCACCTGATCCGGGCGCAGGAAAAATCCGGTCTTTTTCGCCAGTTTCGGATCTGTGGACAGTCCGCCGCCCACATACATATGGAATCCCTGCTCCATAACGCCGTCTTTCTCTTTCTCCGCCGGCACAAACGCCACATCGTTGATCCGGGCAAAGCCGCAGTCATGGGGATTGGAGGAAATGGAAATCTTGTATTTCCGGGGCAGATTGGAGTACGCGGGATTGCCCACCAGCCGCCGGGCTGTTTCCCGCACAATGGGCTGTGTGTCCACTCGCTCTTCCGGATCAATGCCCATCAGCGGATTCCCCAGGATATTCCGGGGCACATCTCCGCAGCCTTCTACAGACGTCAGTCCTGCCGCCTGCATCCGGGCAAAGACTTCCGGGATGTCCGGCAGGGTCAGATTGTGGATCTGTATGCACTGACGGATGGTGATCTGTATGGAACGGGCGCCGAAATCTCTGGATATGCCGGCGATTACATCCGCCTGGTCCGCGGTCAGCTCACCGGAGGCCAGCTTGATCCGCACCAGAAAACGCCCGTTCTTCGGCCGCTGGGTATAGATTCCGGCCCACTTCATCCGCTCGATATCAAATCTGTCAATGTCTTCGTACTTCATCTGCGCCAGCCGGTCCAGTTCCTTCAGGATCTCCAGTCCGTCCTTTTCCAGCTTTGCCCGTTCATTCTGATTCAGATTCTCTCTGTCAGCCCATGATCGTTTCATATTCATTTACCTTTCATTTACCTGTCTGTCTGTCTTCATTTCTTCTTTTTCTGCATGGAAAAACCCATGCTCTCCAATTAAAACATATTCCTCCGTCTCAAATCGTTGCATGTGCAACACAATGGATTTGTCACAACTGTCTTTTTACGATATACTTTTACAGTTACCGATCGTATGCCCCTGCGAAGAAGCGCTGCCGCCCGGCAGTCCTTCCCGCGGATTTGCAATCACATAAAACGGGAGGAAATGAAATTGAAAAAAAAGCTATCTGTGCTTCTGGCGCTGACAGTCACAGCCATCCTGCTTCTGACTGCCTGCGGCCGCTCATCTGATGTCAGCTTCGGCACGGCAGGTGCCGGCGGTACCTACCAGACCTTCGCGGACGCGCTGACCGCCACCCTGAACAATGATACCGGACTGACTGTCCGCACACGGGAGACCGCGGGATCTGCCGCAAACCTGCGCCTTTTATCCGGCGGCTACATCCAGCTGGCCCTGGCCCAGGCCGACCTGGTCAATGACGCCTACTACGCCACAGGCACCTACAGCGGGAAAAAGGCCCTTACCGGCTACAAAGCGGTGGCCAGTCTGTATACCGAATCCTGCCAGATTGCAGTGTCCGCCAAATCCGATATTCACTCCGTCAGCGACCTGGCCGGCAAAAAAGTCAGCATCGGGGAAAAAGAATCCGGTACTTCCGCCAATGCCGTGGAAATTCTGGCTTCCTACGGTCTGTCCGACAAACTGGTACAGGAAGTGCAGCTGAATTATTCCGACGCGGTACAGCAGCTGAAGGACGGCAGCATTGACGCCTTCTTCTGTACTGCGGGCACACCCACGGACCTGGTCAAAAACCTGGCCCAGGAGACCGATATCCGTCTCCTTTCCCTGGATGAGAAGGCGCGAAAAAATCTGTGCAAAGCCTATCCATTCTTTACCGCCTGCGAAATTCCTGCCGGCACCTACAAGGGACAGGACAAGGTCATCTCCACAGTAGGCGTCAAGTCTGTACTCCTGGCTTCTGACAGCATGTCGGAAAAAGATGTCCGGGCCATTACCCGGGAACTGTTTGATAACAAATATACCCTGCAGAAAAATATACCTGCTCATCTGCAGCTGGATTTCAAAGACGCGGTCTCCGGCATTACCATTCCGTTTCATCAGGGAGCCGCGGATTACTATGCCAGCCAGGGTGTCACCGTCAACACAAAAGAAAAATAGGGGGATTCCATGAGCAGTTTTACCTTTAATATGTATCAGACCCTTGCGCTGGCCGTTGTTGTGCTGCTGCTGGGCAAATTTTTAAGAAAAAAAATCCGTTTTCTGGAGAAGTTCTGCATCCCGGCGCCGGTTGTCGGCGGTCTGGTCTTTGCCGTCTTTTCCTGCATCCTGTATGCCTCCGGTATCATTGAACTGAATTTTGACGACACCCTGCGGGAAGTATGCATGGTCTTCTTCTTTACTTCCGTGGGCTTCCAGGCCAACCTGAAAGTGTTAAAAAGCGGCGGAAAAGCCCTGGGCATCTTCCTGGCGCTGGTCATCTCCCTGATTATCCTGCAGAATGTGGTAGCCGTAGGCCTGGCCAACCTGCTTCATATCAGCCCGCTGATCGGCATGTGCACCGGTTCCATCCCTATGGTGGGCGGACACGGCACTTCCGGAGCCTTCGGCCCGGTACTGGAGGATTTCGGCGTCACCGGAGCCACCACCATCTGTACCGCAGCAGCAACTTTCGGCCTGATTGTCGGCAGTCTGATCGGCGGTCCCATCGGCAACCGCCTGATCAACCGCTATGATCTGCTCAAAACCGCCGTGCCCGAGGATGACAGCGTTCTGGTGGAAGACGAGGAAAAACACAAACGTCAGTTCAATATGTACGCCCCTGCCGTATTCCAGCTGATTATCGCCATCGGCATCGGAACCATCATTTCCCATTTTCTGTCCAAAACAGGCATGACCTTCCCTGTGTACATCGGCGCCATGATTGCCGCCGCCGTCATTCGCAATGTCGGTGAATACACAAACCGTTATACCGTTCATATGGGAGAAATCAATGATGTGGGCGGCATCTGTCTGTCCCTTTTCCTGGGCATCGCCATGATCACCTTAAAGATCTGGCAGCTGGCAGACCTGGCACTTCCGCTGATCCTTCTGCTGGCCGGTCAGGTTGTGCTGATGTTCTTCTATGCAAACTTCATCATTTTCCGTGTCATGGGCAAAGACTACGATGCCGCGGTGCTGGCTTCCGGAACCTGCGGCTTCGGTATGGGCGCCACCCCCAATGCCATGGCCAATATGCAGGCGATCTGCGATAAATACCTGCCTTCCGTCAAGGCCTACCTGTTGATCCCAATTGTGGGCAGTCTGTTTGCCGATTTCATCAACAGTCTGACCATTACCGTCTTTATCAATCTGCTGTAAAAAAGAGGGGGAACGATTCTACATGAAAAATTTTTTTCTACACGGAAAACGCTCGAACAAATCCCGGGACAAGAGCAAAACCGCCGCATACAGAAAGCAGCATACCCACCACGCAAAAACACAGGCGGATATCCCGGGAACTTCCTCCGGTCTGAAGTCTTATTCTGATCCGAAACCTTCCTCTGAGCCGAAGCCTTCTTCCGATCCGAAGTCTTCCTCCGATCCGAAACCTTCCTCTGAGCCGAAGCCTTTCTCTGAGCCGAAGTCTTCTTCCAGCCGCGGCCTGCCGCAGGAAGACTGGCCCCATCTGGACTCGGAAGACCTGGCCATTCCGGAGATCCACATCCGCAGGCCTTCCGATCAGCCCGCCGACGGTTCTGACGGACAGACAGCCCGGCGGCCGGAAGGAATTTCCGTGGCGGAATCCCGCCGGCACCGGCAAAGGGAAGATGAGCCGGTCTCCGACGACAATCTGGCCATTCCGGAGTATCATCCGCATCCGAAAAAACAGAACAAAGAGTAATGTCAGAGGTATGGATGCCCGCGCACTTGCTGCCGGTGTCCATACCTTTGTTATATTTTACCTGTTTTCTTTATTTTCGCCTTCTGTTTTGCATGTAATTTACAAACTTATAGACATTTTACACTGTATTTACATATCCCACTTACTTTTCTCCGGTTTTCACGTAATATTTATGCTGCAAGTAAAGCGAATGCAAAAAATATGAAAATGAATGTAACGGAGGATATTGCATGAGTATCTATTCCATCTTTACCCTTTGTGGGGGACTGGCATTCTTCCTTTTCGGAATGCATGTCATGTCGGGCAATCTGGAAAAAGTAGCAGGCGGGCGTCTGGAAAGCGCCTTAAAGAAAATGACATCCAACCGGTTCAAGGCGCTGTCACTGGGCGCGGTCATCACTGTGGCCATCCAGTCTTCCTCTGCCCTGACCGTTATGCTGGTAGGACTGGTAAATTCCGGAATTATGAATTTAAGCCAGACCGTCGGCGTTATTATGGGATCCAACATCGGCACTACGCTGACCGCCTGGATTCTGAGCATGAGCGGGATTCAGAGCGATTCTTTCCTGCTGTCCATGCTGAAACCGGAGAACTTCTCCCCGATTATCGCGCTGATCGGCGTCATCATGATGATGGTCAGCAAAAATCAGAAAAAGAAAGATATCGGTGTGATCCTGGCCGGGTTTGCTGTCCTGATGTTCGGTATGGAGCTGATGAAGGACGCCGTGGCCCCGCTGGCGGAAAGCCCGAAATTCTCCAGTATTCTGACCGCTTTTAACAACCCGATCCTGGGCGTCATCATCGGTACGATATTCACCGGCGTCATCCAGTCCTCCGCCGCTTCTGTAGGCGTCCTGCAGGCACTGGCCCTGACCGGATCCATTACCTACGGCATGGCCATCCCCATTATCATGGGACAGAACATCGGTACCTGTGTCACCGCGCTGCTCTCTTCCATCGGCGTCAACCGCAACGCGAAACGGGTGGCCGTCGTGCACATCAGTTTCAATCTGGTGGGCACCATTCTCTGTATGGTCATCTTCTTTATTGTCAGAAATGCCGTGCATCTGGAGATCCTGAACGCAGCCATCACACCGGTGGCCATTGCCGGATTCCACTCCATCTTCAACCTGTTCACCACTGCGGTTCTTCTGCCTTTCGGCGGCTATCTGGTACGCTTCGCGGAACTGGTGATTCCGGACCGCAATACTGCAGCAGATACAGAAACCGCCTTCCTGGAAGAGCGTCTTCTGATCACCCCGGCGGTTGCTGTGGCCCAGGCCAGAGAACGCACGCTGGAGATGGCCCATCTCGCAAGAGAAGCTTACACCAAAGCGCTGGATCTGTTTGAACACTACACAAGAGAGGGAAAGGAAGAAGTAGAAAAACTGGAAAACCGGCTGGATGAGATGGAAGACTCCATCGGTACATTTCTGATCCGTCTTTCCGGCAAGGATCTGACCGACGCAGACAGCAGCCGTATCTCCGAGATGCTGCACTCCATCAACGATTTTGAGCGGATCGGCGACCATGCCATCAACGCGGCGGAATCCGCCTTTGACATGCACCAGCTGAAGCTCTCCTTCTCCCCTGCCGCGCAGGCAGAAATGAAGGTCCTGCACCTGGCCATCTGCGAAATCCTGGATCTTTCTGTGGAATGTTTCGAAAAAGAAGACGCCGAACTGGCGTCCCATGTGGAACCGCTGGAAGAGGTCATCGACGAACTGACCCGTCAGATCAAAGACCGGCATATCCGCCGGCTTACCACCGGTGAATGCGATGCCCGGATGGGAATCATCCTGACGGATCTGCTGACGGACAGCGAGCGGGTATCCGACCACTGCTCCAATGTGGCCGTCTGCATCATTCAGTCCCTGCATGCCTCCTTTGCCGTGCACGGGTATCTCAATGACCTGAAAGGTCCGGACGCGGCCGAAGAAAGTTCTTTTGTCAAGGAATTCCGGAATTACTCGGACAAATACGCCCTGGACAAAGCATAACCCCTGGACAGATCGAACTCCTGGACAGGGCGAACTCCTGGGCAGGGCGTAACCCTGTGCCGGAGCGCTGCGCCGGCTTCTCCGTGCGGAAGTCATCCCGGAGAAGCTGACGCGCAAAACCCAGAAGCCGGCTCCTGAAAATGGCCGAACCTGCCTGCCGTCAGCGCAGCAGGTCCAGCAGTTCTTCTCTGGTCAGGCTTCCGATTCCCTCGGACTGACCGCTTAAAATCGCGTCCGCCAGATCTTTCTTGCTTTCCTGGAGTTTTACGATTTTTTCTTCAATCGTATCCTGGGCGATCAGGCGGTATACCGTCACCCGATGGGTCTGGCCGATCCGGTGGGCCCGGTCCGTTGCCTGATTCTGCGCCGCCAGATTCCACCAGGGATCGTAATGAATGACCAGATCCGCTCCCGTCAGATTCAGGCCGGTGCCTCCCGCTTTCAGCGAAATCAGGAAAACCGGCACCTCTGCCGACTCGTTAAAGGCGTGTACCAGGCGGATCCGCTCTTTTTTCGGTGTGGAACCGATGATTTTAAAGCAGGCTATGCCTGCTTTTTTCAGGTCTTCTTCCAGCAGCGCCAGCATCGACGTAAACTGGGAAAACAGCAGAATCCGATGACCGGCGTCCACTGCGCTCTGCACCAGGTCCCGGCACGCCTCCCGTTTGGCGGAATCCCCCCGGTAATCTTCCACCAGCAGCGCGGGATCGCAGCAGATCTGCCGGATTTTGGTCAGTTCCGCAAGAATCCGGATTCTGTCTTTTCCCGGCGTGTCCGATGGTTCTTCCAGCAGCTGCTGCATATGCGCCACCTGGGCGTCGTAAAGCCGGCGCTGTTTTTCTCCCATACGGGCAAAACGCACTTCTTCCAGTTTTTCCGGCAGTTCCTTCAGCACATCGGTCTTCAGGCGCCGCAGGACAAAGGGCGCCACCATCTGTTTTAACTGCTGCAAGGCTTCCGCGTCCTTGTATTTGGCTGCCGGCAGTTCAAACTCCCGGCGAAAGACCTCATAACTGTACAGAAATCCCGGCATTAAATAGTCAAAAATGCTCCAGAGTTCGCTCAGCCGGTTCTCAATGGGCGTCCCGGTCAGCGCAAACCGATGCCCGCTGCGGATGATCTTGACCGCCTTGGAAACCGCCGCCTGGGGATTTTTGATGTATTGTGCCTCATCCAGCACCTGTATGCCGAACCGGCAGTTTTCATACCTTTCGATATCCCGGCGCAGCAGCTCATAGGACGTCACATAGACATCCGCGTGGCTGGGGGCATTCATTGCGTGGATCTGCCGGTGCCGTTCCTTTTTCAGGCCGGATACGGTTACCACCGACAGAGAGGGGGCAAACCGCCGGAGTTCCTCTTCCCAGTTATAGACCAGAGACGCCGGACAGATGACCAGCGCCGGGCCCTCCGGCAGCCTGTGTTCCGCCGCTTCCTCCGGCCCGCCGGCTGCTGCCGGATCCCCGGTCCCTCGATTCTCTTCCGCTTCGAGCGCTCCGGGCGTTCCGGAAGTCTGTTCCTCCCGCAGGGCCTGCAGCACCGCAATCATCTGCAGCGTCTTCCCCAGCCCCATATCGTCCGCCAGAATGCCTCCGAATCCGGCCTGCAGCAGCGTGCGCATCCACTGATATCCGGTTACCTGATAGTCCCGCATCACCGCTTTTAAGGATGCCGGCACTTCAAAATCCGATTCTTTTACCGTCTTGAAATTCTTCACCAGCCGCCGGAATCCCCGGTCCCTGTCCGCCGCGATCTCTTCGTGGGATTCCAGCATTTTATCCAGGTACAGCGCCCGGTACAGGGGAAGATGCATCTTTCCCTTCACAAATTCCCCCACGGAAATGTTCATCCGGTCCAGCATGGCCGCCAGCCCCTCCAGGGACTCGCTCTGCTCCAGTTCAATAAAGTCCCCGTTCTGCAGCCGATGATATTTTTTCTTTTTGCGGTAGCTGTCCAGCAGACTCAGCAGTTCTTCCCTGCTCAGATCTTCCGTGGAAATCTCCAGATGCATCAGATCGCTTTCCACAGACACTCCCACACGGATCTGGGGAATCCTGCGAATCCGCATACGCTGAAACGCATCTGTGCCGGATACCTCCCCGTAACGGGACAAATCGCGAATTCCTGTATCCAGGATACGGTAAATGCTGTCATCCTCCCGTTCCGCTTCGTACTGCCCCTTTTCTTTGGAATACGCGGGAAAATACTGACGCACCGTCTCCAGCACCCGCTGCTCCTGTTCCTGATCTCTGCCGGAATTGCGCTGCTCCTCCTGCTCCGGGCCCATATCAAAAGTCTCTCCGGCGTAGGAAACCCGGCACCTGCATGCCACTGTCTTTTCTTCCGCGTCCAGATAGAAGGAAAATTCCGCCTCCGGCGGCAAATACGGCTCAATGGCTTCACTGTCTTCGGTTACTGTCACGCAGGGGTTTTCCTCCAGTTCCGGAAGAATCCGGTAATAAAATTCCGCCAAGGCCTTCTTCCCCACATGGAACTGTATCCTGCCTTCTGATCCGGCTTCCAGCAGCGGCTGCAGGGACTGATACACTGTGTCCTCCATGCGGCTGAGCACGTCTCCTGCCACAAAATACCGGTATTTCCGTCCTTCCAGCAGTGTCGGAACCTGTCCGCTCACCGTAAGGCCGGCAAATTCCCCGTATTCATCCTCCAGAGGCTGTACCCGCAGTGTGATTTCCGGTTTTTCCGCCTCCAGCCGCAGAGCCTTTTCCTTTTTCGCGCTGTTTTTATCCTGCCAGGGGATCCGCATCCCCAGGGCCTGATCATAGAATTCGTCCAGGGTCTCTCCCTGCAGCTGCAGAGATTTGCCAAGGCGCAGTTCTCCCCCATAATAATACCGGTCACCCTGCAGGCTCTGATTCAGGAGCTCCATGCTGCGCACCTGGCCTTCGATCAGATCGTAAAACTTTCGGGACCGGGGATCGAAGGACTCCAGGGCGAAATCAATACTTCTGGTTTTTCCCAGCTTCATGACTGATCTGCCTCTGCATGCCTCCGTCAGTTCCGTCAGATTTTTCACTACATACATGCGGTCGGAACCAATCCGGAAGGTCAGCTGCCAGTTCTCCCCTTCCTGAAGGATCCTTGGCTCCAGCAGGATATCTGCCCGGCGCTGCGCCTGCTCCTCCGCGTACTGTGCATAATGCCTGCTGCCAAACGCGGACAGCAGACGGCTGGCCGTGCGGTCTGTCGCGTCCCCCGGATTATGCTCCTTCAGATAGCGGTCCAGCACCTGCAGCAGCGCGGCCTCATGCGGGCAGACGGAAGTGTCCGTCTCCATCAGATATCTCCTGGCGTCATCCGCGTCGGGCGCAAAATAAACACTTCCGCAGCAGTCGCATTCCATGCTCAGCACATGCCGCCGGTCAAACAGGATGTTGGCGTTTTCCCGGAAATATCCGTTTCTGACATATCCGCGGATCCGTCCTGTCTGCACCTCTTTTCCCTGAAAACTGCGGTAAAAGAAGCGGGGCTGTTCCACGGTGATGCTGCCGCTTCGCATAAGATCGCTTCCCCGGCGCCAGACATCCGGGTACAGAAGCAGGTCCGATGTGATTCTGCTCAGGCGGTAATACTGCTCCCTGCCTTCGTCGGAAAACGGATGAAACCGTTCTCTTTCCAACTCCTCCTGCGGAATCCCCCGTTCCACTTCCCAAGCATAGAGCACGGCCGCCATATGGCGGCAGGTGCCTGTTTCCCGCGCCTCACTGCAGACGCAGCTCATCACCGGCCGGCCGCCTGCCAATCCTGAGATCTGTACCAGGTAAACCTTCGTTCCCAGTACCCGGGCCATGCAGCTGTCCTCCGACGCAATCAGTCCCTTGACTCTTCCGCTTCGCATACATTCTTTTCCCTGCTCCAGCTGCCGGTCTGAAAAAAGAGCGCGCCATCCGCCTTCCAGTGTCTGCATATTTTTCGCCTTTCCGATAATTTTATAAATATATTATTTTATAATACGTCAATTTATAGTATATTGTCTATACTATGTATGTGTCAGATACCGTGTTTCACACGCTATCCATACGGCTGCGGATGCAGTTGATAAAGGAGGTTTCAATTTTCATGAAAGAAGTGAAAAATCCCAGACGCCCCATGCTCTACTACTGGGGCCTTGTTCTTCTGATCCTGCTGGTTTTGAACATCGCTGTGGTTCCGCTGATGCGGCAGCACAGTGTCAGGGAGGTCGGCTATAACACCTTCATCAGCATGACAGACAAACATGAGATCAAAGAAGTGGAAATCCAGAGCAATCAGATCCTGTTTACCGATGCCGACGGCAATTATTACAAAACCGGTCTGATCAGTGATGAAAATCTGGTCGACCGCCTGTACCAGTCCGGCGCGGAATTCAAGAGCGACATCCAGCAGCAGATGTCACCTGCCTTAAGCCTTCTGCTCTCCTGGGTCATCCCGATCGTCCTCTTTCTGCTGCTGAGTCGCTGGGTATCCAAGCGCATGAACGACCGGATGGGCGGCGGCGCCAATTCCATGATGTTCGGCATGGGCAAAAGCAACGCCCGGGTCTATGTCCAGTCCACAGAAGGCATCCATTTTTCCGATGTGGCCGGAGAAGATGAGGCAAAAGAGAACCTGACCGAAATCGTAGATTACCTGCACAATCCGAACAAATTCAAATCCATCGGCGCCAGCATGCCGAAGGGCGTCCTCTTAGTCGGCCCTCCCGGTACCGGCAAAACCATGCTGGCCAAAGCTGTGGCCGGCGAGGCCAATGTACCCTTTTTCTCCATGTCCGGATCGGAATTTGTCGAGATGTTTGTAGGCATGGGCGCCTCCAAAGTCCGTGACCTGTTCCGTCAGGCCAAGGAAAAAGCGCCCTGCATCGTATTTATTGACGAGATCGATGCCATCGGCAAAAAAAGAGACGGGCAGTTCTCCACCAACGATGAGCGGGAACAGACCCTGAATCAGCTGCTGACCGAAATGGACGGCTTTGAGAGCAACAGCGGCGTCATCATCCTGGCCGCCACCAACCGCCCCGAATCCCTGGATCCGGCGCTGACCCGTCCGGGACGTTTTGATCGCCGTGTACCGGTAGAGCTTCCGGATCTCGCGGGCCGGGAGGCGATCCTCCGGGTTCATGCCAAAAAAATCAAACTTTCCGACAATGTGGATTTCCAGCAGATCGCACGGATGGCCTCCGGCGCTTCCGGCGCCGAGCTGGCCAATATCGTCAACGAAGCCGCTCTGCGGGCGGTCCGCAGCGGACGTCCCTACGCGACCCAGGCTGACCTGGAGGAAAGCATCGAAGTCGTGATTGCCGGCTATCAGAAAAAGAATGCTATCCTGACCAAAGAAGAGCGTCTCACCGTCTCTTACCACGAAATCGGACACGCTCTGGTGGCCGCTCTGCAAAGCCACTCCGCGCCTGTTACCAAAATCACCATCATTCCCCGCACTTCCGGCGCGCTGGGTTATACCATGCAGGTAGATGAAGGCAACCATTATCTCTATACCAAAGAAGAGCTGGAAAATAAAATTGCCACATTTACCGGCGGCCGTGCCGCGGAAGAGCTGGTATTCGGCACCATATCCACCGGAGCGGCCAATGATATCGAACAGGCGACCAAGCTGGCCCGTTCCATGATCACACGCTACGGCATGAGCGATGACTTTGACATGGTCGCCATGGAAACTGTGACCAATCAGTATCTGGGCGGCGACGCCTCCCTTGCATGCTCTGCCGAAACCCAGACCCAGATCGACCGGCAGACCGTGGCACTGGTGCGGAAACAGCACGAAAAAGCCCTGGGCATTCTTCGCCAGAACCGTCAGAAGCTGGACGAACTGGCCCGGTATCTCTATGTAAAAGAGACCATCACCGGCGAAGAATTCATGGAAATTCTGAACAAATAACTGATTATATTCAATTTTTTCTGCAGAATACCCGGATCACGGTTCCTGATCCAGGGTGTTCTGCAGTTTTTCTTTTGCGGTACGGTAAAGATTCGGATAGGTCTCGCGGACATATTTCGCGTTGGCCGTGTAATTCAGCATCAGAAGCCGCAGCACTTCTGAAAAATCATCATTCAGATGCAGGATATCCTGTTCCGTCAGCTCCTCATAGGCTCCCCGGAGATTGTATTCATCGATCAGATGAAACAGCCCCCACAGAAGGTCCGTAAAATGCTCATGCTCCATCAGCAGGGAATTGGAGGACAGCACCAGAAGCGCCATCTGCCCCTCTTTGATCAGCTCCATGGACCGGGTATAGCTGTCCGCGGTCAGACACACGCGGATCTGCATCCCGTTGATCCGTTCCCACTGCGCCTTCAGATCCTTCTCATGCTGGCAGCGGAACACCATAATCGCCCGCAGGGTCTCCTTCTGCTCAGAAGCATCCACTATAATACGGATCAGGCGGGTGCCCATCTCTGTAAAAAACGTGCTGGTCAGCATCCGGGTCTTTCTTCGCCGGTCTCTGCGCTCCTGCTCATTGATCAGCTCTCCCACCACCAGGGTCGCCACGGCAATCGTCACCGGCATAAAGGCAAAGTCCTGCAGGATATAGAAGGCTGTGTTTCTGGTGTCGTGAAAAATTGCGATCTGCAGACTGTAGATCCCGACGGAGAGAATGATCAGCAGCAGAACGATATGTCCCATTTTCTTTTTATTCATGTTTCCTGTTCTCCATACTGCAGGGACAGCCTGCGGATTTCATCTTTTACCTGTGTTATCACGCTGTCCGGCCCCGTGATGCGGGCGCCCTCTCCCAGCGCCATAATCCACCCCAGGAACTGGCGGCTGACTGCCACTTTTACCCGGACCTGGAAGTGTCCCTCATCCACGGGCCGCATGGTGATATCCTGCCCAAAGCGGTCAATCATCACACCTGCCAGTTCGTTGACGCACTGAATTGTCACCGTCTCCTCCTCCCCGGCAAACATTCCAAAGGTCTTTTTGGCATAATCCCCCAGATGAAAGGAGCGGAATCTGGCCACGCCTTCCCGGCGTCTGTCCTCCATTGCGATACGCAGCATTTTGTCCACGCGGAAATGCTTGATTTTGTCCTCTTTGCTGTCATAGGCCACCAGGTAATAGTTCTCGTCATCCCAGGACAGCGCCCAGGGGCTGACAACATAGCGCTCCCCATTATGACGAAGCACCTGCTCTTTCCGTACGTTCCAGTTGAAATACTGGAAGGAAATCTGGACATTCTGCGCAATGGCCTCATGCAGCGCGTCCACGTTGTAATAAATGCTTTCGTTGTCGGTTTTGACCCGTCCGGAGACATACACCTGCCGCTGCAGCTGACTGGCTTCATACTGGCTGGCCAGCTGCTCGATCTTATGGATCAGCTGGTCGGATTTTTTTCTGGTCATGAATTTGGCCGATTCCACGGAATCTACCAAAAGCTTCAGTTCCGCCAGTTCAAACTGCCGCTCGCCCACATGATAACTGTAGGAATTGCCCTCTTTTTCTCCGATAATATCCATTCCGTACAGCTTCAGCTGCTCCATATCACTGTAGATGCTTTTGCGCTCTGCCCGTATCCCGTAGGCGGCCAGGGAAGAAATAATCTCCGACATGCTGATACTGTGGGTTTCATCTGTTTTTTCCAGGAAAATTTTTCTCAGGTACAGAATCTTGAGCTTCTGCAAACCGCTTTCTGCCATGCTGTATCCCCCTTTCTGCAAGATTCTGTACCCATCATATCACAGATCTTCTTCTGCTTCATCCACCATATACAGCTCGCAGATCACCCCCGCAGGCGTCACATAGCGGATGATCCCCGCAAAGGTGTCTCCGATCTTGTCGTAAATCCGGCCGGCGCTCATGGATTCCCCCTGTACTGTACCTGGGCTGTTGGCCACGTATCCCACTTTGCCCAGTCCCGGCATTTCCACACGGATGGCCTCCGCATCCGCCGGGTTATCCGGTTCCTTGATCAGTGTGACGTGCATCCCCGGTTCCATAAATTCCGAGCCGAAATAATAGCTGGTTCCCGCGATTGTAAAATATATTCTGTCCTTTTTCATACGAACCCCTCCAGTCTGTTTTCTTCTGCAGGCGGCAATCCCGCCTGCGCCTCCTGGATCCTCTTTCTTTTCGGATCCTCTTTATTATGCAGAAAACCGAGGGTCAAAATCCGGTCTCCACTTTCGAAAATACATTCGGCGAATATATATTCGATATCCTGCCGGCGTTTTCTTCGGCTTTGCGGATGCATCCGCTTGCGAAACTGCTTCAGATTCGTTACTATAGGTGAGAACAGGGCAGGGCGGACAGTTCCCTGCCGTTTCGGGAGGCATCAGATGGAATATTACAAACTCATGCTGTTGGATGATGAAGAAATCGTTCTGATGGGCATTCAGAAAACTTACCATATGGAGGACTACGGCTTCACCCTGGCGGGATGCTTCAGCAATCCGCAGAAAGCCCTGGATGCCGCAAGTGAAATACGTCCGGATCTGATTATTACCGATATCCGCATGCCCCGGATGAACGGGCTGGAATTCTCCGAACAGGTCAGAAAACGGCTGCCGGACACCGAAATCGTCATCCTCTCCGGCTATGATGATTTCTCCTATGCCCAGACCGCCGTCAAAATCGGCATCAGCGACTATCTGCTCAAACCGATCAAAAAAGAAGATTTTTCCGCCATGCTGACCCGCATGCACCGGCGGATCGAAGAAAAACACACCCTTCTGGAAAATGTATGCAACCTGCGCAAAGTGGCGGAATCCAGCGTCGGCGAGCTGAAGAATTACTTTTTCCTGGAACTGGCCGAGGCTCCGTTCCACGACAATGCCAGGATTCACTCCCTGTACCAGTCCTGCGGCCTGGATTTTCAGGATTCGCCCTTTCTGCTGGCTAAATTCGACTATACCGAGGCTTCCTTCTCCGAAGATACCATGACCGCCCTGGGCCGCCTGGAGCAGCAGATCAGCGCCGAGCTGGAACCCTTCGGCACCCTGGAAACCTTCCAGAATGATGAATATATGTTCTTTTTCCTGTATGACATCCTGCAGGATCTCTACGATGCCATCCGGGAAACCCTGCTGGATATAGAGGCGCAGGCCCGGGCCGGGGAAATTGACATCACGGTGGGCATCAGCGCAATCCACCAGGGCATGGAATCCCTCTATGCCGCCAATCTGGAATGTGACAAATGGCTGAAAACAAACAGTTCCACACACACTGCCGGCTCCCAGAACACTGCCGCCGGCAGTGCTCCTGACGCCTCCGCGCCCTCGAAACTGGTCAGCGCGGTCCTGTCCTATATCGAAGAACACTTCTGCGAAAACATTTCCCTGGCCAGCACGGCAGAAGCCGTGGCCATCAGCAAAACCTATCTGTGTGATATTTTCAAGAAAGAACTGGGCATGACCTTTGTCAATTATGTCACGAATCTGCGCATTGAACGGGCCAAAGAACTGCTGGCCGATCCGACGCTGAAAATGTATGAAATCTCCAGCGCCGTCGGTTTCAATGACTACACCTACTTTTCCCAGATCTTTAAGAAACGCACCGGCATGACCCTGTCCGAATACCGGAAACGCTACTGAAAGGAGCCTCCGGATTCCTGCTTTATTCCCCTTCTTTCGTCTTTTTCGGCAGGCGCACCCGGCAGATGGTCCGGTTCTCTGTCTTCTCATAACTCAGGCCGTACCGCTCGCCGCACAGAATCTTGATCCGGCGGTTGATATTCTGTACGCCGTACCCCTCTTTCTGAAAGACCAGAATCTCATTTTTCTTCGGATGAAATGCCAGAAGCCGCTCCATTTTCGCCAGGTCAATCTCGCTGCCGTCGTTGGTCACGGTGATCACCACATCCGCGCCGATGTCCAGTTTTACTTCAATCCGGCCGCCGTCCTCCTGCAGATCGATCCCGTGTTTCAGCGAATTTTCCACAATCGGCTGCAGAATAAACCGGGGCAGGAACAGCCGCGGCATCGGATCCGGCACCAGGATTTCATAATCCAGCCGCTTTCCGTAGCGGAACTTCTGCAGCACCAGATAGCTGCTGATATACTGAAATTCCTGCTCCAGGCTAATAAAGGAGCTGTTGTTGCGGATCAGGCTCAGCCGGAAGGTATCCGACAGCGCCGTAACCATCCGGCTGATCTCATCCTCCCCGTTGGCCAGCGCCATCCAGTTGATGGAATCCAGGGTATTGTACAGGAAATGGGGATTGATCTGGCTCTGCAGCAGTGCCAGTTCCGCGTCCTTTTTTTCCAGATCCTTGACATAGTTTTCCCGGATCAGCACATTCAGCCGCTCAATCAACTGCTCATAGGAACGATAGATATTTCCTACCTCGTCCTCTCTGTTTTCATAACTGTGGAGCGCTTCTTCCGACAGGCTTCCCGCTGTCTGCACCAGTGTCAGCTGCGCGCCCACATCATTTTCCGCGCTCTCCCGATAGTGATCCATCAGATCCGACAGGTCATTGATCGGACGGGCCATGGCCCTGGCATTGAACCGGGAGACAAACAGCAGAAGGAATACGATGCCTGCGGTCAGAAGTGTCAGCTCCAGCGGCAGCAGACCCGCATAGTTGTCCACCTCGCTCATCGGCGTCACCATATAGATCTTCCAGCCTCCGGTATCCAGATTCTGGCAGGACACCAGATAACGGACATTTTTTTTACGGACAATCTCCGTGGTCCCCGGCCGCACCGCCGACTCTTTCAGGATTTCGGAATAATCCCGGCCGGCGCTGTTTCCCGCCACCATTTGGCGGCCGGCGTCATATACCATAATATTCGCAGTCTTTCCCCAGGTGCTGGTATCCCAGATATTCTTCAGATACTCCTTGGAAATATAGATAATCACATATCCCAGCTGTGTGTCATAATCCGACATGCTGTAGATCGGGCGGGCAAAGGCCAGCTGATTGCCTGACTGGGGGGTCCCGTTTGCCAGCACCGGGGTCTTTTCCGCGTTGCGGTCTGCCAGCGGAAACCAGTAATAGGGCTGCAGGCCGGACAGAAGATCCCGATACCACCATTTTTTCTCAATATTTCTGTAATAGGACAGATTGCTGAAGGCCCGCTCCGTCGAATAGACCGTATGATCCATCCCGGTCACCACCACGCTGTCCACAAAGTCCCGGTTTGCCGCAAAATTGTTGATATAATACGCCACCTTGTCATTGGCCAGATAGCGTTTTCCGGACAGTTCCTGTTTCAGCAGGCTCTGAATCGAAGAGTTATAATAGATCTCCTGGGACACAGTCCTGGTTTCCTCCAGCACAACGGACATCTGTTTGTTGATTTTCTGCAGTTCGGAGGTCTGCCGTTCCCGCAGTGTCAGATGGTAGCTCTTCTGCAGAAATGCCATGGAAATCAGCATCACTGTAATGAATATGGGAACCGCAATATAAACAAAAGACAGAAATATCCTGGTCTGGTACCGGGTTCTTCTCTTTGTGATCCGGCTGCTTTTCCGCTGCCGTCTGATTTGTTGTTTTCTCTGTTTCATAACAATCGCTGTCTTCCTCTTTTTTTCTGTCTATTTACTATAAGCCTTTTCGATCCGGAAAAACAAGGGTATAATTGCAGGAAGAGCATAACACCTATCACATCATGCACCGCCGCCGGTCTTTCCTCTGCGCTGCTCCGCGCATTTACGAAAACCGGCAGACGGATGTTTCCATTTCATCACAGGGAGATTTTCATGTATCCATCCATCCGCACCATTACCAGCCGTATCCTGTCGGTTCTGCTTGTCGCGGCACTGGCTGCCGCCCTTCTGATTCCTTCCATTCTGCAGAATCAGAAGAAGCCGCGTTCTGCTTCCGACAGCACCGTCCGCCTGGAAATCTGGACATTCTTTGATATGAACACGCCGGACAGTTATTACCGAAGCCTCTGGCAGAAACTGGCCGCCAGACACGGCTGGCAGGTTTCTCTGCGCACCTATTCCACCCAGCAGATCCGGGACAAGCTGAAAATTGCCGCCGCCGGCAAGGAACTGCCGGATATCTTTCTGGTATGGGGCGGCACTTATCCGGACTATCTGTTTGACTCCAATGCCTGCACCACTGTCCAGCGCTATCTGGAGACCGCGGATTTCACTTTCAAAGATTCCTATGTCCGCACCTACAAGGGAAACAATTTCATCATCCCCTGTCTCCCGGAGGCTTACGGCGTCACCTATGCCAACACCGCGCTGATGAAAAAACTGCACCTTTCCATGCCTGAGACCTGGGAGGAACTTCTGGACTTTGTCCGGTCGGTAAACCGTTACAACCAGAAGCACGGCACCCACTATGCCGCCATCGAACTGGGCGACAAAGACCAGTGGCTGGGAGAGCTGCTGTACTGCACTATCGCCAACCGGCTGGATCCGGAGGCTTATGCCCGTCTTGCCGCCGGAGACACAGCCGGCAGCAAAGCCCTCCTGAAGCAGGCCGCCCGGATGGTACAGGAACTGGCAGACGCCGGCGCTTTTGAAACAAATTATACGGAAATCGGCGAAGTGGAATCTGTGGAAAATTTAATTCAGGGAAAAGCCCTGCTGCTCCCCCATCAGTCCACCATTATTTACTATCTGATGAAACACATGGGGCAGAACGGCTTCCGTGTCCATCCGTTTCCTTCCTGCGCGGACTATGCTGTCTCCGACGGACAAAGCTCTTCCAGGGAATCAGATTCCTCCGCTTCCGTCACTTCCGACAGCTTCCGGAACCAGATTCTGGATATCAACCATACCCTGACTCCGGGGCTGTGCATCAGTTCCGCATCGGACTATCAGGACGAAGCGGCAGACCTGTGTCTGGAATTTGCCCGTGAAGTCAATCGAATCAATGTCACCAAATACGGCTACCTGAATATGACCACGGAAAACCTTTCCCTGCCGGATCATCTGCCCGCACCGGTCCGCCAGCTGCATGAGCTTACTGATCATCCGAAAAAGGTTTCCCCGCTGATGTATGCGGTACTGCCTTCCACCTCGGCCGAACACTGGCGCTCTTCCACACGGAAGCTCCTGGCCGGAGCGTCGGAACCTGAGCAGTTTGCGAAAGACGCGGTCAGCACCCTTGCCGCCGCAGAACAGACCAAAGGAAACTACGACAGCCCGGGCAAATAGTCCTGCGCCGGACGCATTTCCCGCAGAAAAAATTAACGGCACAGCCAGGCTGCACACCCGGCTATGCCGCTTATTTCAGGGATTAGACATCCCTTAGGGAAGCCCCCTTTGGCTCTTCCCTTTTCTTTCTCAGGACGCCAGTTCCGCGTCCGTCTGTAAACCTTTAATTGTTCCGCTGGATATGATCTTCTGTTCCCAGGTCTTATTGACCCGGTCATAGATCCACTGTCCGGTGGCCAGCGGCTGTACAGAACAGTGATCCGAATTATAGGATACCTTTCCGATCACTGTGTCCAGATTCAGACGTTCCGCTGCTTTCCGCAGCTTGTCTGTATTTAAGGAACCTGCCTGTTTCAACACTGCATAGAGCAGTTCCACATTGGCATAATCATACCCTGCGGTCGGAGGCACCTGTTTCTGTCCTGTCACACGGGTAAATTCCCGGCCCAGCTCCTTACAGCTCATCTGATTGATGGATGAATGATAAGGAAACTGCGGCGTCCACCATACCTCGGTACAGAGGTTTTCCACCCCCAGCTGCTCTATATCCTGGGAAAACAGGGCGGCTTTTGCCACTGTCATCAGACGGATTTTCGGCAGATACCCTTCTTTCTTAAGCTGCAGATAAAAGGTACGGAAATCCCCCGTAGACATAGCGCCTGCCAGGATCTCTATCTTCTGGGTTCTTAAATTGCGGATGATATTGCTGAAATCCGTCTGCCCGTTCTGATAGGCGCCGGGATCATAGGCGACATATCCGTTTTTTTCCGCGAACCGCGGCATATAGCGGATAATCGTAGAGCCCTCCGGATCGTTCGCGTGCAGCACACCTACCCGCTTATTCGTGGATGCCTGATCCCAGGCATTCCGGAAACTTTCCAGCTCACCTTCCGTACTGAATCCGGCATGATAGGAATACCGGTGCCGGGTCACTGCCCAGGTATCCGTCGGTGTATCCACGGACAGGCAGACCACGCCTTTTCTTTCACACACCTTGCTGACCGGCACGGTGGTGTCTGCGGTCTTTGACGTGATCATCAGATCCACGCCTTTGTCATCAATGAGATCTTCCGCCGCTCTTTTCGCGCCGGCTGCCTCGGAATTGGAATCCGCAGTAATCAGGCTGATGATGGCCGGCTGGCCGTCTATGGTCAGACCTGCCTCGTTTATCTGACTGACTGCGTAATTGGTCCATTCTTCCGAATACTCCCCAAAAGACTTATAGGTCCCCCGCTTGGGATATACAAATCCCACGCGGATGACCTTTGTCTTCTGGTTATTTTCCTGTATTTTCCTGACAGAACTTCTGCTGCTGCAGCCTGCCAGATTACCGAGCAGAACCGCCGTCAGCAACAGCGCCAGTATCTGCTGTGCCTTTTTCATCAGCTCCTCCAAGTTCTGCTTCCAGAGCTTTTAGTTTCTCTGTCTCACCCATCTGAACCAGATAATCTCTGTTGTATCTGTGCTCGTCGATCCGGGAGATCAGAACTACGTTGGCGATTGCCACTACTACAAACACCAGGTAAGCGTAACGGATCTGTCCGCCGGTTGCCTGCTGTACCATTGCGTTGATCAGGAACTGCATTGCGGTAACTGCACCCTGGATCGGGAAGATTACGCTGTTTACTTTATTGAATCCCTGACGTCCGAATACAGATGTCGGAAGGGATGTGGTAAAGTTTGCAGATCCGCCGATGCCGATGGCAATCATAAACAGTGAGATGTATACACACGGCATCAGGTTAGTGAAGTTTAAGATCAGCGCTGCTGCATACCAGATACCAAAACCGATCATGGTCTTCTTGGTTCCCAGTTTGTCATCTAATACACCGATGAGGAAAGATCCGCCCACACCGATCAGCGCAAGAACAGTCATGATGGACATTGCCTGCTGTGCGGAAAATCCGAGTTCTTCATTTCTTAATACCAGCTGGCTCATAACACCTACGGAACAGATCTGGAACAGTCCGGTGGTGATGGACGCAAGCCAGAGTTCCCGTTTGGACAGCAGTTTCTTTACCGTCCAGCCGCCGGTCTCATCTTCGTCATCCATGTCATATTCGCTTTTGAATACAGCATCGGATACGTTATCCGGGTTGATATGTCTCTCCTGCGGTGTGTCGCGGATAAACAGCATGCCTACGATACCAAGGATAATGATTGCCAGGGAGATCGGAAGTACACCTTTGCCGATCAGGAACCGGCTGATCAGAGCGGAGAAAATTACGCAGTAGAAAGCGGAACCAAGGTTATGACCCATGGTGGTATAACCCATAACCACGCCCTTCTTTTTCGGGAACCACTGTGCAACCAGAGCGCCGCCGCAGATATAACCGGCGGACATGATGCTGCCGGTAACGATGCACATGAATACCAGATACATGCCTACGCTGCTGGCATTGCAGACGCCATAGTAAGCCACACCGGCTGCTACACACAGAATACCGGACAGATACCGGGCACCGATCTTACGGTTGATCTGTCCCATTACAATAAAGAACACTACGCCGACCAGACCCGCGATGGAGTTCATCGTCAGCAGTGTGCTGTTTTCCACCCGGAGATTGGCCGCAATCGCCGGAACAGTTACATTGGAACCATCGTTGCACATGCCCACATAAAACCAGAACATGAGCAGACAGTAAATAATCGGGAACCATCCCGCACCGAAGTTTACGACAGAACTCTTGTTTCCGTCATCTGCTTTTGCTTTCTTCTGAAACACTACACATCCCTCTTTCTTCTACCTTTTCCTTTGAGTTACCTTTTTGTTTATAAATATTTTAGAAAAAAGAAGGGGAAAAATCTATGTGGTAAAATTTCGATATTATTTAATATATTTCGTAATTTTTTATATAAAAATCTGCCGGAGCAGAACGAAGCGCATGTTTCGTCCTGCTCCGGCAGTCCGGATCCGCCTCTTCAGAAGATCAGGCAATCTCCGCGCCGGATGGCATCGGTTTCTCCGGTGTCATCAAAGACAGATTGCCTTCCGCGTCTTCCGCGCAGAGCAGCATGCCTTCCGACAGCACACCTGCCAGCTTTGCCGGCTTCAGATTTACCAGTACCATGACTTTTTTGCCTACCATCTCCTCTGCGGAGTAGTATTTTTTAATTCCGGATACGATCTGCTTTACCTCACTGCCGATCCGCACCTGCGAGCACAGAAGCTTCTTGGACTTCGGCACTTCCTCGCATTTGACAATCTCGCCTACCTGGAACTGCATCTTGGTGAAATCATCAAAGGTAATCTCCGGTTTTGCCTCGATATCAATGCCTTCTTCCTCCGGCTCCTGCGGTTCCTCTTTCTGCTGGGCCGGCATCAGTTCCGCCACTTTTTCCATGACTTCCTTCATATCTTTTCGCGCGAAAAGGATCTCCGGCTGAGCTGTCACGGATCTGCCGCTTTCGTAGAGGCCGAACTGATTCAGCTCTTCAAAATCACGGTCGCAGCCATTGATCTGGGCAATGATTTTGTCCGCTGTCTCCGGCATAAAGCTCCGGATCAGCACTGCGCCGATATTGATGCTTTCGATCAGATGATACAGCACCGTGGACAGACGGTCTTTTTTGTCCTCCTCCTTGGCCAGTACCCAGGGTTCGGTTTCGTCAATATACTTGTTGCAGCGTTTGAACAGATTCAGCACTTCTGTCATCGCGTCTGCCACACGCAGATCCGCCATCTTGGCCGCCACCCGGTCGCGGGTTCCCGTCACTGCCTGCTTCAGATCCTCGTCTACGGCCTCTGCGGCGCCCTTGTCGGCCACCACACCGCCGAAGTATTTGTTGCTCATGGAAATGGTGCGGTTCACCAGATTGCCGATGGTATTGGCCAGATCGGAATTGGTCCGTTCCACCATCAGCTCCCAGGAAATCACGCCGTCATTTTCATAGGGCATCTCGTGAAGAAGGAAATACCGTACCGCGTCCACACCGAAAATCTCTGCCAGATCATCCGCATAGATGACATTTCCTTTGGATTTGCTCATTTTTCCGTTGCTCATCACAAGCCACGGATGGCCGAATACCTGCTTCGGCAGCGGCAGATCCAGCGCCATCAGGAAAATCGGCCAGTATATGGTATGAAACCGGATAATATCCTTGCCGATCAGATGCAGGTCCGCCGGCCAGAATTTTTGAAACAGATCGGAGGAATTCCCGTCTGCGTCATAGCCGATTTTTGTGATATAGTTCGTCAGCGCGTCCAGCCATACATAGACCACATGCTTCGGATCAAAATCCACCGGAATGCCCCAGGAGAAAGAAGTCCTGGATACACACAGGTCCTGCAGTCCCGGTTTGATGAAGTTGTTGATCATTTCATTCTTGCGGGATACCGGCTGGATGAATTCCGGATGTTCGTCAATGTATTTTTCCAGACGGTCCGCATATTTGCTCATTTTAAAGAAATACGCTTCTTCCTTCGCCATCTGCACCTCGCGGCCGCAGTCCGGGCATTTGCCGTCCACCAGCTGGGTTTCGGTCCAGAAGGACTCACAGGGCGTGCAGTACCACCCTTCATAGGCGCCTTTGTAGATATCTCCCTGGTCATACAGACGTTTGAATATCTTCTGCACCTGTATCTTATGGTCTTCATCCGTCGTACGGATAAAATTATCATAGGAAGTATTCATCAGATCCCAGATCCGCTTGATCTCTGCGGACATCTGATCCACATATTCCTTCGGTGTCACGCCGGCTTCTTCTGCTTTCAGCTCGTTTTTCTGGCCGTGTTCATCGGTGCCGGTCTGAAAATAGACGTCATAGCCTTCCTGGCGCTTGTAGCGCGCAATGGCATCTGCCAGCACGATTTCGTAGGTATTGCCGATATGCGGCTTGCCGGAGGCATAAGCAATAGCCGATGTAATATAATACTTTCCTTTACAGTTCTTACACATAAACTCTCCCCTGCAGTAATTATTCATACGAATGAGCCGCTTTTTGCAAAGCGATTCCGTCGATTGCACATGGTGTGCCGCAAAGTCCATCCCTTCCGGGCAGATCCTGACTTCCGGCACTGCACTCACATTATTATAAGATAGGAAAGAAAATCCCGCAAGACTTCTCCTGCGGGATTCCATGCCATGCGGCAGACGCTTCTGTTTCCGGAGTTCTTCCGCTCGGCTTATTCCGGTCCCGGTGTGTTGCGGTTCCGGCGTATTCCGGTTCTGCGGCGTCTGTTTTTCCGCCTCAGGCCTGCGCTTACAATTTCAGATTATCTGCTGCTTCCGTTTCTGCGGTTTCCGCGGCATCTGCCGCCGGCTCCGCGCTGTCTGCTGCCTGTTCTGCCGCCGGCTCCGCGCTGTCTGCTGCCTGTTCTGTCTTTGACGACGCAGCATCTGCCGCCTGTTCCGTCTCCGGCTCCGCAGTCTCAGCATCCAGGCCTTCCACTTCTTCCGCGGTCTCCGGTTCACCGTAAGTGCCATGACTGACGATTTCCGCTTCCACCCGTTCGGCCGGTTTTTCCAGTTTTACTCCACAGGATGTGCAGAATCTGTCACTTTCTTTTACCTGTGCGCCGCAGTTCGGGCATTTCATCACGCCCCGCACCTCATCCCGCTTTGCCTTCAGCTGCTGCAGCTCTTCCAGCAGCTCGCTGATTTCGCCGATCTGCTCAAACTCTGTCTCCGCATCTGCCTTGTGGGCTTCATAGTAAGCTTTTCCAATTTCCCGGTAAGCCTGGTTGATGGCGTTTTCTGTGTTTTTGATATCCACCGTATACTTAGCGGTATCTTTCAGCTCTTTTGTCTTGCTTACCCCCTTATCCGCAAGCGAAGAAATCGCGCTGCCGACTCTGTCCATAAATGCCATAATCCTGTCTCCTTCCTGTCTGTATCTGAACTCTGTTTCCGTCATAACGGCCTGCGAGGCGTCCGACACTGTCTTCATTATATAATGTCCCGTCGTTTTCACAATAAAACACCGGGAAATTTAAGGTTCTTTTAAGATTTCCCTCCCAGTTGACATTTACAGGAATACTCCGTATACTAGGATGCAATTGAATCAAAGGCGTTGAATGAAACAAGTAAGAACATATCAGAACTGACAGAGAGCTGCCGGCTGCTGAGAGGCGCGAGGGAGATATGTTCCGAATACCTTCAGGAGCTGTGCACCGAACCGTCCCGACGGACAGACCGTTTTCCGGCTGCCGTCCCGCATGCAGTAGGCTGCACCGGCATGCGGCCGTTATCCCGCAGGAGTATTCACCGTCTGCCGGACAGCGGATACTTGTTAAGGTCGGCAATGCGAGTTGCCGATGAATTAAGGTGGTACCACGTGGCATTTCAGCCTCGTCCTTTTGCAGGGACGGGGCTTTTTTCTTGCGCGGGGTCAGCCCGCCGCTTCCCTCCCTGCTCTGTTTCCAAATCAAAGCTAACTATGGAGGATGAACTATGACTTGTTATGATGAACTGGTTGCCCGCGGCCTCATCGCCCAGGTAACTGACGAAGAACAGATCCGTGATCTGGTGAATCATGGAAAAGCTACTTTTTATATCGGATTCGACCCCACCGCAGACAGTCTCCACGTCGGCCATTTTATGGCGCTGTGCCTGATGAAGCGCCTGCAGATGGCAGGAAACCGTCCCATCGCCTTGATCGGAGGCGGCACCGCTATGATCGGCGATCCTTCCGGACGTACCGATATGCGCCAGATGATGACAAAAGAGACCATCCAGCACAACGTAGACTGCTTTAAAAAACAGATGTCACGGTTTGTGGACTTTTCTGACGGCAAAGCGCTGTTGGTCAACAACGCGGACTGGCTGCTGGATTTAAATTATGTCGATGTACTGCGTGACATCGGCCCGCATTTTTCCGTAAACCGCATGCTGACCGCGGAATGCTACAAACAGCGTATGGAGCGGGGCTTAAGCTTCCTGGAATTCAACTACATGATCATGCAGAGCTATGATTTCTACGAATTATTCCGCACCTACGGCTGTAATATGCAGTTCGGCGGCGATGACCAGTGGTCCAATATGCTGGGCGGCACCGAGCTGATCCGCAGAAAGCTGGGGAAAGACGCCTATGCCATGACCATTACCCTTCTGCTGAACTCCGAAGGCAAAAAAATGGGAAAAACCCAGTCCGGAGCAGTATGGTTGGATCCGAATAAGACTTCCCCCTACGATTTCTATCAGTACTGGAGGAATGTGGGGGATGCGGATGTATTAAAATGTCTGCGTATGCTCACGTTCCTTCCTCTGGAACAGATCGATGAAATGGATCACTGGGAAGGCAGCCAGCTGAATCAGGCCAAAGAAATCCTGGCCTTTGAACTGACCAAGCTGGTGCATGGCGAAGAAGAGGCTCAGAAGGCCCAGACCGCTGCCCGGGCCATCTTCTCTTCCGGCAGCGCTGCAGACATGCCGGTTGCTGAGCTCTCGGAAAGTGACCTGAAGGATGGTTCCATTGATATCATGGGACTTCTTGTGGCTGCCGGCCTCTGCTCTTCCCGTTCCGACGCGCGCCGTACCGTTCAGCAGGGCGGTGCTTCTGTCAACGGGGAAAAAATCACCGACATCAACACTTCCTATACACCTGCCGATCTGCAGGCTGATGATTTTGTTCTGAAAAAGGGAAAGAAAAATTTCCGCAAAATCATCTATAAATAATTCTGCCTGCCTGAAACCCCGTATTCGAACCAGTCGGATACGGGGTTTTTCTTTCGTTTTTTATCGGATCCATCCGCCGGACCCCCGCTGTTCCCAGGAGGTTCCGCCCATTCCCCGCTATCTCTTCCCGGATTGCGGAAGAAGTTTGTGCAATTTTGCCAATGGTTTTTCCCTTTTTTCCCGGTCTGCACCGGAAGCCCTTGTCCTGCGCCGTCAGCTTTTCCTCATTTTTTATGTATACCCCACAATTTTCCTTTCTTTTTTAGTGCATACTGCACAATAAATTTGTGTTTCTTTGGGATTTTCATAACTTGACCTTTTGCTCACATCCATACTATAATGCAGACCGTAACAATTATGTAACATTTTTGAAACAGTTTTTGAAGTTTTTCTTAAAATTTTTTGAACTGCATACTTCATTGGAGGTTTAATCATGAAAAAGAGACTCGTCGTTGTACTGGGGGCAGCATTATCCCTTACCATGTGCACAGCAATCCCTGCATTCGCTAGTGAAGCGACCGCCAGTCGCGGTACTGTTACCGCCTCTTCTTTAAACGTACGTGCAGGCGCATCCACTTCCAACCGCATCGTCGGCGGACTGGATGAAGGCGATAAAGTTACTATTGTAGGAAAAACCAACGGTTGGTACAAAATCAAATATGACGGAGCTGCTGCATATGTAGCCGGCAATTATGTATCCACCAGCGGTTCCTCTTCCTCTTCATCCTCAGCATCCACCCGTTCCTCTTCCTGGAACGGCGCGGTATTAAACCGCACCAACGGTACCGTAACCGGACCGAGCGGAAAAGAGACCTATTACAACATGGATATGTCCAACATTGTCCGCATTATGCGCGCCAGAGGAAATAAGGGCAAATACTGGGTACGTAAGGACGGCGTCAAGATGCTGGGCAACTATGTCATGGTAGCAGCCAATCTGAACACCCATCCGAGAGGATCCCTGGTAGCAACCAGCCTTGGCACCGGCATCGTATGTGATACCGGCGGATTTGCGGCACACAATCCGAACCAGCTGGATATTGCAGTCACCTGGTAATCCCCGGCAAAATGCTGAAATCATAAAAAACTCACTTTCTCCTAAATTCCTTGTCTGACAAGGAACAAAAGGCAGACCGTACCTGCTGCTTATTCTGCAGTGTGTGCCGGTCTGCCTTTTTCAGCAGTGATTCCCTCATCTGCATTATTGCGTTGCGGTCCGCTTTCTGCTAACATCGAAATCAGAAATAAAAGTTTAACGATAGGTAAAGAAAATCAGAAAGAGAGGAAACCATGTATAAAAAACGTGAAAATATCAAGCCGATAATACTGGAACACATGAAGGGCGGAGAAAAATACGTACAAAAATTCTCCTCCATCGGAACCGATGATTTCACCGGCAATGCCGATGTCGTCGCCCGTCTGGTCCTTATCCCCGGGGCATCCATCGGTTATCACGAACACGTGGGCAATGAGGAGGTCATTACGGTATTATCCGGCAGCGGCCGCTGTACCGATGACGGCACGGTCTATACCCTGCGTCCCGGCGATGTGACGATTTGCCGGGAACATCATCAGCATGGAATCGAAAATCTTTCCGAAACGGAAGATCTGGTTCTGATGGCAGTTGTCATCCGGACAGAAAAATAGGTTCACCCGGGAAAGAGAAACCAGAAGCGGAGAGCATCTGCGCTCTCCGTTTCTGGTTTCTGTATTCTTATGCCGCATGGATTTCACTACGTTCCAGCAGTCCGGTCTGTTCCAGTACATCTGTCACTTCGCTGACCGGTATAATCGTCAGTTTCTCTTTCACTTCATCGGCCACATCTTTCAGATCAGCCACATTTTCCTCAGGAATAAATACTTTTTTCGCTCCAGCCCGTTCTGCTGCCATCAGCTTCTCCGGAAGGCCGCCGATGGGCGTAACTGCGCCCCGCAGGGATACTTCGCCGGTCATGGCAATTTCCGGATCTACGGCACGGCCGGTCACCAGTGACGCAATCGCCGTAGTCAGCGTGATGCCTGCCGAAGGGCCATCTTTCGGAGTAGCGCCTGC
Source organism: Clostridium sp. SY8519 (assembly GCF_000270305.1). Classification (NCBI taxonomy): domain Bacteria; kingdom Bacillati; phylum Bacillota; class Clostridia; order Eubacteriales; family Clostridiaceae; genus Clostridium; species Clostridium sp. SY8519. The sequence goes on along the minus strand of NC_015737.1, from coordinate 1,156,609 downwards.
CGGCACATGCACATGCAGGTCATTTTCTTCAAACAGGTTTGCTTTGTCCGGATACATGGATTTCACCAGACTGATGGCGATGGATACCGATTCCTTCATGACATCGCCCAGCTGACCGGTGATAATCGTGCGGCCCTTGCCCTTGGTGAACATGGTCTCGATAAACAGGATGGTTCCGCCCACTCTGGTCCAGGCCAGCCCGGTTACAATACCCGCTTTCTGCTTCTGCAGCACATGATCATGGGTAATCGGACGCATATCCAGATACTCTTTTACAATCTCCGGGTCTGCCGTGATCTTTGTATCCTGATTCTTCACGATCTCTACCGCCGCGGTTCTGCAGATGGTATCGATCCGCTTTTTCAGTCCCCGGACCCCGGCTTCCATCGTATAATCATCAATAATGGTCTGCAGGGCCTCATCGGTCAGTTCCAGGCTTCCCTCCGGAAGGCCCATACTCTGCATTGCCTTCGGGATCAGATGCTTCCGAGCAATCTGGAATTTTTCAATCGGCGTATAGCCGGAGAACTGGATCACTTCCATTCGGTTCAACAGCGGCTCCGGTATGGTGTCCAGGCTGTTGGCTGTGCATACAAACAGCACATCCGACAGATCATAGGGTACATTCATATAATGATCCGTAAAGGTGCTGTTCTGCTCCGGATCCAGGACTTCCAGCAATGCACTGGCCGGATCCCCGTTGTAGGAAGCGGACAGTTTATCCACCTCATCCAGTACCATGACCGGATTGGATACACCGCTTTTCTGGATGCCATCCATGATACGTCCAGGCATAGCTCCGATATAGGTTCTTCTGTGACCGCGGATATCTGCTTCGTCACGCACACCGCCCAGGCTGACCCGGACATACTTCCGGTGCAGCGCCTTCGCGATGCCCTGGCCGATACTGGTCTTGCCGGTACCCGGTGCGCCGACAAACAGGAGGATCGAACCGGACTGTTTTTTCTGCAGATTCATCACTGCGATCTGCTGAATCACACGTTTTTTCACTTTTTCCAGGCCGAAATGGTCCTCATCCAGGATCCGCTCCGCTTCTGACAGATCAATGAATTCCGGCTCTTCCTTCTTCCAGTTCAGGCTGGTGACAAAGTCCAGATAGTCATACAGCATGCCGTTCTCTGCGCCCTGGGAACCGCCCTGTTTCAGCCGGTTCAGTACTTTTTCCGCTTCTTTGCGGGCCTCCTCATTCATGCCAGATTCTTCGATCTTTAATTCGATCTTGCGCAGATCAGACATTTCTTCCGGATGCATCTCATCCAGTTCCTTCTGCAGATATTCCATCTGCTTTTTGATGGCCTGCTCCCGGTAAATCTTCTGGTAATCCGCTTCCTGCGCGTCCTTGGCCTCTCCCGTGACTTTGGTCATCTCCAGATGCTCATAGACCATCTGCTCCATTTTCTCCATACGTGCCTTGCTGCTGTCTTCCTCCAGAATCGCGTATTTTTCTTCCGCGGAATTCGTCAGCCACTGGGACATCATAGACGTCACTTCTCCCACCGACTGCATGGACAGGATATACGGCCGGGCCATCGCGCCCCACTGGAATCCAGCCGAAAACTGCACCAGCGCCTGCTTCAGGTGATCCAGATGCTCTCTGTGCTCCTCTTCGGTCAGATCATCGATATCCGATTTTCTGGAAATTGTAAGCTCAATATTCAGGCCCGGGGTAATGATGACTTCTTCTATATTGACACGGTTCGCAGTATCGATGACGATAAATCCCTGCTGATTGATCTCTGAAATACTGCCGGATACACCGATGGGCTGAAATTCGTCCACTTTCATATCCTCCCGCTCCCGGTTCACCCGGGATACGATGAAGACCACCCGTTCCCCGATCTTCGGATCTCTTCTGGCCGCTTTCTTAAACTGCTCCGTCTGCAGATACATTTTGGCATATGGTGCCACGATTGTATTATATACAGGTACTACGATCATGTGATTCCCTCCATTTCTTTCTGAAATCCGCAGTCCCTGGGACTGCGCTGCACCCGCGGGCATCTCTCGCCACCCTGTCAGCACTTTGTACTGTCGAGTGCTAATATAATGGTAAAATATATGGCTTCCCATGGAAGCCTGCATACCGTAAAATAGCTTTCGACGGCTCCGATCGGCATCCTGTTTTTCCTCTGTCGATCTGCCCTTGCTTTTTACTGGTATAGAAATTATACTAAGGATAAATAAAAAATGCAAGTAAAAATTTAAAGTTAAAGGGGATCTGATATGTTCGAACATATGAGTTATGAAGAATTCAAGCATTACGCGGGGCAGGAGGAGTCCTGCTGTATTTCCTCCTGCATGGTCATGAAGACGCTGCAGCTGCTGGGCGGCAAATGGCGTCTGCTGGTGCTCTATCAGCTGGCCAAACGTCCCTCCTACCGGTTTGGCGAACTGCGCAGATCGATTCCGAACATCACCAACACCATGCTGACCAATACCCTGCGGGAACTGGAAGAAGCCGGTCTCGTCCACCGGGAGCAGTTCAACGAAATCCCGCCCCATGTGGAATATTCCATCACGGATATGGGCAAAGATCTCTTTCCGGTATTCTTCGAAATGGCCCGGTGGGGCAGCCGGTACTTTTCGGAGTCCTGATGCCTCTGTCAGCCAAAAATCCACACCTGCCGGATCTGACGGATCAGACGGTCCGCATCCCAGCTTCTGCTGCGGCGCCTGCTGTTTGGATCATTCACGGAAATACGCTGAAACGCTGACACTCCGGTCAGCACAATGAAATGTCCGGATGAGGTGAAGTCACCGGGCCCTACACTGGCTATGATTGCCTTTCCGGACTCTAGCGCAGACAGAATCTCTTCCTTCTCCGGCGCCCTCTGTTTCACCTTCAAGCCCAACCGTCTGCCTCCTTTGCTCATCAGATCCCAGGATGAGCCTTGGCCTTTGATATAATATCCCTGTTTTTCCGCCCAGCGGGCGGTTTTTAAAGGATTCCACCGGGTATCTCCCGTCAGTCCGCAGTACACCATGGACAGGCTGGTCGGTCCGCATCCGGTCAGCGCCAGATAGTTTCCCCCGTATTTCCGATAGCCCCAGCGCTTATCCCACTGAAGAAACAGCGGAATTTCTCCTTTCTGTACCTCACCTTGAAGATCAATCGTGAACTTCGTGTGTCTGTATCTGTAGTAATTTTTTACAAATCTGCAGGTCTCCCGGTTCCGTTTTGCCAGTTCCACCAGCTGTTTCGGGTAGCCGCCGGTTTCCAGTTTCCTGATCTCAGCGTTCCGTACAGCGGCTGAAACAGCGGCTGACAGCACCAGCAGCAAAATAACGGCCGCCATGATCCGCCCGGTTCTTCTTTTTCTTCTTACTCTTTTTCCCATAGAAAAACTCCTCTCTGCCTGTATATACTAGCAAAAGAGGAGCTGTTATTTCTTTTCCGCGCGTGACCTGTTTCCTGCGTTATTCTGACCCATTTCTTACTTTTTCCTGACGGCAGTCTGAGGGCAGCAAAATCTCAAAGCATGTGACTCCCTCCCGGCTGCATGCCGTCACCGTCCCATGATGCAGTTCAATAATCACCTTTGCTATGGCAAGTCCCAGACCGGCTCCGCCGGACCGGGTATTTCGTGCGTCGTCCACGCGGTAGAACTGCTCAAACAGATGGCTGATTTTGTCCGGCGGAATCGTCGGTCCGTGATTTTTCATCTGAATCTGTATCTGATCCTCCGTACGGTTCGCCGTCAGTTCCAGCGCCGTATCCGGATCACTGTAGCTGATTGCGTTGCGTATCAGATTGTCAAAGACCCTCTGCATCTTTTCCGCGTCAAACCACGCCTCGATCTGCTCCTGAATCCGCGTCTTCCAGGTCATATGGTTCTGTTCCAGCAGAGGCGTATATTCCGATACCATCTGTTCCAGCATACGGCTCATATTTCTTTGCTCGGGAGACAGCCGCATATCCGTGAGGGAAAACTTCGTAATATCAAAGAATTCCTCCACCAGTTCCTGCAGCCGTTCCGCCTTCTCATACGCGATCTTTGTATATTTCTGCTTCTGTTCTTCCCGAAGATTCGGATTTTCCTGAATCAGGGATAAATACCCCAGCACACTGGTCAGCGGCGTCTTCAGATCATGCGCCAGATAAAGAATCAGATCATTTCGTTTCTGATTTTCTTCCTGCAGATGCCGTTCATTCTGAAGCGCCTCCACACGGAATTCGTTCATTCGTTTCTCCGCCGGGCGCAGTTTTGCCGACAGACGGATCGGCCGTTCCTTTTCCATTGCCATCTGTTCTGCCGCCTGTATCAGCTCATCCAGATAGCGCAGCGGCCTGCGGATAAAATATATCGTATATCCGATCCACGCCAGAACCGGAACCGCAAACAGTCCGATCGTCACCGCCTCATCATTGAACGCAAAATACCCTCCGCTTTCTTTTATCAGCCGGGGCCAGAGCGTCTGATTCGCAAAAACTATCCACAAAACCGACAGGCCGAGAAAAATCAGCAGATGCAGCAGATAGACGGCCGTCAGCTTTTTCCCGAGACTTCGCCGGACAATCTGTTCTTTTTCTGTCTGTCGTCTCTTATTCAATGGTATACCCTACTCCCCAGATGGTCTTGACATACTTCGGATGGCGCGGCGGTTCTTTCATTTTTCCCCGCAGCCGGGCAATATGCGCCATCACAGTATTGTCATTGTCCAGGAACGCCTCGCCCCAGACCTGTTCAAACAAGGTTTCCGATGATATCACTTTCCCCCTGTTCCGGCACAGAAACAGCAGAATATCAAACTCCAGCGGAGTCAGATCCAGCTCCGCGCCATTCAGAAAACATTTGTGCGTATCCGCATTGATGGTCAGCCCCCGGATACTGATCTCTTCCTGCGGCAGATCACCGGTTCCTGCCGGGCAGAGCGCGTTGTAGCGTGTGGAGCGCCGCAGCTGAGCTTTGACTCTGGCCACCAGTTCCAGCGGTTCAAAGGGTTTGGTCATATAATCATCCGCCCCCAATGTCAGTCCGTTCAGCTTGTCGGTTTCCTGATTCTTCGCGGTCAGCAGAATAATCGGGAAGAAATGCCGCTGTCGGATTCTCCGCATCAGCTCCATACCATCCATATCCGGAAGCATCAGATCCAGTACGGCCAGGGCAACGGGTTCGGCATCCGCACATTCCAGAACACCTGCGGCCTGATAGAATTTCTCCACTTCATAGCCTTCATTTTTCAAATAAATCTCAATCAGATCCGCGATTTCTTTTTCATCATCCACGACCAGAATTTTGTTCTCTTTTTTCATACACGCGCAGCTTTCTTCTCCCGGGCGAATTGCTCCGGCTACTGTTTTCCTGTCTGAATTCCAGTATAGCATCCGCGCTTTTTCTCCGCAATGCCGCAGACATCCTCCGATCTTCCTCTGCGGCAATCATACGATCCGCCTCTGTGGCTATCCATCAATCCGCATCCGTGTCTATCCTCCGCTCCTTCTCCGCGTCTGTCACGCGGTAACGGCTGCCTCTGTATCCTTCCGATACCGCTCCATACACCGCTCAGTCACAGGCCCCCGGGCATAGCAGACATCTCCCAGCTCAAGCACCGGCATAATCCCCATCAGCGAATTGGTGACAAAACACTCTTCCATCTGTTCCGCGTCCCTAGGATACAGAACCGTCTCCCGGCAGAAAAACGTCTGCAGCACATACCTTCTGAGAATTCCCGGCAGAAGTCCGCAGGACTGCTTTGGCGTAAAGATCTGTCCCTGCTTAACGAAAAACAGATTCGTGGTGCTGCCTTCGCACAATTCCCCCCGGGTATTCAGAAATACGACTTCATCGATCGGAAGATTTTTTGTCCGTCTTTTTTCCAGGATATTGTCACCGTAATTCATGGTTTTGTGATACACCAGCGGAGAGGTCTCATTGCGCAGCACCGGGCTGTACGCCAGACGGAATCCGCGGTCTTTTACTGCTTCGGTATAGGGATTTTTCCGCAGGGAAAAAATTTTGTTTTTTTCGGACACCATAAACTTACATGCCCGCTGCTCCTGTCCGGATCCCGGTTCCTTCGCTGCATTCTGATCGATCCAGCGGATTACTTCTTCCGCGTTTACTTTCTGTGAAATATGCAGAAACTCCAGGGACCGCCGCAGGCGTTCCAGATGCCAGTCCAGAAAAAGCGGGGTATTTTCCTGCAGTGCGATGGTTTCAAAGGCGCCCAGGCCGAACTGCACGCCGTCATCCAACTGTATATTCATAGACTTCCCCTTCTCCTTTTCTGCAGTTTAATACATCCAGCAGCGCTTTTGCCTTCTGCCAGGTCTCTTCATATTCAAATGCCGGATCCGACTCGCAGGTGATTCCGCCGCCGGCTCCCAGCGTATAGGTGCCGTCCCGACAGACAGCCGTCCGGATCACAATATTAAAATCACAGTCCCCGTTCAGGGACAGATAGCCGATGGAACCGGTGTAAAGCCCCCGGCGACTGTATTCTTCCTGATCAATCAGTTCCATAGCCCGCCGCTTCGGCGCGCCCGTAATGGAACCGCCCGGAAAAGCGGCCTCCAGCAGATCCACCGCATTTTTTCCCGGTCGGATCTGCCCTTCCACATCTGCCACCAGGTGGAACACTGTCGCATAAGATTCCACACAAAAAAGCTCTCTGACCTGTACGGAACCCGGCACACATACCCGGTTCAGGTCATTGCGCTCCAGATCCACGATCATCAGCAGCTCACTCTGATCCTTCTCGGACTGTGCCAGTTCCTCCTTCAGCCGCGCGTCTTCTTCCGGGGTGCTTCCCCGTTTCCTTGTGCCTTTGATGGGACGTGTGCGGATCTTTCCCTTCCGCATCCGGAGAAAACGTTCCGGAGACGCGCAGACCACCTGAAATTTCCCATAGTCCAGATACGCGCCAAACGGCGACGGATTCTGCTGCCGCAGCCGGCAGAACATCTCATAGGGCGGACACGGGCTGCTGATCCGCAGCTGCTGCGTCATGTTCACCACATAGATGTCGCCGTCCGTAATGTATTGAATCATATGTTCCAGGGCTTCCTGATAACTTTCTTCGGTAAAATCGGCCGAAACACGTCCTTCACCGAACGCTTTCCGGCTTAACGCGCCTTCCGGAGTTTCCGCCTTCCGCGGTCTTCCGGAGACGCTCCTTTCCGGCTCTGCCTGACGTGCCGTCTCATCTTCCCCGACATCCAGCGCCTCCCGCACCGGATCTTTTCCGTCCTCACATTCTCCCGGCCCGGTCTGTACCGGCTCTTCCGCTGCCTCCAGCAGTTCCCGCAGCGCGGCAATTCCCTCCTCCGCCGGTTCCGTATAGCCGTTTGCAATAAGCGAAAGTCTGTGGTTCTTATGATCTTCCACCACAAAGAAATCATAAAAGACCATCACCGCCTCCGGCAGATCCTTTTCCTTCCCGTGCCTGGTCCGAATTCCCTCTTTTTCCCGGCCGAAATCATAGGAAAAACAGCCCACCGCACCGGATACCAACGGAAGCTCTGTTTCGTTTTCTTCCTGGTTTTCGCTCAGATACTGCTTCAGGAATGCAGAAAAAGAAACTGCGGAAGGCCTGCCGTTTATCCTGCATACACCATCCTGCTGCCCCAGCCGCAGATAGGGACGGCAGGCAAGGATGGAATACTGCCCCAGCTCCCCGCGGGAGGAGGAATCCAGAAACACCGCTTCTTCTTTCTGACGCATCCGTGAGAATATCTGATCTGCCGGCGGATACACAAAAAGTGTCTCAATCTTTCGCATCATCCGGCCCTTCTTTCCGTCTGCCGTGGAAAACTCCGGCAGATCTTATGAAAATTCTCCAGCAGCTCATGGCCATACTCTGTCAGCACGGCTTCCGGATGAAACTGTACGCCATACACGGGCAGCGTTCGGTGGCGCAGACCCATAATTGCGCCGTCTTCCGCCCGCGCCGTAATCTGCAGCTCCCCGGGCAGCCGCTCCTCCGACACTACCAGAGAATGATATCTGGTAACCGGAAACTCCTGCGGCAGCCCCTGGAACAGCCCCCTGCCGTCATGCCGGATCCGGCTGAGCTTTCCATGCATCGGACGGGCGCCATGACACACGTCTGCGCCGTAATACCAGCCAATCAGCTGATGGCCCAGACACACACCGAGAATCGGCACTTTTCCCTGAAAAATTTCCAAAATCTGCCGGGATTCCACCGCGTCCCGGGGGCGCTTCGGTCCCGGCGACAGAATAATCCCTTCCGGACGCAGCGCGTTTATTTCCTCCGGCGAAACCTGGTCCGCCCGCCGAACCAGCACCTCGCAGCCGTTCTCCTCCAGATACGCGCTCAGATTATACACAAATGAATCATAATTATCGATCAGATAATACAAAAAGGGTTCCTCCTTTCATAACAACAAAACAACAGATGTCGTCGTACAGTCGTTATCTTGAGAGGAACCCAAGTCCGTAACCTGTAAGATTGTTTACTGAGAATAACTATAACCCCGGACAGCCGCTTTTTCAAGTCCCGGGTCCGGCAATTCTGCCTGTCCGCAGTTCGCAGACAGACGCCGTTTGCTGTGTTTTCACAGTATTGGAAAACACCATGCTGTGCAGTTTATTCCGCAAAATCCTTCAATGTATCGCCGGTCAGCCGGTAAATCGTCCATTCTGACTGCGGCTGCGCTCCCAGGGACAGATAAAAGTCAATGCTGGGCTGGTTCCAGTCCAGGCATACCCATTCCAGCCGCCCGCAGCCCCGCTCCACAGCAATGGACGCCAGTTTCTTTAATAATGCCTTTCCATAGCCCATTCCGCGATACTCCTGCTTCACAAACAAATCTTCCAGATACAGACCGGCCCGGCCGAGGAACGTGGAAAAATTGTGGAAAAACAGTGCAAACCCCACCTCTGCTCCGTCTTCCAGCACAAAAATCACTTCTGCCTTCTGCCGGTCAAAAATCCACTCTTCCAGTGTCTGCTCATCCGCCACTACCTCATCCAGCATACGCTCGTACTCTGCCAGCTGTCGGATAAACTGCAGAATCAGTGCTGTGTCTTCCCGCTTCGCGCAGCGGAAGGTAACCTTTTTCTCCATAGACATCCCCTTTTTTCTCTGCTATGTGAACATGCTTCTTTTGTACCCAATGTACCGCACTTTGGTCCCTGTTTCAAGCATTCTCTTCCTGCTGCCACTGCACACACTGCTTCAGATAGTCCCGGACCTCCAGACGCTGGGGGCAGGCCTCCTCGCACTGACCGCAGCCGATACAGAGCTCCGCTCCATGGCCGCCCTGTATGATGGGCGCAATCTCTTTTCGGAAGGCATCCGAATCCCCATTTTCCAGTCTCTGATTCATGGCATGAAAGATTTCCGGAATCATGATCTGTTTCGGACATCCGCCAGTACAGTAATGGCAGGAAGTGCAGGCAATGGACGCGTCCCGGCCCAGGATCTCCTGCGCTCTGCGGATCACCTCCCGCTCCTTCGCATCCAGAGGCCGAAATTCTTTCATAAAGGAAAGATTATCCTTCATCTGCTCGATATCTGACATGCCGGAAAGCACCGTCATGACTCCATCCAGAGACGCCGCATACCGGATTGCCCAGGAAGCAAAGGAAGCATCCGGATTCGCTTCTGTAAGTAATTCTCGAATCTGACGCTTCGGATTGGCCAGACTGCCGCCCTTCACCGGTTCCATCACGATCACCGGTTTTCCATACTTCTGCGCCACTTCATAATTCGCTCTTCCCATAATCCGCGGATTTTCCCAGTCTGCGTAATTGATCTGCAGCTGTACAAAATCCACGTCCGGATGCTCCAAAAGCAGCTGCTCCAGCAGATCCGGCCCCGCATGAAAAGAAAACCCGTAATGGCGGATCAGTCCCTGTTCTTTCAGCCCCCTGACATACTCCCAGATATGATATCGGTCATACGACTTATGGTTAATATTCATGAGTGCGTGCAGCAGATAATAGTCAAAATATCCTGCCTTCGTCCGCTTCAGGCTGGTATAAAACTGCTGTTTCGCGGCTTTTTCATTCCGGACCAGCATCCATGCGTTCAGTTTTGTGGCCAGCTGGAAAGTCTCCCGGGGATACCGCTCCACCAGCGCTTTGCGGATGGCTTCTTCCGAACCCGGGTAGACATAGGCAGTGTCAAAATAGGAAAATCCTGCCTCCATAAACAAGTCCACCATTTCCTTTACCTGTTCCACATCGATAAACAGGCCCCGTCTGGGCAGACGCATCAGGCCGAATCCCAGTTTTCCTGTCTGTTCCATTTGACTGTCTTCCTTTCTTGTCACGCGTTCTTTTTAAAGCGCTCTGTTGCTGCTGCTTTTCTGAATTTTTATTTTTCCAGATCTTCCACATCCACTACCCGGAATCCGTTCTGAATCAGCAGCTCTGCCGTGACTCCCGGCCCATCTGTCAGCCTGCCGGAAAATGTCCCGTCATACCGCTGCTTCACACCGCAGCTTGGGCTGCGTGACTGCAGAATGATAAGATCCGGCTGCTCCCGCCGGGCAATCTCCAGACACTGCTGCGCTCCGGCGCGGAACGCGTCATCCACATCTTTTCCGTCTTTGGTCGTCACTCTTCCGTTCCGGAGTTCGGACGGAACCCTTGGTGTCGGCAGCCCGCCCATGACTTCTGGGCAGACCGTGATGACTTCATTTTTAGCGGCAAGGCGAAGAACGGATTCGTTTCGGTTATTGCCGCCGTTGTATTTGCAATTTTGACCCATCAGGCAGGCGCTGATCATTAATTTCATGGGGTAGTTTTCCTCTTCAAAGCAAACTGCATGGTCTGAATTTAGTTGTTTTGGTATGTACATGAACAAAAAATTCTACTATTCTTCATCTTTATAACGGATGTGGTATTTTGCAATTTTTCTGGCAACCGACGATTGATTCATTCGCAGAATTTCTGCCGCTTTATAAGTGCTTTTTGTCTCCAGCATAATATCTTTGATAATCGCCGCTTCATACATCTCAACACATTCTTTCAGGGAAAAATGGTCCGGATCTTTGTAATAGGATTTCATATAATTTGTATAGAATTCCTGGCTCATCAAAAAATCACTGCCGGTTTTCTCCCCGCCAAATTCAACAGAACTGGGAATTGAATCAATGTAAAGCTGGTATTCCGGTGTCATAATCACTAATTTCTCCAGGACATTGCGCAATTCCCTGACATTTCCCGGCCAGTCATAATTCAGCAAAATCCGCATCAGCTCCGGCGTGGCCATCTTTACTGTATTATATTTGTTGGACAGTTTTTTCAAAAAATAATGTACCAATGGGATAATATCTTCTTTCCGTTCTCTTAATGGCGGAATCCAAAAAGAAACGATATTAATCCGATAGTACAGGTCACTGCGAAACGTACCGTTTGCGATGCAGTCCTTTAAATTCACATTGGTTGCCGCAATAAATCTGCAGTTCAGTGTACGCTCTTTTGTCGAACCAATTCGATAGTACTTTTTCGTCTCCAAAACACGCAGAAGTTTTCCCTGCATAGACAGCGGCATAGAATTAATCTCATCCAGAAAAATAACGCCTCCATCTGCAGCCTCAAACAGTCCTTTTTTCCCGGTTTTCGAACTTCCCGTAAAACTTCCCGGATCATAACCAAATAATTCTGATTCAAACAGAGCCTCCGGTATAGAGGAACAGTTCAGCGCAATTACTTTTTTCATTCCATCACTGCTTTGGCTGATAATATAGTCCACCAGAACCTGCTTCCCTGTTCCAGTTTCACCGGTAATCAGTATATTCGTATCATAATCCGCTATTTTTCTGGCTGTGGCAAGGAGCGATTTCATATAACTGTTCACACAAATAAATCCCCCTGTCTCACTCCCGGATGCTTCCTTTGACATATCCTGCCTTGTCTCACACAGCTGCTCGCCGCATTCATCCTGCAGATAATCAAAGGTCTTCAGTTCGACGACTACATAATCAACCTCTCCCTCCTCATTCAAAACCGGCGTAGCTGTTCCCATCTGCTTATAAGAATAAAAATTGGTTATTTTTACATCACTGATCCGTGTGATACGCCTTTTTTCCTGAAAAGCAACTGTAGTAATTGGATTTTCCACCTGCACTCCGCCTTTCTGAAATTTAAATACATTTAAGGAAAGCGCGTACTCCAAATTAGCACCCGTCATATCTAACAGGGCCTGATTCGCAAAGATCAGATCGCCAGACGCATTTACAACAAAAATCCCCTCACTTAAGTGATTCAGAAGATCCCTTCCCATGTCTGACTGAAGCAAAGCAATATAATTCTTCTGTACCATATCTTTCGTCTCCCTATTGCCCCTTTCTTTTCTGCGCATAAACAGATGAATCATTTTTATTATATCAATTTTAATGCACATGCGCATTATTATGCTAACAAATTCCGCCATAATGCACAATTGGTTGATAACTAGTTTTGTTATTCCCGAAATAATGCATATTTCACTTGCAGAAATACTGGCACCAGTTATGCATATATTTCAATACAAGAAAACAGTTATTTCCAGGAGGTGTGTTTATGAACAATCTGAACAACAAAGTAATCATTACTGCTGCATTAACAGGGGCTCTGACACCTAAGGGTTACAAAATCCCGGAGACCCCCGATGAAATTGCAGAAAGCGCATATCAATGCTGGAAAGAAGGTGCTGCTGTTGTGCACATCCACACGCGGGCCAAAGACGGTCTCGGCGCAATGGTGACGGAAGATTTTCTGGAAATTGTCAAAAAAATCCGTGCTTATCCGGACTGTGATGTAATAATCAACTGCACTTCTTCCGGTTCGACACCGGCGCATATGTGTCCGGACGAAATGCGTTACCGCCATCACGAACTGTGCCCGGAAATAGAAATGGGTTCCGTGGATTCCGGATCCATGAACTTCACACCCATTGCTGTATTCGAAAACAGTCCTCAGTTTCTGGAAAATATCCTGAAGGCATATAACAAGCACGATGTAAAACCGGAATTTGAAATTTTTGATGCTGGCATGATCTCCAACGTGAACTATTACTACAAACAGGGATTGATTCAGAAGCCAATGCATTTTCAGTTCTGCATGGGCGTCACCGGAGGGGTTCCCGCAACCGTAGAACATCTCGCATTTCTCTCTCACCAGCTTCCGGAGGGATCCACCTGGTCTGCATTCGGCATCGGCTCCGGCCATATGCCAATTCTCTACGCTGCCATCGCCCTTGGCGGTCATGTCCGCGTGGGGTTGGAAGATAATGTAATTTACGGCTTTGATGAAAACGGCGAAAAAATCATCGCCACAAATGAAATGCTTGTCAAACGCGCAGCGGAAGCTATCCGTCTGTTTGGAAAGCAGCCGGCAACCTCTGCGGAAGCAAGAGAAATCCTCAGTTTAAAACCGCTGGTTCGTTAATTCTCTACGCAAAGAAAGGACGGTGAATATAGTATGACAATACTTGGAATTATCGGTTTGTTTTTAGGCATTGTTGTCATGATTGTCTTTGCATACAAGGGTCTTTCTGCTGTCCCGTTAAGTCTGCTCTCCGGTGCCGTTGTATGTATTTTTAATGGCATTAACATCTGGACCGGATTTGCAAAAGGGTGGGCCGGCGGCCTTGCCACCATTTTCTCCGCATATTATATCCTGTTTTTTGCTTCTACCTGCTTCGCTAACGTAATGGGCGAAACCGGGGCATGCAGTGCTATTGCATACAAATTCCTGGACTGGTTCGGCAAAAAACACATCCTGACGGTATTATCTCTGTTTTGTTTTGTGCTCTGCTATGGCGGCATCAGTTTCTTTGTATGCATGTTTGCAGTCGGTCCGATCATGTTCAAGTTATTTGAAGAACTTAACATTCCACGGAAACTGACCATATTACCCATTGCAATCGGCGGTGCCTCCTGGTCCATGGCTGCACCCGGAAGCACTCAGCTGCAGAATGTAATTCCCACCAAACTCGGCACCTCACTGATGGCTGCACCTGCCCTTGGTTTTTTCATGACTGCAGTCGGTCTTCTCCTCAGCATTCTTTATACCGAACATGTATATAAAAAGGAAATGGCTCTCGTTCATTCCGGAGCACAGGCCGGCTGGGATCCCACCTGGAAAAGCCCGGTCAAAGGTCAGCTTAAAAACAAAGGCGACCTGCCGTCTCCTCTGGCTTCCTTTTTGCCATTGCTGGTTTTAATTGCCTTTATTGTAATCGGAAGTCTGACCAGTTTTGTCGGCAATGCAACACTTCTTTCCTGCCTGGGAATGGCAATCGCATTCATCCTTTGCTTCTGCATCAATTTCAAATATTTGCCCAAAGGAAAGTTTGAGGTATTAAAAAGCCTCTTTGCTGACAGCGCTTCCTCTGCCGCAAGTTCTGCCCTTGTATTAGGCGCAATCGTTGGTTTTGGAAGTATTGTATCTTCCACCGCAGCATTTCAGAATATCCTGCAGTGGCTGATTGGTCTGAACATTCCGATTTACTGGAAAGGAGTTCTTTCCACGAGCGTTCTGGCCGGTATCACCGCATCTGCTTCTTCCGGTGGACAGCTATGTATGCAGTATCTGGGAGATTATTTTATCAATTCCGGATGCGATCTGAATATTCTGCATCGTCTGATCGCATTTTCATCTATAACTTTTGATTCTCTCCCGCATTCGACCGGCTGCTTCTTAATGTTTGCATACCTGGGTGTAAATCACAAACTGAGCTACAAATACGCATTTTGGATCTGCACCGTATTTACAACCATTATTACATTCGGTACGACTGCCGTCATCAGTCTGATTGGCATCTGATCGGTTTTGATTTGTCTGCCGGCACAGGCAGGGAAACGCTTTCGTTACTCTGCCAGAAACTGCTGAACTGAGTGAATTTTTGAAAGGAACCTTCTTATGAAACAATATCGCGTATTATTTATCGGCACTGGAATGATCGGCATCGGACTTGCTGCAAATGCTCTCATCCATGATTTCGACGTCTCTCTGTATGACGTTGTTCCGGAAGATAAGATTCTGATGAATCTGAAACAGACACTGAAACATTTAACAGCAGCAGGCGTTCTTACGCAAGAAGCTGCAGAGCAGAAAATAAAAAATGCCAAACTGTTTACAGATCTTACCGAAGCTTTAAAAGAAGATCCGGACTTCGTTCAGGAGTCTGTTCCGGAGCGTGAAGATTTAAAACGCTCGATTTACAAAACGATCCAGGATACTCTGGGGAATTCGCCCATTATTCTGAGTACAACCAGTCATTATTTTCCAAGTGTGCTTCAGCAGAATGCCTCATATCCCGACCGCATCTTTGTCACGCATCCGTACAATCCTTCCTATCTGCTGCCTTTAGTTGAAATATGCAATCCAATTGCGTCAGAAGAAACTATGAATCAGGTACTGGATTTCTATACTGCCATGGGAAAAACTCCTATCGTATGCAAAAAGGAAGTCGACGGCTATCTTGTGAATAATATTGCCTGGCAGGTTCTCTTTACCGCTATGGATCTTGTTGAGCAGGGGGTCTGCACTGTGGAAGACGTGGATCGAGCCATCATGTTCGGTCCGGGCATGCGCATGGCAATCCTCGGCCAGATCATGTGCATCAGTCTTGGAATTGACGGTGGTATTGCAAAAGGACCTGAGAAATACGGTCTTCCCCACAAAGATATTTATGACATCGCCGGCAAAGGGGTCGAAGAG
The DNA here is from genome assembly GCF_000270305.1 of Clostridium sp. SY8519. NCBI lineage: Bacteria > Bacillati > Bacillota > Clostridia > Eubacteriales > Clostridiaceae > Clostridium > Clostridium sp. SY8519. Next base: position 1,140,968 of record NC_015737.1, on the reverse strand, counting down.
GAAATTTCCCACCGTGATCCGTCTATGGGCAACACGGTGGAAAGTCTGAATCTCTGGCGTGACAAAGCACTGGTGGAAATTCTGAAGATTCAGCATATGATATAAAATCTGAACATTTATTACAGAAGAGATAGGAGGAACTATGCATAAAGGGTTAAATGATGTTGTTATCGTCGGTTACGGCAGATCCGCTGTCGCAAAAAGCGGAAAACACGGAGCTCTTCGTATGATGCATCCGGTTGATCTGGGCGGCCAGATTCTTCGGGGTGTTCTCGACAAAATACCGGCTCTGAAGGACAGTGATATTGATGATGTCATTGTAGGATGTGCACAGCAGGAACTGAGCCAAAGTTTCAATATCGGCCGTTTAGTCGCTCAGCGCGCAGGGCTTCCGGACTCTGTTTCCGGCATGTCCTGCAATCGCTTCTGCTCATCCGGTCTGCAGTCTGTTGCCCTTGCTGCCGCATCGATTCATGCCGGATTTGCTGATGTCATTGTTGCCGGCGGAGTGGAATCCATGTCTTCGATTCCGATTAATTATGACAATATGAAAAAATCCATTAACCCATGGATTTGGACAAATAAACCCGCCAACTACTCTGCCATGGGTATCACAGCGGAAAACGTAGCAAAAAAATACGGCATTACCCGGTTGGATATGGAGGAGTTTACGGTTTCCAGCCATAAAAAGGCAGCTGCCGCTCAGACAGCCGGCCGTTTAGCGCCTTCCATTCTGCCTCTGACCGGAACAGACGATGAGGGTAAGGAAATCGTATTCTGCCAGGATCAGGGAATTCGAAAAAACACAAGTCTGGAATCACTTGCCAGCTTGGAGCCCTGCTTCAAAAAAGACGGCCTCGTAACTGCAGGTACATCTTCTCCCACCAGCGATGGCGCAGGATTTGTCATTTTGATGTCTGAAGAAAAAGCGAAAGAACTGAACATTTCTCCAATCGCAAAATTCACCGGATTTTCCGTTGCCGGACTGGATCCTGCATATATGGGGCTTGGTCCCATCTACGCTGTCCCCAAAGTAATGGAAGAAACCGGCCTGACGACAGATGATATGGATGTCATCGAACTGAACGAGGCATTCGCCGTGCAGGCCCTGATGTGTATTCGCAAATTAGGGCTTCCTCCGGATCGAGTCAATCCAAACGGCGGTGCATTAGCTCTCGGCCACCCTCTTGGAGCCACCGGCGCGATTCTCATCTGCAAGGCACTGGATGAACTGCAGCGGATACATGGAACCTATTCGCTCATCACTATGTGCATTGGCGGCGGTATGGGGGCTGCCGGTATCCTGCAGTTAATCTGATATCCCGCAAATAATTGATGAATGGAGGAATTTGTTATGAAAGTATGTATTGTAGGCGCAGGTACCATGGGAAGAGGAATCGCTCAGGTTTTTGCTGCACAGGATTCAAACTCTGTCTATCTGTGTGACTTAACCGAAGAACTGGCTGCAGGCGGGAAAGAGCGAATTCTCCATTCCCTGGCACACCTTGTGAAAAAGGGTACTCTGCCGCAGGAACAGGTTCAGGCCATATCAGACCGGATAATCACCGGAACGATCTCCATTGCTTCTGATGCCGATCTGGTGATCGAAGCGGTAAAAGAAGACTGTACCGTAAAAAAAGAAACCTTCCGACAGCTGGAAGAAATTGTTCCCAAAAACTGTATGTTTGCATCCAACACTTCTTCTCTGTCTGTTACAGAAATCAGCAAGGGACTGGATCGCCCGGTAATCGGCATGCATTTCTTCAATCCCGCCCCGGTTATGAAGCTTGTGGAAATTGTCCGCGGCGAACTGTCCTCCGATTCACAGGTAAAACAGGCGAAACAGATCGCTGTTTCGATCGGGAAGATTCCGATTGAAATCAAAGAATCCGCCGGATTTGCAGTGAACCGAATTCTAGCACCCATGTTAAATGAAGCCGCCTATGAATTATATGAAGGGATTGCCACACGGGAAGATATTGACCAGGCAATGGTACTTGGCACCAATATGCCAATGGGTCCGTTAAGACTCGCTGACTATGTCGGCCTCGATATCTGCCTGGCAGCACTGGAAACCTTACAGTTTGAATTCGGAAATCCGAAATACAGCCCCTGCCCGCTGATCCGGAAACTGGTTCGTGCCGGCAAACTGGGAGTAAAAACAGGGGAAGGCTTTTATAACTACAGGAGTCAGGAATGAAAACAGCTGAAAAAACAAAAACAAACAAAATATGTTCCCCGGAAGAGGCGGTAAAACTGATCCGCGCACATGACCGGGTTTTCATCGGCCTGATCAGCAATACCACGCCTTTGCTGAACCGTGCTCTCTGGGCACGCAGGAACGAATTGTCTGATATCACGCTGATCAGCGGTATGTCTCTCGATCCTTCCCCTCTTTTAACAGAAACCTGTGAAAATGACCCGTTTTCACTGCTTTCCATGTATCTGGGTCCCTTTGAACGCCAGGCAATTCAGCTGAAAAAAACACATGGCTACACATCTGTTCACTTAAGCGAAATAGATAAATGGTTCTCGGAAATAGGAAAAATTACGGTCGCTTTTCTTGCTGTATCTGCCCCGGATGCATCCGGCATGATGTCTTTCGGCCCTTCCGGCGGAAGTATATACCGATATATTCTGGAAACAGCCGACCGGGTCATTCTTGAAATCAATCCTGATATGCCCTATGTATACGGAAGCGATACGCTCATAGCGGCAGAAGAAGCGGACGCCATTGTTGTTTCAGAAGGCAGGATGCCGCAGATTCCAGATATCCCGCCTTCTCCCGCCATGGAGAAAATTTCTGAGTATATCAATCCGATGGTGGAAGACGGATCCACCATCCAGCTCGGTATCGGCGGTTTATCGACAGCAATCGGCAACAGCCTTACTTCTAAAAATGACCTGGGTATTTTTTCGGAAATGTTCTGCAGCTCTATGATGCTGCTGATGAAAAACGGAAATGTTACCAATCGTTCCAAGGGATTCATGAACGGAAAGTCGGTGTTTGCCTTTGCAGCCGGCACCGGTGAACTATACGATTTTATGGATCACAATGAATTACTGTATAATGTTCCGTTTCCCTGCGCAAACGATCCGCGCAATATTATGAAAAACAATCGCATGATTTCCATCAATACTGCCCTGGCATTAAATATTTACGGCGAAACTGCTGCCGATGCCCTTGGATATAAACAGTACAGCGCAATCGGCGGTCAGCTGGACTATGTCCGGGGTGCGCAATGGTCCAAAGGCGGGAAATCTATTATTGCCTTGGAATCCAGTTACATGAAAAACGGTAAGCGGCACAGTAAAATTAACTTTAATTTTCCGGAAGGAACGCCTATTTCCACTCCGCGTTCCGATATTGAATATGTCGTAACCGAGTATGGTTATGCTAATTTAAGAGATTTAACAATTGCTGACCGTGCCCGGGCAATTATTGAACTTGCCCATCCGGATTTCAGGGATGAACTGCGTGATAAGGCAAAACACTCCGGTATTTTCTAACCATCAGCAGCTATATCCCGTCACTGTTTTCGCACGCAAAAAGGAGGTGTATCAAACCATGATAAAACGAATCGCCATTATGGGATGCGGATCCCTGGGAACAATACTCGGTGCTTATCTCAGCCGTGCCGGCCTGGATGTCACTATGGTTGATATCTGGGAAGAACATGTAAATACCTTAAACACACAGGGAGCCTCTGTCTCCGGCGGTACCGAAATGACTGTTCCGGTCAAAGCCTGCACTCCGGATCAAATGACCGGTACTTTTGACCTGTTTTTCTATATGACCAAGCAGACCTTTAATGAAACTGCTATTCCTCAGATGATACAGCATTGCGGCACCGACAGCATTATCTGCACCTGCCAGAACGGTCTTCCGGAACTCGCCGTAGCGGAATACTATCCAAAAGAAAAAATCATGGGTGCTACGGTCGGATGGCCGGCAACCTTCCTTGGGCCCGGGAAATCGAAGCTGACCTGTCCCACGGATTCCCCGCTGTTTGAATTTCATCTCGGACGGCTGACCGGTGAACCGGACGGCACCCTGCATGAAGTACAGCAGATTCTGGAAAAAATGTGTCCCGGCCATGTCACAATCACCAGCCATCTGTTAGCTGACCGTTGGTCAAAAATTATGATCAACGCAACCTTTTCCGGCATGTCTACCGTATGCGCAGACACCTTTGCCGCTGTCATTAATAATGACCGCTCCATGATCTGTGCCGCGCGTATCGGTCGGGAATGTATTCGGGTATGCCATGCCATGGATATTACTCTTCCGTCGATTTTCGGCATTAACTTTAACCAGCTGTTTCAGTTTACCGATCAGGCAGAAGAACAGCATGCGGTCGAAGTCATCCGCAAGTATTTCGGAACAATTGCCGGCAAAGCTTCCATGCTTCAGGATCTGGAAAAAGGACGCAAATGTGAAATTCGTTTTATCAACGGTGTGGTTAGTCAGTATGCCAAAAAATATAAGATAGAAACCCCATATAACGACTCTGTTGTAAAGATTGTTTCAGAAATAGAATCCGGAACCCGTCCTTTGCAAAACAATCTTGACTCCATGCCGAATTTATCTCTGTAGATCTGCCGCATAAGACGAAAGGAAACAGCGTCTTGGAGTATATCCCCTCTTACTCCAAGACGCTTTCCAGCCTCACCTTTTCAAATCATATCAAATACCTTTTTCTTGCTGCAAATTTCAGTTCTTCGCGAAATTTCGGATGCGCGATATTGATCAGCTGTTCCGTTCTCTGACGAACCGTATTTCCCCGCATTTTCGCTACTCCATACTCCGTCACGATATAGTCTGATTCATTTTTTCCTGTAGTAACTATTGCGCCAGGTGTCAGGATCGGCTTTATGCGGCTGACAGTTCCGTTTTCTGCAGTAGAAGGAAAACAAATAAAGCTTTTTCCCCCTGCCGACGCATTGGCTCCCCGCACAAAATCCAGTTGTCCGCCTGTTCCGGAAATGTGACGAGTACCAATGGATTCCGCGCAAACCTGCCCGAAAAAATCTACCTCCAGCGCAGAATTTATACTCATAAAATTCGGAATTTCTGCAATCACATTTGGTTCGTTCACATAATCCACCGACAAAAAACGGAAATACGGATTCGAATCCACTGTCTCATACATATGCTGAGAACCTAATGCAAAAGCAGCTACAGAAACCCCTGTATCGATCGGTTTCTTCGAATTATCCACTGCTCCCGCTTCCATCAACTCGATCATACGATTCGTTAACAGTTCCGTATGAATTCCAAGATGCCTTTTATTTTTTAATGCTTTCCCCACTGCATCCGGAATTGCTCCGATTCCAAACTGAACCGTTGCACCGTCTGGTATCCTCTCCGCCACCAGCTCCCCGATTTTCGTACTTATCTCATCCCCCGGAAAAACCGGAAGGCTTAGAAGAGGTTCCGTTTTTTCCGCTAATTTTTCAATCTGTGTAATATGAATTCTAGGGGCTCCGCATACTTTCGGTAAATTTTCATTTACCTGCACGTAAATATGCGGACACTGCTCCAGCAATACCTTTCCAAGCGATCCGTTGCAGGTATTAAAATACCCTTCTTCATCCATCGGCGCCGCCTGCAGAATCCACGCATCGAGCCTAACGTCTTTTCTCAGCAGTTCCGGTCCTTCATGATAATTAAAAGGCATCATATCCCCGCATCCGCGATTAATTCCATCCCGGGCCCCCGCGCCTGAAAACCAGGACACGCCCAATATACGCCCAGCGTCCGGCTCCTGATAGCAGAAATAACGGTAGGCATCTAATAAGATATGGAACGTTATGCCTTCCAGCTTTCTTTGCTTTACTCTTGTTTCAATTGCGCGAATAAGCCCCAGCGGCTGTCCCAAAGGCGCATCCATAAAAATCTTCCATCCTGACTGTATGGATTCTGCCAGATGATCAAGCTCCGTCTTTCGTTCACAATACAATCTGTAAATATCCGCCACGCACTTTCCCCCCTTCCCTTCCGGATAGATCCGCTGATTTTCTGTGCAGGCAACCGTCTTCCTATGAGACGGCTGCCTGCACAGATATCTTTCTATACTCCTGAATCCATAATTAGTTCAGGCATTGATAAATGATCGCCATGCCTGGCCCTCCTCCTGCACATAAGGAACCGCACCCGATCTCCTGCCCCCGCCTTTTTAATTCATAATATCCGCTGATCAGAAGACGAACGCCCGTGCTGCCAACCGGATGTCCAAGGGAAATACCTGATCCGTTTCTGTTCACGTCTTCCATATCCAGTCTTAACTCACGATTACATGCCAAAAACTGTGCCGCAAAAGCTTCATTTATTTCAAAATAATCAATATCCTCGATCTGCAGTCCCGCATATTCCGCCGCCTTAGGGATTTCATATACTGGTCCAATTCCCATGATTCTAGGCGGGACGCCAACGGTAGCTGTAGACAAAATCCGGAATAACGGTTTCAGCCGCAGTTCTTCCGCAAGATCCCTGGCCATCAGTACAATCGCTGAGGCGCCATCGTTTAATCCGGATGCGTTCCCGGCGGTAACTGTACCATTCTTACGAAAAACTGCCTTTAGCCCCTCCAGCTGTTCTATGGTTGTCTCTCTGGGATGCTCATCTACATCAAATACACCTGCTCCTTTCCGGTTTCTGACAGGAACCGGCACTATTTCTTCCTTAAATTTTCCTTCTGCTATCGCCTGTAAAGCCCTCTGCTGTGATAAAAGCGCTAATTCATCCTGCTCTCTGCGGCTGATTCCATACTCTTCTGCAAGATTTTCCGCTGTATTTGCCATATGAACACCGGAAAATACATCCGTCAATGCATCATGATACAGGCCATCTTCAAATTTTCCATCGCCCAGGCGATATCCTTTTCTGGCATTCATCACCAAAAACGGAACATTTGTCATGCTCTCCATGCCTATGACCAGCGATGCGTCTGATTTTCCCAGCATAATCTGCTGGAAAGCGATTTCAATCGCTCGCATACCGGACGCACACTGCTGTTCAACCGTTAACGCACCTGCTGCTTCAGGAATCCCCAGTGCAATTCCGATTTGCCGCGCCGGATTACCACCGCATCCGGTCTTATATACCATTCCGACAATTACTTCACCTATTTTTTCCCTTTCGATCCCTGACCGTTTCAGTGCTTCTTCGCCGGCTATTTTGCCCAGATCAACTGCGGAGACATCTTTCAGACTCCCCATAAAATTGCCAATGGCAGTTCGAGCCATTCCCACAGCAACTACTTCTCTTATCCTCATTTTTTCCTCCCGCGATATCATTTGCAAAAACAGCGGCTGTAATCCATCGTTTCTGTGTTACAGCCGCTGCTCCTCCTGTTATGAATATGTTTCTACTGCTTTCCGTCCTTTCTCTGTGATCACATATTTCCGTCGGAAGGTTCCTTTTTCTTTGATAAAGCCGTTACGTGTCAAATGCGAGGATATCGCTGACATCTGCATTGAGCGGATCTCATTTTTGCTGATCCACTCATTTTGCTTATGGGCATCTCCGCTGTTTACGGTTTTCAGAAATTCTACATACGCATTCGTCAGACCTTCTTTTGCCATTTTTTCTTCCCGGTCTGTTAATGAATCCAATGCATCCCTTCCCTTCTCTGTAATCACAAAAGTATAAAGTTTTGACATGGCTAATCCTTCCCGCATGATATAGCCGCCTTTATCCAGATGTTCTATCGCCGCATCGGTAACCGTTGAATCCACGCCAAGATAATCCGTAAGATCCGCCATATATTTATGGCCGACACGAATTAACCCAAGAACCTTTTTATCCACAGCATCCAACTGTACACTTTCACGATTGGTATCTGTAGGAACGCGCTCCCAGTTTTTCTCTCCAAAATATTTGGGTTTGCCAAACAGGCTAGCTATTACAGCTGCAATAAAGGTTACGATCAGTCCGAGCGTTGCCAGATAAATATAACTGCCAATTACAAATATTTTTGTAAGCTCCAGGAACTCAAACACAGCCATAACTACCATGCCGCAAAGTGCTCCCCAAAATGCCCCTGCAGAATTGAAACGTTTCCATACCATGCCTAAAAGAAGCAGAATGGACGGCGGTACTAACCAGCAATTTGCAAATGCAAACAAGTAAGTCGGTCCTCCCGGGAACTGACACAATACAAAGGTCACCACTCCTACAATCACCAGGATCCATTTCGAAGCTTTCAGGCGTTTCTTCTGATCCCCGCTCTTGTCAATCAGCCGGATATAAATATCCCGTGTCATTACCGCCGAAGCGCCCAGTGCAGATGTTGCGGATGTAGATACAGACGCAGCAACCGCTCCGATGACTGCCAGCGAACCAAAAATCGGAATCAGCGTAGACGCGATAAATCCATATGCCCCTGTAGGTTCTACGGCTCCTCCGCGCAGAGTAAGCACATCTCCGTGGAAAGCCCCCATATAAACGCCTACAATTCCCAATGGTATGCAGAAAATAACCAGCAAAAGCACTGCGGACCATACGAATGATTTTCTTGCCACTTTTTCTGAACGGCAGTTGGCAATTTTCATCCAATAATAGTTGTTTCCCCATACCAATGCAGAGGCGAACAAAATAACAAAATTCAAAATAGAAGGATATGTCAGGCCAAGGCCGGTGATCGAGCCGGCATACCCACTGTTCACCCAGCTGTCTGTCGGCCATCTCTCAATTACACCGCTGATTGGTCCATACTGATGCAGTACAAGGAACAGTACTAACGGCACAATAATAATTCCCATGATTACCTGCACCAGATCCGTCATAGAAATTGCCCACATACCGGAAATATAAGTGAACGCAATAATCACCGCAAAAATGATCGCAGTAACCACCGGTCTGCTCCAACGGGTATATGCGCAAATATTGTTGATGGCAGACACAATATTATTCGCCATAATTCCCAGCATGCCCACTACTGAAGTAATCGCAATGACCGATCGTGTTTTTCCGTCATAGCGCATCTGCAGAAATTCAGGCAATGTCTGCGCGCCGCAGCGACGAACAAAGTTGGAATACAGCAATCCGTAAAATGCCAATCCGCAAAAGCTGTAAATCGCGCTCCAGAGGAAGGACGCCTTAAACCCATAGAGCACGGAAAACCCTGGTGCCAAAGCCATGGTTGTCCCTGCAAATCCAATTGCAATTACACCAAAAATATTTAACCCGGTAGATATCTGGCGTCCTGCAAGCACATAATCATCCGTTTCCTTTACCCAGTTTTTTGCGACAAAACTGGCGATAAACAAAAATGCGATAAATATAACGAAGACGATAATAAAAACGGTATTTGCCATGATAAACTCCCTTCAAAAATTCAATCATAAACCCCTATTTTTATTCGTAAACTCTCTCCATCAGTCATCAAATATAGCTACCGCCCTCGTCCATCCGGCACTTGCACCTTTTACTTTAATCGGGAAACAGCATACCGTATAACCAGTCAGAGGAAGCGCTGCCAGATTGGTCAGTTTTTCCATATGACAGTATGCCTTTTCCGCGCCGGCCCGATGACCTTCCCAGAGGACACTGGCATCTCCGGTTTCCTGAAACATCTTTGCTTCATAAGGAAGCGGCACGTCCCAGCTCCACCCGTCTGTTCCACAAACATGTACGCCCTGATCAATCATCCAAAGGGTTGCTTCTTTGCTTACCCCGCATCCGGCAGTCAGGTATTCTTTCGTACCCCAGCGCTTATCCGCACCTGTCTGCAGCAAAAGAATGTCCCCTTCTTTTAACTGATAGCCGACTTTGGTAAAATACTCTTCAAAATCTTTGGCCATAATGCGGTAACCGTCAGGCTTATCATGAAAGTCCACTTTGACGCCATTGCCAATGCACCACTCCAGAGGAACCTCGTCAATGGTCCATGCTCTTTCCCCGCCATTCATTGTGGGATAATAATGCCATGGCGCATCCAGATGTGTACCGGAGTGTGTACACAGCTGAGCAAAATCAATCGACCATCCATTTCCTCCGGGAAGATCATCTATCGTTGATCCGGGAAAATAATTTTTCATTTCCGGCGCCGTATCCTGATGCGTTCTTCGCTGGATATGAGGGATCTGCACTTCCGGATCGCTGGGGAGATCTTCTTCCAGAACCATACTGATATCAACAATCTTCATAACAACTACCTCTCTTTCTATTGTATTGAATACGTGTTTGATATCCCCATAGAAGCAAATGGCATGCCAAAGCGAAACACGCTGATTTCCCGGAGTTCTGAAACCTTCTTTTTCTTTGTGTGTTCGGTTTTCCTTACACAAAATATTCCAGCGTCCACTACTTTCCATGTACTGCATGAAATACTTGTCTCTATGTCTCTTTTCATTACATGTAAGTTATTCCGTACACTTTTTAACTATTTTGTATATATTTTCAGTCATATTTTCTTGTTACTTGTTTATTTTTCACGATTGTGATAAAGTCAATTTATTAAATCCGGGAAGCGCCATGCCTCTGACTCACACAAATACTCAGGAGAACTACTATGAGACGATTATCCTTAAAAGAATGCATGGAATTTATTGAAGCCTTACACTCCTTTGCTCTGCTGGATGAAAACGCACGCTATGTTTATGTAAGCGAAAACTGGTGCAGAATGACTCATCACACAAAAGAAAATGCACTCGGAAAAAAGGTAGAAGAAATTGTTCCTGATACCCTGGCACACCAGGCATATCTGTCAAAAAGACCTGTGATCGGACATCTTGTCCGTATTGCCGGACAAAATTATTTTACAAATTATTATCCCAGACTCTCTCCTGCCGGAGAAGTAATCGGATGCTTTCTGTTTACGATCATACACAACACACAGGAAGCTCAGGTGGTTTCCGCACAGTTAAAACAGGTCGAAGAGCAATTAAAATACTATAAGAATGCCCTTTCCCGCGAACGCGGCGCAAAATATTCGATCGACAATATTATCGGCGACAGCCCGGTGATGCTTCATCTGAAAGAAGAAATTATTCAGGCCGCCCAATCCTCTTCCACCGTATTAATCGAAGGAGAGACCGGCACCGGAAAAGAACTGATCGCTCATTCTGTACATACATTAAGCCCCAGATGTGACCAGAATTTTGTTCGCGTCAATTGCTCTGCTATACCGGAAGACCTGATGGAATCTGAATTTTTCGGATATTCCGACGGCGCTTTCACCGGCGCGCTGAAGGGTGGAAAAAAAGGACGATTTCTGGTTGCTAATCATGGCTCCATTTTTCTCGATGAAGTAAATCTTCTCCCTATGACCATGCAGCCAAAGTTTCTGCGTGCCTTGCAGGAACATGAAGTAACTCCTGTGGGAAGTTCTGAAAGTCTTCCGTTTGATGTCCGCATTATCTCTGCCACAAATACACCTCTGGAGTCTTTGGTTCAAAATGGAAAGTTCCGAATGGATTTATATTTCCGCCTGAATGTAATAAAAATCACCGCTCCGCCACTGCGCGCGCACAAAGAGGATATTCCTTTGCTTATAAATAATCTCATAGATCAGCTCAATCTGGAACTTGGAACATTTATTCGCGGCATTGAACCGGATGCACTGGATCTTCTTTCCTCTTACAACTGGCCGGGAAACATACGTGAGCTGAGAAACAGCGTCGAAGTGGCAATTAATCGTGCCGATGGTTTACTGTTAAGCCGGAAAGACTTTTCTCATGTAGGAAAACTGAAGAACCTTACGCTTCCATCCAAAACATTCGAAGGTTCTTATAACCTTCGGGATCTGCGTAATGATTTTGAACGAAATTTAATTCAGGAAGTTTTGAAAATTACCGGTGGAAATAAAAAACGTGCGGCCCAGCTTCTTGGGATCTCCCGCACGGTATTGTATGATAAATTAAATTTACTTGGGATAAGCATCTACCGGTAAATTCCTGGTTGTAATGGCAACAACATCATGGCCGCTACCGATAGATACACAGCTTCTTGCTTGTGTTGGTATCCGCTTCCTGGCCGCTATCGGTTAATTCACACCTTCTTGCTTAGTGACGATTTTTCTCCCTCGTCGCCTCAAAACTCATATCCAGCAACATTCTGATCTGATCCTCCGGTACCGTTCCGTCCAGCGCCACCGAGATCCACTTTGTTTTGCTCATATGATACGCCGGGAAAAATCCCGGTTCCCGGCACAGGGAGGAAACCAGTACCGGATCACATTTCAGATTTACGATATCCAGCCCTTCTTCGCCCTGCAGGCCCAGCTTGTTTGCAGGCACATTCATCAGCAGCGCAAACCACTTCTTATTTTTCCTGTGACGAAACACCAGATAATCCGGATATTTCGCCCAGGGGCGATCCGGTTCTGTCTCATATGCCGTCTGTATGAATTCTTCCAGTTCTTTTCGATCCATGCTCTTCTGCCTCCTCAAAGCATCTGCAGTCCCATTGCGATGATCCAGACATACATCAGCGTCTTCGGCATCATCAGCGCGCCCAGCGCAGGCTTCCGGTCCGCAAAAAGCGTAACCGGAAAGTAAAACGCGAAACTCAGCGCAATCGCTATACACATTCTCCAAAGTCCATGTGTGTCCGCACTGCCGGAAAGCGCAAAGAGTACGATCACCAAAATCCCGGTAACCGCAAACGGCACATTGCGGTACAGTGACCAACGAAGATTTCCTTCCGGCGAAAGCCAGCGGTTCTGCGGGAACATACAGAGTGCGATCCGAAGCAGCGCCGTAATCCAGATCAGCACCGGAATCGCTGCCGGTACTGCTACTGCCGGAAACAGAGTCTTCCAGATTACATACAGCAGAAGGTAAAATACAGTCATAGTCACGGATGTGACAGCTTTTCCCCGTCCCAGCCGCGCGTCCGTCCGTTCATTCCTGCCGCGCAGATGCATCTGCACCCGGGGAATCAGATGAAACGCGTCGCCGCTGCCCAGGAGCAGCGTCAGGACTCCATACAGATAGAATACCGTCCGCCCGTCTGCCCGCATCAAAAATATAATCCCGGCGATCAGATCAAACAGCAGATACGCGATGTCAAACACGCTCTCGCCGATCCGCACACCTTTCGGCATTGTTTTATCCTTTTCATTGCTCATAACAGCTTATTACACCTTGCCTTTCCTGTGATATTCTGCTTTCCATCTATCGTTTACCGTCGAATTATACACATGCCCCTGCGTCACAAAAATCGGCCGGTCCCATATTTCCTAACTTACCCTGTTCCAAAGAAATCACCTGCCCAGCTTTCCTCTTACTATCATCAAGGCATAACCCAATAGGTTCTGCCCCTTCCATTTTGCCCTGTCGAATCGATTCATATCATTCATTGACAGGCCGATCCCCCAGATCTTATCCCTGACTGCAGCTTCCGCTAATGTCGCGTTGCCTGTTTCCAGCAGCTTCTCTTTCAGCTCCTCATTCTGAGAGAACTTGGCCAGCAGCCCCTCATAGACAATGATCTGCCTCAGTCCATTCCATACATTGTCATCATATCCGAAGACCCGTCGGCCAAGAGACTTAATTTCAGCCACATCATCCGTTTTCAGTATCTCCGATGCAATCCTCTTATCATGGAAGCAAACGGCCTTCCAGTACATCATGTACTGCTCCATGGAAGAAAACTGCTGATCTGCATAGATGAATTGTGACGGATACCAGTTGCTGAGATACCCGTTCTCTTCCTCAGGATTATGGAAACATATTATTCCACTCATCACTCTACCACCTTTCTACCAGAAGAATAGCGTAAATCCCCACTTGGCGAAATCGGATATTCACTCAAATCCTCGTTTATTCTCTTACAGCCCATCCGCAGTGAGGACCTTGAATATAACCATAGATTTCTATATCCGAGGATCGTTCCAACACTTGTTTCTTACGTTGATCCTGTAATAAGGATGAGTCCGTTTTTTTGCAGACGGGAATGGTGCAAACGCGAACGGTGTTTTCAGGCGCGTGTTAATAGCGATTTCGATGTCTTCCACCAGACGGAGTGCCGCATCAAAGTTCTGGAGTTTATTTGTAATGTAATCGACGATTTCGTTCAGATCTTCCTCAAACAGAGGCAGAACAGAAAGCTTATACGTTTTTTGCTGCATTGATTCTGCTCCTTACTCTGCTGAAGACTTCGGAGCCGGTATAGCGGACATCAGATTCTCCTGCGGCGGCATCAGCCTCATCCAATTTCTTCTGTCTCCGGAAACTTATTCCTGAGATCAGAAACAGACCGGATGTTAATCATAATGCTTACCTTTGTTATCAGAATAATATCATGATTTTATCAAAACCAAAAGGCAGGGGCGGCCAGAATCTCTGCAGCCTGCCCTGTCAGAGAACGGCGCGGGGTCTCGTGTGGAAAAAACGAATAATACATGCAGGCAATCTTTTCAGTCAGTTTTTAAAAAGATATTCATATTTTCTCATCTGCTCAAATATAATATCACCGACTCTGTTTTTTTCCTGCTCTGAATACCCCGGCATTTCAAGCAGCAGTTGTTTCACATCCTTCTTTTTGAAATAAAAATACAGATTCATGCCATAAATCTTTTCCGAAATATCCAGCTGTTCTTCAAAACTGCTGCTGAATGTTTTTGCTCTTACCTCTGAAAGCGCCTCAAAAATATCCATTTCCAAAGGATAATCCATACTTGTATCTGACAGCAGGCCGGCTCCATTATCAAAGATCGGACAATATGCAAATTCTCCCTTCTGATTCATCAGAACAGCTATATTGTGCATGTGACGATCTTCATTTACAAACACTGCATCAATTGTCATTAATTTATTTAAATACGCTCCAAACTTTTTCAATCCCGTCATACGCTCCACTTGCATGACCAAGTATGCAAAACGTTTTTCTGCAGATGTCCGAATTTCCCATATAGATTCATACAGACTTTTTTGAAAAAAATCCCGAAATAAACGTTCCAGAGTTATAATCTGCCAATCATTCTGTAAAAAGCTTCTGCTTTTTGCTCCATTATAAACAACATTTTTATATTTTATCTGCTCATAATCGTATCGGACAAACTCATTTTTTTCCAGCGAAGAAAACTCCAGCAAATGTGACACCATATACTCTGCAAGGCCTTCATAACCAGCGCTGTCTGCTTTATACCAGATCCCATCCTTCTCCCATTTCAGCTGATTTCCTTTCGAGGACTGTCTGTCTGCCGTACGTTCATTTTGTTCAAACAGTTCAATCATAGCCCCTTCACCTCTCGATCCGAATCCAGAAATGGTCTTCTGCCATTCTTCCCTCTGTCTTCTGAATGATCATAAACGGATCATAAAACGGCAGATCCAGATCTCTCAGAATCAGTTTCATTTTATCACGGCTTTTGGGAAAACAGCGCGATTCCAGAAAGGCTTCATAATCTTCAAAAGACGGCTGTGTATTGTTCCCAAAGGCCTGAAACAAAATATTATCCGTATAATTTTTTATCTTTATCCTTTTTCTCAGTTCATCCACATCGATCAATGTACATATTTTCTGCTCATGCATATACCACATGCGCAGTCCATACTCTTTTTCCGGTATTTTCAATTTCTCCACATAATCCGGATGGTTTTCCAGTATGCCTAACAATACGACAACCGGTCCTGTGATCCTGTCCTCTTTTGTCTCCCAGCGCTCAATCGTAGCCTTTGAAACGCCGATGAACGCAGCAAAATTTTTCTGTGTTAATTCCAGAAGTTCGCGCACTCTTTTTATATCAGAACCTGTTACATATTCCGGAACTGCAAAATCAATATTTTTCATAGCAACCATCACCTCGTTTTCATTAAACCATTATTTTAATGGTTTTTCAACGAAAAAAGTCATCATTTTAATGGTTTTCAGTAAATGACGCAGAAAAAGCGCCCAGACCTCCGGCCTGAGCGCTTCCTTCCGGGAATATTGCCTATCCCCGGACAGCTGATCGTTTCTCTTCGTTATTTTACTGTAATGGCAACCTTGTCACGGACGCCGTTTACGCCAAGTACATATACGGTGGTCTTTCCTGCCTTTCTGCCCTTGACGCGTCCGGTATTGTAATCTACCGTTGCGATACTGCTGTCTTTTGTCAGATAGCGGAGCCTGCCGCAGTGTGTCTCATCCAGGATATCACGTTTCTTATGTATCTTATAAATCGTCGCTTTGATCCTGTACGTCTGGCCCTTCTTTATTGTAACTGCGTGTTTTTTTACTTTTATTGCAGTCACATTTGTGTTTTTTGCACTCGTATTCCCACATACGGAATGAACCGTTACACTCTTTTTGACGATCTGCTTCCTGCCGTTTTTCTTTACAGTGTATGCAGCAACGTAATATTTGTAATTCTCATAAGTATTCAGTTTTTTCGCTGTGTACACACGGGCTTTGGAAGCCTTGTAATCCGCGACTTTCTTAAAGTAATGCCGCTTCCTTCCTTCATGGCAGTGATTGGTATAAATAAAATACCCGTCTACATTTTTAAGCGCTGTCCATGTTAAAATCTGGGTATGTCTGCCCTTCGCTATAACCTTCGGAAGGAGTATTCCTGTCACTTTGTTTGCCGGCTTATCCGGTTTTGTACCGGAAGTATTCTTTACCCACTTCGCATACAGATCCAGATTGCTCTTAACCGATGTCTTGAAATCATATGCTTTTTTCAGTGAACGATCCGAATACCAGCCTTTGAATGTATATCCCTTTTTCGTCGGGCTTTCCGGTTTTACCGCCTGTTCACCGTCCGAAACCGTCTGAAGGAACGCTGCCTGTCCGTTATTCGGATGGAATGTAATCGTATGTTCCTCTGCTGGAGCGCTGTTCCGTACGGTATAACATACACTGGGCCGTCCGAATTCTTCCGGAGTTCCTGCATTCCCATCGGAATCTTTCGGCATTAATACGGCTGATGTGTTCGTGTAAATCGCCTTGGTAGAATCCACCGCTGTATTCGTTCCGTCAATGACCTGATTTCCGTCAAGATCCAGCTGCCCGTATGTGCCGGGAGCTGTCTGGGGATCTGTCAGTTTCACCTTGTATTTCAGGCTTGCATGCTGGAAATTTGTGACCGGAACATTGATTTTCCATTCGATCTGCTCGCCTTCCTTCTTGTCGCCCGGTGTATAAATGGCTTCATATGCATAGGTTCCGTCCTGCTGTTTCAGAAAACCGTAGTGATTCTCACCGATCTTTTCCGCATCATACGTCTGTGTCTTTCCCTGTGCGTCGTCCACGGTCAGTTTCATCTGCGCCGGATCCGCCAGGTCGAAATTATATCCGTCTTTCTTATACCCGATCTGGTCGGTTACGGTACTGCCCGCGCCGAGGAAATAAAGGACTTTATTTTCTATTGCCGAGAAATCCACAGCAACCCCGCCATTTAAATATTCCATGAATCCCGGATGGCCTCCGTCTGCCTGATTGAAACTTTGTACCGGAATGGAATAGCAGTGATATTTTTCGGCAAGGCGGTGATACGTTTCTGCCGCATGAAGAAATCCCATGTCCAGATTGGATGCTAATCGGGTGATCTTATTATGATCCTGATCGGATGTGGGCTGTGTCTTAAATCCGTCCGGATTTTCTTTTGTCGGTGCAGTTATCTGCCAGCCGTCATAATATTTCCAGATATAATCGTAATCATCTCCATGACTTTCCGTGTTTCTTTCCTTTACATCCTGGAGATACGCATCCCATTTTTCAGGCGTACTGTCCTTGTCGGACGGCCTGCCCACATTCTTTCCATAGGGCGCACTCGGATAATACCAGCTTTCATCATAGTATCCGCCGTATGCTGTAGCACCCGCAGATGCTACAGGAATGAAAGAACGGGAATACGGCGTGTTATAATCTCCGTTTTTGCAGTAAAGATAGGTATCTCCGTCCGACACCAGAATCATATACTTTCTGCTGTCAGGAATGGTACTGTCTTTTTTCAGCACCTCCTCCGCAAGCAGAAGCCCTGCATGCATGTTTGTGCCGCCGCTCTCTTTCTTTACAAACGTACTCTCGATTTCCTGATACTGTGTGCTTAAATCGAACGATCCGCGGTTATGCGCTGTGCGGTTAAAGCTGACAATATCCACTTTTACTTTCGCGCCGCTCTTATCTGTCTCCGTTTTTAAATGATCAAGCAGCTCCATCGCCTTTGTCTTTGTATCAGAAAAACTGGATTTATCAAGAACAAAACAGATTTCTGTCGTTAACTGTTCTTCCTTTGACGGCAGCGACAATGTAATTTCCGATTCATACTTACCGTCTAAATTTGCTGCTGTTTTGGATTTGGAATGATCCCATGTCTGCGTGACTGCAGAACTGCCAGCTCCTCCTTTTGGTGCTGTACCGGCAGTCCCGCCGTCTGCCGCAAATGCCACATTGGCAAAGCCGAATGCAATCAGTACCGCTGCAGACATGAGAAAAACGAACAATGTTTTTATCACGCTGTTTACAGGCCTCTTCTCTTTCATCATAAATCCCCTTCTTTAAAAAATAATTTTTCGACCGCTTTCCAGCCGGTATTTTACTCTGTCTTCTCCTAACCGCATCTCTTCTTTTCTACAGCTATGCAGTCCATATAATTATAATAATGAAATTGTAATTCTATTATGAAACAATGGGAAAAAGAAGAATAAGGTGTATGTTCCCCCGGATTTTATCCATTGATATCACCCCCTGAATAGCAATGTTACGCCCCTCTTTTATTGTCTGATTACAGTATATCGTTCCTTCAATTATCCGTCAATTCTATTCCTTTCTGGGAACGTATAAAAAGTGTACATCCAATTGCTCTTTCCAGATTCTGCATCGTCCGACTGACGGTAGACTGTGAAACAAACAGTTGATTCGCCGCCGCAGTAATATTTTTATTCTGCGCTACATAGTAAAATATCTGCTTTATTATATCAAAAAAAGGTATGCGCCGTCATAGCGCATACCCAATAGATACCGGCTCAGCTTGTCTTTGGCCTAATCAGAAATACTGTCATAAAGATCCCCGCAACATCCGCAATAAGCAGAACTACATATAGCCCGGAGTACCCATATACAGTCTGGGATAGTATCCCGGCCAGCACAATTCCACTCTGGCGCACAATGGTATTTAACGGCGCAATCGCTTTGTTTGCCTGAATGAAATCATACCTTCCGAAACAGGTTCCGATCATAGACGGAATCAGGTTGCCGATCCCGCCGATCCCGATGCCGACTATCACGACACTGATCCATACAAATACCAGCCCCCGCGGCTGCAAGAGCAGGAATACAATTGCTGCAATATACCATACACCGTAGACAATACAAGCACGTTTTGTTCCAAGAGCAGTATCAAGGATCCCCCAGAAATAGCTCCCGGCAATCCCGATAATGGCCGCTGCGGAAAGCATGAAAAGTGCTTTCGGTGCATAGATTCCATCGCTGATGGATACCAGCCGCGGAATGAGCTGTGAAACGATGCCAACAGTGGTCATCCACATCAGGCCGAGTCCAACGCCGATTCCCCATGTATTTCTGTTTTTCAGAAGTTTTCCCATCGTCCACTCGGATACATGAGATTCCAGTTCCTTTTTGTTCGCTTCGAGTTCCTCTTTTGAAATAGGCTCATTATCCGGGTACAGTCCCAGCGACTCCGGATTATCCTTTACCCAGAAAAAAGAAAGTACGCCAAATGCGATGATAATAATGCCAAAAATACTATATGCGACCGCAGCGCTGCCGAATTTCACTGTCCATGCGGTAAGTATTACAATCACTGTGGCAGTACAGATCGGCATACCCATCGTTGCCCATCCAAGTGCCATTCCTTTTTTTCTCGGAAACCATACATTCATGATATTATTCGGAATAAGATTTAACTGCACGTTGGCGACAATAAAATTGATTGCAAATACCATAATACCAAATACAATAAAATTGCTGGTATTCGCAAAAATCAGTACCAGGATACCTGTAAGGATATTAATAATTCCCGCTGACTTTCTGGTTCCGATCTTTGCTATGATATGCGCAAAAATCACTGCTCCCGCCAGGGCGACCCATCCGGCTATCCCGGCCATTGTTGTTATCAGACCGGCATTCCAGCCATGTAATGCCTCAAATTGTGCCGGATAAAAGTTCAATCCGTCGGTCGACAATGCAGCTGCAATATAGTAACTGACGCCTGCATAGACGATCATGGCCCATCCCCATTTCCCGAAGTTATTATTCTTCAAAAAATCCTTCATTTTTCCCTTTCCTCCCGTAATCTTACCAGTTATCTTTTTCCTCTGCGTAGATATCCGCAAGGAAAGATGCCAGGTTGGAAAACTCTTTAATATTGTGAAGCAGCAGCTTATGGCAGGCTTCTTCCGGTATCGATTCATGATCCGGAAGGGTCTTAACTGCTTTACCGTCCACTACATCCCAGCCCAGCCAAAAGCGTGTCCGCAGTTCCGTTCCTTCTTCCGTATTTCTCATAAAATGGCACATTAACTGAGACATGGAATCATCCCCTGCAATCGAAGTGACAATTGTTCCACAGGCTTCTGTCCCTATTTTTTCAGAATCAAACCCCATCTCTTTCGGATTGCGGAACGACGCATGTATGTTCTGCGGCCCCATACCGATATCTTCCACGATTACGTGCGTTGTATTCCAGTATCTTTCCTTCATAGACAGCGTCTGACATCTTCCGATCGCCGGATCAAGACTTCTCGCGCTGTAGTGATCCTCCGGATCCCAGATGCAATATCTCAGTTCTCCAAGTCCATGCCATGCGAACCACCAGTCAAACATCTCCGTTGTCACACCGGGCATTTTTGTAAGGTTTGCAACAAATCCGGTTCCGTCTTCCATGACACAATATCCGATTTCCGTATCCAGATATCCCGGCTCAAAAAGACGATTTCTGTCATGCACACGCAATGCTTTTGACGGATCAATGGGGCCGGCTTCAGCGATCCGGATACTTTCTTCCGGCACTGGTGCCAGCTCCTTATAAAAATATTTTGCATAGCTTAATTTTTTCTGTTCTTCTGTAATCGGTACTCTGTTCCCCATATAGCATCTCCTTTTTTGTTTCCCGTGTTTCTTAACTTTCTTAAATTTATGGTAGCAGGAAAATCCGTTTCCATAAAACGAAAAAAATACCGTCTCACATTCCAAAAAGGAATGTGAGACGGTACACCACATAAAAAGATACGGCCTTTTTCTACATGAATATTTTTAAAAATAAATCCCTTCCCTTATGCCGCTGATTCTGATTCCATCCGCATATAATGCCGTTAAAGAAGCCTTTGATCGGTTTACGGATCATATGCTCACGGTCTCCGTCAAATTTGAAATAACTGTCTGTGATCATGAATCCGTCTTCCTGACGATAAAAATCCTGGATACTCTCCGGTGTGGGATATCTTTTCTTTTCTATTTTCAAGTCAAAACCGGCCTGCAAAAACAATTCCTCTATATACCGCTCGTTTTCCGGATATTCCGAATCCGTCAATATCACAAAAGTCATGTCCTTGATATCTGAAAGTTCCAGCATTTTTTCTTTTTCGGCCAATGGATGGCTTTTGGGCAGAACAATCTGCACATGATCCCTCGCTGCCCAGACCCAGGAAAATCCTCCCTCTTCCAATCGATATTTCATAAAATCCGGAACAAATATCAGATCCAGTTTTCCGTCCGCAAGCTTCTGTATTAACCGCTCCATGGAATCACTGTTAAACTCCAGATTCACCTCAGAATACCGGTTCTGATATTCATTAACAATCTCCCAGAAATAAAGCTTCAGATCTGTGGTATTCGTCGTTCCAATCCGAAGGGCAGTATTTTCCTCCCGCTGTTTTGCATACAGTGCCTCATACGAACCGGATATCTGCTCAAGCCGGGGTTTCCACAGCGCATAAAGCTCTCTCCCATTTTCTGTCACCTGCAGTTCCCGATAGTGCCTTGTAAATAATGTAAGCTCCAGTTCCCGCTCTATCTTTGCGATAATCTTACTGACGGCAGACTGTGTCATATGGAGGTTGATTGCAGCTTTTGTAAAACTTTCCATTTCCACTACATGCAGAAATACATTGATCTGGCCTAATGTAATGCCGCTGAGCTTTTGATTCATTTTGACTCCTCTTCCGAACGGCCGTTAAGAAATTCATTATATCTGGCATTGGCCTGCTCAGACTCCTTCTTTGCGATCCAGCGCTCCCGGTCACTCATAAGCGCCAGCATCTCATCCGCGATCTCCTCAGCGGTCCGCGGTTTTGCGGAAAAAAGATAAGCGGTCATCCGCCGCATCATTTTCTCTGAGCGGAGATTTCTGGCGATCATTTCGCCGAATTCTTCCGGATAACCCATGCAGACAATGGCATCGATCAGTTCTTTTCGGGCCTTGTTCCAGGATTCCGGTGTACACTTAGAATTTCTTCCCGTATCACGATATTGCATAGCAGTTTCTCCGTTTTTCCTTTATTCTGATTTTCTGCTGCCGGCGCATGATTTCACATGAGAAAAGATCCATTCTTTGATATCTTCAAAAATATCCTCTTTGCCAATCTCATTGGTGAGTTCATGCCGTTTTCCCTGATACAGCCGCATGCGCACGTCGCTGATCCCGGAGGCCCGATAGCTTTCGTATACCTTTTTTACCCCTTCGCCATATGCGCCTACCGGATCTTCCGCGCCGGAAATCAAAAAAATCGGCAGATTCCCGGGTGTCTTTTCCACATGCTTCGGATTCTGGATATAGCGTAACACATCAAATAATGTCTGATATCCATTGACGGTAAATGTATAGGTGCAGAACTTATCCGCATTATACCTGTCCACAATCGCCGGATCGTGAGTCAGCCAGTCATTCTCGGTACGCGGATTCTCAATACGGTCCAGATATCCCTGAAACGAAAGTTTCTTCAGGAAAGCAGAACGATGACGTTCCCCGTGAATCAGCTTCAGCCAGCCCGCGATCAGTCTCCCGGCATGTAATACTGTGCCTGGTGTAAACCCCGTGCCGGAAAGAATCGCGCCATCCAGCGCTTCTCCATATGTCATCAGGTATCTGCGCGCAAGAAAGGATCCCATGCTGTGGCCGAACAGAAAATACGGCAGTTCCCCATATTTTTCCTTTGCAAATGCCGTTACTTTATAAAGATCATCGACTACGGTTCTGCTCTTTCCGGCGCCGATATATCCCAGATCAGCCGCGCAGCCGGCTGTTTTTCCATGCCCCAAATGATCATTTCCGATGACCAGAATTCCGGACTGGTTGAGAAAACGGGCAAACGCATGAAATCGTTCCGTATATTCCACCATGCCATGGGAAATCTGCAGTACTGCCCTGCTCTCACCCTCCGGTTCCCAGATCACTACATGCAGTCTGTTTTTCTGATCGGTCGACGGGATATATATTTCCTCCATGCAAACACTCCTCCGGGCCATCCTCTTCCATTTGGTATCCTGCGTATATTCGCCGGATCTGTCTTACATGATACACCCGTGCTGTCTTCTCTACCATACATAATTCCCAAATCACATAATTTCCGAATCCGCCGGCGTTATTCCCGGTTGGTCCTGATCTGGCCCTGTACGTTTTATCAGACGCGCTGTTTCTTTCGGAATATCCTTCGGAACACCCATCTGCCGGCAGGCCCGGCAAAAAAGATCTGCCAGAAAAGCGCCATAGGAAAGTTAAACGCCGCCGTCTGAAGCCAGACACTGACAAGCCCCGCCTGGTGATAATCTTTGAACAGAAGTGTTCCGATCAAGCTCATGGAAGGGCACATAAAGCAGACTGTCAGCGAGCATCGGATGAGCAGTACAAAAAAGAACGGCATCTCTTTCGTAACAACACGGCGGGTCAGCGCCATGACCGGCCGTTCCATCACGAACATTTCCAGGATAATGGCTGCCGGCCACATGATCCGAAGCTCTCCGAAAGCCGTCAGGAACACGGAATCCTGCATTCCGCCCATGCTGATGGCAATGTTGTAGCAGATCATGGCGTATACCATGAGAAATGTCATGATGACCGTAAACATAAAGTTTTCAAATTTTGTTTCAGGCATAAAAATACTCCTTTCGTAGCTGACGTGTTGTTCGTTATCACTGAAAGGAGTGTGCGTTTCCAATTATACCGTTAAACTGAGTTAGTTCCCTTATGATACTACAGATTTTTGGCGGATGTAAGGAAACATCTGCCGGACATCATCATAGGATTCTTTCCACATGGAGTGGGCTGTCGGCATTCATCGACATCTCCGATTATCTGCAGCATAAAGAAAAGCGCCTGCATTTCTGCAAGCGCCGTTATCATCGCTGTATAATCCGCCCTTTCTTTTAAAAATCTATCCTCTTTTTCTGTATTCGAAGAGATCAAGATCCGCTATCATGGCAATCCCTTTTTCGATGGCTTCATCATAGGAGACTTCTTCGTAAAGCAGTCTCTTTGTGACAGTATTATAATCCTGCTCATAGAATCGGTTCCTGATGATCTCTTTCAACATTTCCGGAATATCGTGCTCCGGCTGGGCAGATAGATTATTCCTCGACTGCATTCGATCTTCTCTTACTTCATCGATCAGTGTTTTCAAATCCGCCATATTCTTTATTTCAGGCAGAAGCTTCGCAATGTCATACAGATGTCTGGAATCCCGATCCTGCATATCCTGAATCCGGTAATCACATACAGCAAAAACCTTATCAATAAAGGTTCTCTCCAGAGACTGTACCGGCATATTGACTGTCGCTGCTTCGAATGGTATCGGAAGGACAATACCGCGGTTTTCACAAAATCCCCCTACAAAGCTTTTTACTGCATGTACTTCCACCGGATATACAGGCTGGTAAAAACTGGTTTCCACAATAAGTTCCAGCGGAAAAACGCTAAATAAAGACTCATACACAAACACATACTTGTTATAGCTATGTCTGGACTGGATGCTTTCGGGATTCATCAGCGATAACCCGAGCTCCTCTGCAATCTTCAACAAGATCCTTTTACTATTCTTTCTCTCAGACTCCGTAGGCTTGTGATCCATCGACAGATCGATATCTTCTGAGAACCGATCGATCAGTCCATACGCCTTTGACAGCGATGTGCCGCCTTTAAAGACAAACGGAAGGTCACTTCTGGAAAGTTTCAGCAGGATCATGGACTGCAGCGTATCTTTTTCAATCATCTGAACCGTTCGACGCTCTTCTGCCGCAACGGTCTCTACAATCTCCTTCCACTCGTTCCGATAATCTTTATACCAGCTCACCCATTAATCCTCCATTATAGATATTGCGGTAGACCTTGTCCGGATACAGCGGCAGATACTTCTGCACCAATGAGAAATCCACTTTCTCTGTATCCGCAAATTTCTTTATCTTTGCACTCAATTCCGCCCCGGACACTTCGCTGTACTTATCGATCGTCGACATCAGATCCAGAAACTGCAGTGCTGATTTGTTTTTTTCTGTGACTTCCGTGACTGGCTTATAAACAATAATCGTGTTGCCATCGATCTTCCGCTTTCGCTGCTTCGTGGTGGCCTCATTGCTGCAGATCTCATAGCAGGCAGGATTCTGTGTCGTGAATCCATAGGTATTTGCAAGCATAAGTCCCGTGATATATCCTGACACTTTTCCATTAATACACAGATATTTTTTGTCCAGATATTTGTCAATGGAGATATGTCCCTTCGTCCCCAGGATTGTCAGATAAGAAAGGTAATATACTCCGTTATAAAGGCGTTCCAATTTCCCGTCATCCACCAGCTTCTTCATCTCCTGCCTGAGATAATCTCTGGAATTTCCCGGCAGATCACTCAGGAAAATCGGATCGCCATTCTCATAGTTATTCATTATATAATCGTACACCATAATGGTTTTCCTCACATTTTTGAAATTTTTATTTTCATTATTATAATACACTGCACTCCTCCTTTCAATCATTTATTTCACGGCCATTCAAAGTAATCCTGTTTTGCCCCTCTCCTGCAAAATTGCAAATTTCAAGAGATGAAAATCACTAATTATGCCATCGAAATAAGCTCAGGAACCGGTATCAAAAACGAAAATTCCACTTAATTCTTTCGGTATTAAAAAGCGGAGCAAGATCTTTTAAAGAAATCTAGCTCCGCTCTTTTGTATACTAATTATATACAATTATTAAGTTTTTCCATGAACGATTCATTAGATATTCTGCCGATGCCCTAGAGCTGCCACTGGAGATCCTCAAAACCATTGAAATCACCAAGTGAATCTAGTCGTTTTTTCTAAAATCATCTTTTACGACATTATATTGAATTCGCCTGCTCTGTTTCCACAATTTCGGTATAATCATCTGGTCCGTCTTTGTAACCTCTTCTCAGATAGTCCGAACCATCATCTACATATACACGTCCACAGGACCAGCTTATAAATTCATGAACTGATCTGCTTTCGATGATATCCCCGCAAGAATTACATTTAATTTTGTTTCTGATTATTCTTTACAATATTATACTCCATTCTAAGAATTCCTTCTATCGTGCCATCCTGACTTCTGCATTCTTTCCGGAGAAGGCAATGCCATATCGTACGACAGCTCTTACACCGCGATCTTCCAAATCTCTCTGATAGTTTTTATCTTCTGTCTGAACAAGCGCTTCTTCTGCCAGTTCGGGCAGTTTATCCTTTTCTGATGCAGAGACTGCTTTGAATTCCATAAGAATTCCGGGAAGTACCTTGTCTTTCGGTTCAAGCTCAAGATCAAACCTTCCTTCGCCGGACTCTCTGTTAGAACGTATGTAATACTTTGAAGAAAGACTGGCCACCAGGCCGAGCACCATTCCATGATAAAAGCCTTCTGCCGCTCCGTCGTAGAAGGAGATGCTGGTGATCATATAATTTCTGAGCGCATGCTGCAGACGTTTTTCATCACTTAAGTATACCGCTTTCTCTATCTCGGAAATGATATTGCCTGGCTGCTGCGTACGAACCCAGCCAAGGACTTCTGTATTATAGATCCTGCGGATCTCCGCATTTGGAAGACGAAGAGACGCAAATGTGCCGATCTCTGTCTCTTCCGGCCTGTCGGCCGGTGTGAGATACCCTGCCAACAGCAAAAAGCTGAAGATTGTATCCGTTCCGTCTGTCATGCGCGGATACACGACTTCCATATCCAGCGACGCGTGGATTTCTTCTCCCTGCATAACTTTTGCCAGGTCATCCGCAATCTCCGGCGTAAGGCCGGTCAGGATCTCCCGGATAATTTCATTATCACTGGTATTTGCCCAATACGGCTTTGCCTGCCCCTCGGAAGCAAAATAATTCGTAACAGACCATGGATTATAGATCTCTGTATTCCCGAAACGGTAACCATCATACCAGAAACGGATCTCATCCATTGCCTCCACCCTGTCGTAGTAAGAAGCCATTTCGTGAACCTCAGATTCCGTAAAACCAAAATATTCGCTGTACTTATCATCAAGTACGGTATTGACCATCGGATTATTCAGACCGCTGAACAGGTTTTCCTTGGAAACACGCATGATTCCTGTCAGGATACCAAAAGCCAGATCGGTATTATCCTTAAGGCCTCCGGACAGAAAATTTCTCATGAAGGAAATCATTTCTTTATAGAATCCCCTGGAATATCCCTGTTGGATCGGAGTATCATACTCGTCAATCAGAATCACAACTTTTGACCCATGATGCACAGAAAGCATATGGGTAAGATTCAGCAGAGAACGCTGCAATTCTACACTGTTTAATGTTCCCTTTTCCATCCTGGCTATGTAGTTTTTTTCATCCGCATCAAGTGCCGTACTCTGCAGCAGCTCCGGATGGCGTTTGTATTCATCTTTCACAACCAGACGAATCGCTTCCATGGACTCTTCCCAGGTGTTATACTTGATATCTTTAAACGTGAGCATGATAACGGGATACATTCCCTGCATGGCACGGTACTTTTCACCGCACTGCCAGATCTTCTTATCCATAAAATACTTTGATGTATCATCCTCCGTTTTTTCAAAGAAGGTCTTAATCGTATTGATGGCCAGTGTTTTGCCGAAACGGCGCGGGCGTATAAACAAAGTGACCATATTATGATCATCCATCAGATCACGGAGCAGAAGGGTCTTGTCTACATAATAGCATTCACTGGACACTTCAATGTATGAGGTATTTCCGACAGCAACCGGCCGAAGATCCTGCGCATCTTTACCGGATTCCTCAGGCAATGATATCCCTGCATCATTCATATACTGTTTCACTGACTCAAACGGAATTTTCCAGTTCCTGCCTGAACGAAATGCCCCGTGGAACCTTCCTTCCCCGCATAACCCAACTACACGCCGGCTGGTCATCCGAAGAAGCTTCGCGGCTTCTGCAGTCCCTATGTATTTCCTTTTATTTCCCATAAACCCTACCTCCAGTCGGAAATATCATAGTATAGATCGGAAATTCAGTCAACTTTATCGGAAATTATTTCTCTTTTACGGAAAACCGGTTTAAATGTTCCCTATCAGGAGAATTGCCATGAATAATGAATTTAGCGAAATCCAATTTTTATTACAAAGATATGCATCTTTTGCATCCTGTTTCCCTTGCCACATCGGTATGATTCTGGACCCCAAAAAAGCGCCTGCATGACTGCAGGCGCTGGGACGGATCCCTGATTAAATTGTATCAACCGCACTTTACACCAGGCACCTGAGAATATACACTCCGTCGTGCATGGTATTGAGATAGATGTACCCCCGGTCATCCACTACCAGATCTTCCGCTGTGCCCAAGAGTTTGTTGGCTATCTCCAGTTTCCACAAGGGCTTTGTGGGATTGGGCGGGATAAAGTACGCGATCTCTTTTGGAACAAACGGGTCGGACACGTCATAAACACGCAGGCCGGCATGGAAATAGCAATCATAGACCCGGTCTTTCCGATTTTCAATCCATGGCTTATGGCTCATAGGCTCATGAAGATTATGCGGCCCCATCGGACCGGGATAGTCCATACCGCAATAGTTGAAATTCTTGTAGGGGAAATTTTCCGGTACTTCCGGATAGGGGAAGACTGCGATCATGACCGGGTCTGTGGGATCAGACACATCAAACATCTCTATTCCGCACATGGCCTGGGTGCCAAATTTATCATGGATTTCCTTTGAGTAGCACCAGAACCGCTCCCCTTCCTGCATGCCAACGGCATAATTCGTCCCTAAAATCGGCATGAATGTATGACACAGAGCCCCGCCAAACTTGGTGGCAAAGGGAGGCGTCATTTTAACTTCTCCCAGCACCTGGGGTACCTGGGGATTGGAAATATCCAAAATTTTGAACCCTGCCCCCACGCAGCTGATATAGGTCAGATTTCTGTCCGTATCAGCATATGGGAAATGGACATAACCGGGATAAGTGTCAAAGCCGTTCCAGCCATAAATATTCTTTTCCTGTGTGGCTTTTGTCTGGTTTCCCAGGAACTGGCCCGGATTCCACCAGCGTCCCGCCTCCACAGGATGCCGTGGGTCAGATATGTCGATAATACGGTAAATATAGCCGATAAAACCGGGAGCAGTGGCCGATAAATGAAGATATTTTCCCCCGTTGTAAGTGAAACGGTGGACTCCTGCCCCGGGGTTGTCCTCGTCACCGGTAGCCCAGAATGAAAGTTTCTGAGGATGTTCCGGATCATCTTTCAGGCTGTAGATATGTACGCCGCCTGGCGCCGGCTTATATTGTTCCGGCGCAGGCCCGTGAATGATCGGGATACAGTTGCCGTTGGCTACGATCATGAGGTCATCGCAGATCTGTACCTTCGGGGTGGACATATAGGAATACTCCCTGGGATCCATCACCGGCATATACTGGACGTGCCTCGGATGTACCGGATCCGTCACATCTATGATCTCCACGCCATAGCCGTAAAAACAGCCTCCGTAAAGATAGTATCGTCCATCCTTCGTTTTATATAACTGAGACTGGAACAGGTAATGATTGTCAGCATCATGGAAGCCAACGACCTCCATATTCTTGATATAACCCTCATTCCCCGGACCTTTTGCATAAAATTTTTCACTCATATGGATACTCCTTGTTTGCAGTCTGGCAGCAAATTACCTTTCTGGTTTGCTTGCGCTGATAAAGTCCTTATACTTCTTGAGGCGAGTTTTGTAGGTATCTGTTTTCTTAAACTCCATTTGGGCGCCAAGCATCCTTCCTATGTCCTCCATGTGGGCAAATTTACCGCTCAGCACATCATGGGCAATGGGAACTTGCTTTTCCTCATCATAGACAAAACGCGGTCCGTTTTCCGTAATCTCCATTCTGCCTGCGATACCACACTGGTTGCACACGACATCACCATTTTCAGCAAAATAAAACTCACGTCCATGGCAGTGAGGACAAACCCCCGGCTCGCTCTGATAGGAAGCATGATCAGGATCTTTACAGGCATGATACATATTAACGCCCACCTGATGGATCTCAGCGATTTTCGTGTCATCGCCCATAATATTCAGGGAATGATCGTAAAACTTGTTGTCTATGATTTTCCACTGCGGTGTCATGGACTGAATAAAGCAATCCGCCTGCACACGGGTGATCCACTCGGAACCACCGAAGGAAATATAGGAAACGCATATCTTATTGCTGATGTATCGAGGGTCTATGCTGCCGGGAGCAGTCTTTTCACCGATCAGACAGGTGGCCTTGTCCATGCGCGGGCCAAAACGGTCCATGATGGTATGGAACAGGCCGGGACCGCCCTCGCAAAAGATCGGAACGGCAAAGATGATGCCGTCGGCATCGTACATCTTGTCCACCAGCCATTCAAAGTCATCATTTATAACACATTTATTGCCTTTACCGGAAAAAGCTTTGGCGCTGCAGGCATTGCAGCCGGTGCAGTGCTGTATGTTAAGGTCGAAGAGATGGATGAATTCTACTTCTGCGCCCATTTCTCCAGCCCCCATCAAAGCCTCTTTGCACATACAATCGTTATTGCCGTTCAGCCGGCCAAGGGAAATACCAAGAATTTTCATGTTGTTTCCTCCTCGTCTATTGTTTACAAGAGATTAACGCATTGTCAAATAGCCGCGATACTGGGTCAGATTGTCACAGGCAGCCATATCGGTCAGGAGCATTCCTACAATGTTATGATTAGACTTAAGGAACGGGAACTGAACTTGAGGCGCCTCGTCAGGGGCTGCTTTTGCCCAGTCAGGCTGAGCCATATTCCGCGTGCCCTCCACAGCAGCGGCATACCATTCTTCCGGACCGTCGAACCACATTTCCACCAGGCGGTGGAACTGACACCCTACCACATCGTGATAAATTTTGCTGGACACAAAGCGGTTAACCTCCGGGCGGCTTTGGAAATAAGGAACAAATACTTCATGAAACCACTGCTCACCGGTCTCTTCCGATGGCCAGCGCAAAACAAACTGCCAGCGATAATTCGGGCCGTCATCTACAGTGCGTCCTGCTCCCTTGTAATCCTCCTGCCAATTCATTGGTACATGAGCAAACACGAATGGCGGCATTCCATTGTCACCGCCAGAGGATCTGGCCTCATCGCCGTCCATGTTCGCCATAGCAGCAGCCGCTTCATCGCTATCCGGTATCATCCCCTGCCAGCGAAGCACGTCAGCGGGCATCCGCTCGGCAAAAATATTGTTGGACATTTCCGGCGTCATTTCATTGACCATCCAATAGTGTTCTGTCATCTGCATACGGCGGGTACCGAAACGTTCTCCCTCCGGCGGCACCGGGAGCGCATTGTAAAATGCATATTTATTGCAATATGGTGCAAATTTACTGATGCTGTCAGGCACATGAACCGCATATACCCAGTGCTGAAGCCGGTGGCGGTACTCTTCGCGGACACAGTCCACATAGATCACGCTGCGCATCGGACGATACTCAAAAGACATACGTAAAACCTCCTTGATTCATTTGATCCTTATAAACTTGATTAACTTGATGTAACTTGATTAACTTGATGTAATATGTTTGATTGAATTATCTCACTTACACGACCTGATTTGAAATACGTATTCCTTTCAATAGCATATCAAATCTGTTATGATGATCGTAGAAACATAGATATGGAAGGAGGCAGTCAGCATGAATGACAATCAGATTATCTGTTTTCTGGAAGCAGCCAAAGAGAAAAATTTTTCTCGCGCAGCGGAAAACCTTTACCAAACACAGCCGGGAATCAGCCGTACGATCGCTTCGCTGGAGCGGGAATTAGATACCAGGCTGTTCATTCGTACGCCTGGCAAGCCGCTGGAGCTTACAGAAAGCGGGCGGATTTATTTTGAGGCGTTTTCAAACTGTCAGAGAGAATTTCAAACCGCCCGCCAGAAAAGTGACCAGCTCAAGAGACGTTCTTCCAGGACCCTGCGGTTTGGCTATGCTTCCGGCTGGTCGATCTCCCGCTTTCTTCCTGCAATGCTCAGAGTTCTGGAACAGGAGTACCCCTATATTAACATTGAAGTGGAATGTCATCCTTTTGACCATTTGTTCCAGCTTGTGCTGCAAAATGACTTGGATCTGGTGCTGACGATAGACACCCGCCTTTTCAATTCCCCACAGCTGGAACGCAAGCCGATCTATCAGCTGCCAAAAGTGATCCTGTACCCGAAATACTTTCCGCGCCCATCTTCACCACTGCAATTTCAGGATGAAACATTCTTTCTGTATGATGATAAAACATCTCCTGATATCAATGATGAGATCTTCAGGGTCTTCCAACGCTATCACTTCAGCCCAAAAATCAAACGAGTAAAAAACCAGGCCACCATGATCTCCATGGTGGAAAACGGACAGGGAGTGGCCGTCATGGATCTGTGGAGTCAGCCGGTATACATGGATCAGTTTGATTTTTTTCCCCTTCCCGACACACATTCCATCGTGCTGGCATACCGCAAGGAGTGTGAAAATAATCCTGCCATGCTGTCCCTGCGTAAAACTCTGGCGAAAGAGCTGCCTGCCCTGATTTCGAGCTGCTGAAATTCCAGCGTCTGCAGTACAGTGACTGCGCTGCTGAAAAATTCCATAATGAATTTTCTCCTCATATATGGATGGACCTTTGCGAAAGATTATTGTCACGACCCACAGATGCCTTTGCTGACGCTCCCGGCATCCTGCGTACAATAAAAAAGCGGAAATGATATCGCATTCTTGCTGATCATTTCCGCTTATGCCCAACGTCCCGTGCGGGAATCGAACCCACAGCTAGCGCTTAGGAGAAGCCTTGAGTGTTATGTACGGAAACTCATTGAAGTTCACTGAAGGCCTCTGAAGCCCCATAATCTCAATGTTCTTTCTTGTTTTCGAAATCATTGAAGAACATCTGAAACCATCCAAAACCATTGAAAACCACCACTCGCTATTAGACGTTTTTTAGAAATTTCTAATATTGGCGTTTTATATGTTATGAGCACGCGACTTTTTTAGATGTTCATCGGCTCTCTTAATCAGAAAATGCAGCCTCATGATTATTCACAAGACTGCATTCTTCAGTGCCTTATTCTATTGTCCCTGCCAGCGCCTTCAGCAGCTTTGCCATCTCCGGATTTGTAAGGACCTTCATCAGAAGCTCCGGATCGATGCCGGCGGACTGGCTGGCCTGCTCGGCCGCGATCTGCCCGGGCGTTTTTTTCTGATAGAAGACATCTTCAAAGATCTGGGCATTGTTTTTGCGATCCTCATCCAGAATGTGCGAGTACTGGTCTGTGACCATCTTGGCCTGCGCATGACCGGAATCACCCTGCACGGATTTCACATCGCCGCCATTCAGTTTCAGCTTATAGGTGATGCTGGAATGACGCAGGCTGTGGAAAACGACCTTCGGCAGATCATGCTCCTTGGTCAGCTGATTGAATAAAACACTGATCCGAGAGCTCTCCATCGGTGTGCCGAAAGGGCCCGCCAAGACCAGCTGATAATCATGATATTCGTCTCCCAGTTCTTCTTTCGCCAGATCCTGATCCTTTTTCCAGTCGATCAGCATTTCCGCCACTGTCTTCGGCAGATACACCCGCCTTGTACTGGTCAGCGTCTTAGGCTTTTTGAGTACGAGCACCGTGGTAGAATCGCTGACCTGTTCCGGAAATACACAGAGGATATCCTTCTTTTCAAGTGTTTTCATCGTGCTTTTTCTGACACGCTGCAGCTCCTTATTAACAAAAATCGAAGCTTTTCCTTCTGCCAGACTTTCCTCCGATACATCCACACAGTCCCATGTCAATCCGAGCAGTTCCCCGATTCTCAAAGAACAGGAGAACGATAGATTGATTGCCATTTTCAGACGTTCATCTTCGCAAACCTCAATCGCATGGAATAGTGTGTCAGCGTCCCAGATTGCTCTGACTTTCTTCTCGGCTTTCGGAACTGTTGCCAGCTGTGCCGGATTCTTCTCGATCAGTTCCCACTTCATTGCCTGTGTAAAAGCACTGTTCAAGAGCTTATGTACTCTCCGTACCGTACCGGGGGTTACGAAGCTGTCTCTTTTTCCCGGAGTTTCTCGTTTTGTATACTGCTTATCTGTACAGCGGACCACCGCCTTTGTCTGCAGGAGAGACATATAGTACTTTTCCAGTACCCGGGGCGTTACATCCGAAAGCTTCATTGTTCCAATGATCGGATTGATATAATTGTTAATCAGGCCTGTGCTGCCTTCATACATGGACATCGACCAGGTATTCTTTCCGTAAAGAGAAACATACTCTTTGAGAAGTTCTTCAACGGTCTTGCACTTGGGAATTACAAGACTTCCGAGTTCCTGCCTGTATTCTATTTCAGCCTTTCGCCTTTTAGCCTCGTCTTTCGTTTTGAAAGATTCCCATTTCTGTTTCCGCTGTCCGTCCTCTGTATCATACAGATAGACCACATAATACCGGTTTTTCTTCTGAACGATTGACGCCATATAATCTGCACCTCCTTATGATTCCGCGAAGAGCTTCTGCTGCGTGGTCCACCAGTCAATGGTTTCTCTCCGAACGATATACGTGGCACCGTATTTCTTTGCTGCCAGTTTCCCGTCACGGATCAGCTGGCGGACTTCATCGGGAGTAAGATCCATAAGAACCGCCGTTTCCCGAACGTTATAGCTGGGCTTGTCCGGATCAACTTCCAGCCGCGGAGCTTCCCTTTTCTTTTCCGTCATCCGGATCTGCGCCAGTTCCTCCGGCGTCCGGTCTGACAGCTTCCGGTATTCCGACTGGCTGGCATACCATCGCTCAAAACTTGCCCGCGTTATCCTTTTCTTATCCGCGATAACAACAATATCGAAAACACCGCTGTTTTCCTTTTTTGACAGAATGTTGTAAACATCCTTTCGGGAAATATACAGCTCTCTGGCCATTTCCGGCATTGTCAGGGTCTCTGCTTCCAACTGCGCATCCTTCTCACGATCTTCCTGTGTCCTGTGCTTATTCTGGGATGCATACCATTTTTCAAAATCATCCTTGCGGATCCGGGTCCAGGTCTCGACTTTGAAGGTCGGAATCTGATCCCGTTTGATCAGGTAATACACAGACGCTTCGTCTATCGACAGCAGCTGTGCTATGTCACGGACAGAGTACGAATATGCCTTCAGCTCTTCACCGGGCGGCGGGCCTTCCACTTTTTTGTGCTTGATCTGGTTGGCATACCATTTTTCGAAGCTGTCGATCACGATCCGCATCTTCCCATTGACCATGATCGTCTCAAAGCAGTTCTTATGTACCAGCCAGTAGGAGTCCGTCTTTTTAAGCCCTAGCAGCTTCCGCATTTCTGCCACGGACATCGTCGTTTTCTTTTTCTCCGGCATTTTCAGCGCCTCCTCTCATATAGTTATATCCAGGCCGTTCGACCTGGATATAAGCTATCAATCCTTCTTCGGAAATGTTAGGATGTCGATTCCGCCATTTTGCTGAAACGAGATCCTTGACAGATATCAGGCCGTTTGATCCAGCCATTCGTCGAAGCTTTTTCTGGAGATCCGATACCCTGACCTGCCAACTCTGATCCAACGGAATTCTTTCTTCTTCAGAAGGTTGTAAACGCTGCTCTTGCTGATCATCAGGATGGCCTGCAGATCCTCCACTGTATAACAGCGGCTTTCCGGAACTGCACCTGCGTCATCCGCATTCAGTTCAAAGTCTGTAGTTTCCTGTTCCTCAACTGCATTCTCATCTATTCTTATCTCGTCCATGGTCATCCTCCTCTGTATTTACGGTGCTTCGACAGTCTCCGGGATATACATTCCCAGGCTGATCTTCAGGTAATCATCAATCTCGCCGAGCTGCTCTTTCGTTAATTTCCCGAGATAACCTTTGATCCGGCTCTTGTCGATCGTCTTGATCTGCTCGAATTCGACCATCGAAGGAGCCGAAAGCGCACGGTTGTTTTTGATCAGATAATGTGTCGGCTGGTTCCGCTTTTTGATCTGCGTTGTCATCGGCGCCACGATCAGGGTGGGACAATAGAAGTTTCCATCATTATTCTGAAGGACCAGTACCGGCCGCGTACCACCCTGCTCGGATCCCGTGAACGGATTCAGGTTTGCCAGATAAATATCGCCTCTCCGGAAGAACCATCCGGGTCTTATTTCTCTTGTCTTCATGGGCAGTTCCTCCGATCAGTATTTCTGGGGAAGAGCATTCTTCCGGCTGCTTCCGTTGTACATGAGCCATACCTGGTTCAGATATTTCTTGTAGCCGGCAAGGTTCAGGCCGCTGGCCTTCCCTTCGCGATAGATGTGAAGCGGATCATAGCGCTTCAGCCGGCTTACCAGGCGCTTCGGATCATATTCGTCATGATAGAGATCCACAAAAGCGGAGATACCCTGAACGTTCTCTCTCCGGAAGGAATCCGGTGCACCGTTCCAGGCATCCAGGATGACCTGCAGCATCTCCATGTACCGTTCCGGTCCAAGCTTCTGGAAAGCAGTGAAAGCGGTACTGATACAGGGAAGACGTTTCTTTCCCTTGTCCTGCTCGTAATCGAGCCGGAGACCAACGGCCTCTGTCGCGTCCTTAAACTGGACCGCTTCCGGATCGCCGCCAAATATCTTGGCCCGGATCTTCACACCGGCGGAAAGCTTGGCGGAAGCACCGGTCTGCTGGGCGAAGAGAAGAGCCTCGTCTTTATCGGACATTCCGAAATACACTTTGCAGCGCACTTTAAGGTCCTGGTTGTCATTGCGGAGCTTCCTGGCGGCAATGGTGTGCTGGCCGTCAAATACGTAATAGTGACCGCCCCGATAGCTGACCTTCGGCTCATTTGCAATGCGTTCATCAAAAGCCTTGACGATCCGTCTCACCCTGTCCGGGCTCAGTTCTCTCTGGTAGGTTTCCCGTGGGATCTCCAGCTGCGCCGTATTCAGGTCCATGACCTTATAAGTAAATTCATTTGTTTTCATCGCTACTCCTTTCAGCTGTTCCAGATCACAGCCATGATTTTTCTGTACATGTTCCAAGAGATTTCAATCCACATGCCGTTGTCGAGAAA
This sequence comes from Clostridium sp. SY8519, assembly GCF_000270305.1. Classification (NCBI taxonomy): domain Bacteria; kingdom Bacillati; phylum Bacillota; class Clostridia; order Eubacteriales; family Clostridiaceae; genus Clostridium; species Clostridium sp. SY8519. The sequence goes on along the minus strand of NC_015737.1, from coordinate 1,103,581 downwards.
GGCGATATGTCTGTCATTCTCATCTGTAACAACGGCGATAATATTGGAAAGCCGGATAGTTGCTTTCTCACTGATCACAAACTGGTTCATCTTTCCACAAAGCCCCCTTCCTAATTTCTTTCAGATATTCGATACCTTCGGTAGCAAGATCTTTGATCTGACGCTTTCCGTCCCGGCTTCTGACCGGACCGGCGTAAGCCTCCTTACAGAAGTTCCAGCGGAAGATCATGTCCTGCATAGCACTGTTCATTTCGTAGATCATGTCCTCGACCGTACCGATCGCCTGTCCTTCAGAATGGTTCATGCTCTCAGCCAGCGCCAGGATCTCTCTCGTTTTCGGAATCCGGACCGGCGTGTCATACACTTCGGATTCCTGTTCTTCAAAATCTTCCTCGTCGATTTCTTCCGGTTCTTCAGTTTTCTCCGGTTTTGCTCTTGGCTGCCGGAGCTGCTCTGCAAGTTCAGCTCTGTCCTCCGGCGCGGCACGGGCGATGGCGGCAACATCATCTCTCTTGGCTTTCAGAGATCCTGAAAGTATTTCTGTTCGAATTCCCGGCACTACCGCCTCCGCCGCGTCAACTCCTTTAGCAAAGCGTTCTGCATTTTCTACAAAGCTTCTGCTGGTGTTTGTTTCTGCAGCGATCTTTTCACTTGTTCTTTCGGGCAGCCGTAAGTCTTCTCCCGAAAGACTTACGGTGAATTGACCTGTTTCTGCATCGCGTTCTGTATAATGGCCTCCATGTGAAGCTTTTTCTGCTTCGTAGCGTTTGCCAATCAGATACCGTCTCTGCTCCGGCGTCAGATTTCTCCGGCCAAGCTGGTTATTGCAGATCCAGGCAATGGCTTCATACTTATCTGAAAAGTCTTTGGGATAAGTCCTGAATGGAATCTCCGGATGTTTTTGCAGGATCCGGTATCGGTTATGCCCGTCCAGGATCGTATTGTTCCAGATGATCAAAGGATCCAGAACCTCTCCGTCAGCAACTATGTTCTGCTCAAGAAGCGAAAACTCGTCCTCTGTCAGTGGAGGTATCTTTTCCTCGAACTCCGGATCAATCTTTAAATCATTCAGATCCATGTGTTCCTCCTTCCTATGTACCGACAGGCCGTTTTCACAGCCTGCCCTACATATCTTCAAAGCCATTCGGCTTAAAATCGTTGTATGCTCTTTCCGTATTTGTCCCCGACGCCCCCGGAAAATAAGGGAATACATTCAGACGTCCGGAAGCTTACCGGATCCATGGGAATCTAACCCCTCCGTGGTTCTCACCGAGCCGCCCGGAATCCCGGACGGAAGTCTCATTATCCTGTGACGCCTCAATGCTGCGCAGGAAGCCATCCTGCGTTTATCACCGGCCTACCGCTTCTTCCCGCAGTGGGAGATTATTGCATTTGCCGTGAACGTCGCTCTTCGTCACAGGGTCGTGTCTGAAGAATGCTATGCAGTTGTCATGGTGCATTTCGCAGCAACTGGATTGCTGCTATGACCATTCTATGGGAGGCTCCCTTTTTTCTTTAGGGACTGGGAGTCCGTATTTACCCACCCAGTTTGTCCGGGTCCGGCTTCTTACAATGACTGTGCAATCTCTGTTAGATCCCGTATTACTGATAAGATCCGGTTCCTTTCTTTGCTCATTTCTTTCCCTGTGAGCAGATAATCCGTGCTGACTCCGAAATATCCGGAGATAGCGATAAGTAAATCAATGGAGCAGCTTCTGGCTCCCCGCTCGATCTTGCTGAGATGATCCCAGCTGATATTCAGCTCCTCCGCCAGCTTTTCCTGTGTCAGGCCATGTACCATGCGGATCTCCTTTAACCGCTTGCCAAATTCCTTCTGATCGAAATACATGTCTCATCCTTTCCGCCTGATGCGGAGAGCAGAAGATACACTGCCGCCGGATGAGCCTGCCTTTCAATGCCTGAATCAGGATGCATTAAAGAAAGGGTACCGATGCCGATTTCCAAAAAGTGGAATCTGCGGCATATGTATCCTCAGCCCTTAATGCATGTCAGGCTTCCGATATGTAGGTTGTAAGGTTTGGGAATGACGTATGAGATGCGTTTGTTCCCGTTCGTGATGGTTCAAGTGTAGTCGGGAACGTCTGTATTTCGAAGGGATGAAGAATCCCTCATTTGGGCCCGAATCAGGCAGTTTTGATATGATTTCGGATGTGGATCGGCATGGAAACCTTTGAAAACAAAGGCTCCAAAGGGGGTGACGATTCATCACCCCCCAAAAACAAAAAAGAGCTGAGGGCCACTCTGTTCGAGTGATCGCTCAGCATGTTGTAATTACGTTGCTTAAGTATTGTCAATGATGGTACATCAGGAAATAGCATAGCGCACAGATAAAGATGAGAACTATCGAAGTAAATGCCGTCCATAACCCTCTTTTGAATCTATGCATCTTCGTTGAACAGATTTTAGAGTTGCAATACGTTTCCAGAAGGACATCGTCCACGAATTGGTTTTCTGACGTTTTTCGTACGGCACTAATATAATCTTCAGCATCTTTATAATCTTTTATGTCCTCATAGAAGATATTGCATTTCTTATTCTTGCTCTGATCTCCCGTGTTTTTCCCTGCAAAGAACTTAGGACTGAGGGCGAGAAGATGGAAAAAAAGTGATAATGTAAATGTAATCACCGCTCCTGCGGCAGTAATAATGAACAGTGTTTTCCAAGGCTCAATTGCCCCATTAGTTCTATCGATTTTTGATAATATGTTCTCGGCAACGAAAACCAGCACTGCCACCACCACAGAAACAATTCCGCAGGAAGTACTGATTTTTGAATCAGCTGACGTTATCCAGGTATTAATCAGATCCAGACTGTATTTGCTGCGCTCCAGAAGACCGCTGTCATGCTTTTCCTCTGGAATGGGTTTTTCTTGAGGAGCGGCACCTTTTCTATTTCCCTTTGTATCTTTTCTTATCTTTGGCGTACTCATTGATTCCTTTCGTTCCATGCGAATATGCATTCAGCTCTAATGACCTGGTTTCCCCTGTCTGATATAGTTCATAGGCGATCAACATTTTCTCCGCTGTTCTTATATTTTCCAGTATTACATTCTCCATTTGCGGAAATGACTCCGGAACGCCGACACAGAACAGATAACAGCCGTCTTTCCTCTTACCGTTAAAATGTTGATACTCTTCCTTGACCAGTTTTGTATCAATCCACTTTCCTCCGTAAACTTTACAGCCGACCTTCTTATAATCAAAAGGAACGATAATTTTAAGTTCTCTGGAGTACGGTCCGACAAAGTCTTCGCATTTGGCATGTGTCCGTTCAAGAAGAGATTTATTAACTGCTACAACCTTCAATTGTATTGGCTCTGGATTCACTGTAGGCAGTAATGTTGCTTCAATGAATGGATACGTCTCCCTGGCCTGCCGGATGTCTGCAAAAACATCTTCGATGTATTCTCTTGCACTCTCTATTTCAGTCAACGAATGTCCCCCAGGCTTTGTTGTAGTTGTTGTTGGCATTATCATGCTTAAGCTGCTTGCGAGATTCCTGCGTAAGATATCCGTGATATCCTAAATCCGTATAATACACATCACCATCTTTCTTTTTGAACAATGATGACAGACTGCTGTTTTTCTGCTTTAACTGTTCGTATAAATCTGCTGATAATACCAGTTGGTTTTTATCTGCATTTTCGTCTTCATTTTTATCAGCCTCTCCAACGGTTCTCCCTAACAGGATATTGTCTTTTTCACCTCTGGCTCCTATTTTTGCCGCAAACAGTCTTCCGATAGACTGACCGACACCTACAGATACCTGATATCCCTTGACAGCGTCGATTATCTTAAGGCCGGCAATTACTGCATCCACAACGCATGAGTAATCCCCGTAATCATGGAACAGCGCCATCTCCCGGTCACCCTGGAACTGAACATGAATACCATTTCTTTCTTCGACAACATCATACATAGCCGTAAGTATGTTTTGAGTCTTCACAGCCATCTCTTCTAAGTTTGCGCCATCTTCGTCAAACTGAGATGTGAAATCTCTGACATCTGCAAATAGCGGGATGCCTTTAATTTCCTTACATTCAGTCTTTGAGAGATTTCTGTAATTCAATGGTTGATTCGCAGACCGGAAATACATGTCCTGTAAATCAACTTTTTTCGCTATTTCTACAGCTCTTTCAAAATCTCTTTTAAAATTGTACCTTACAGGAAGCTTAGCAATTTCTGCATCATAGCAACATGTCTGATCATATTTTCTTATTGCGGCTGACGTTATTCTGCTAAAGCATTTCTTCTGATCCGCAGTTAACGCGTCATATATATTTTCTGAAATCAGAACACGAGACGGGCTTGCCAGACTCTGCAGTTTGGCCGCATAGTTTGCCGCAAATCCAATTGTAGTCATTTCATCGGCATCTTTGCGTTTGAACTCAAACTCATAAAACGGGCCGTAACACGCTCCGGCATGGATAATGAATGGCAGAAGAGTTTTATATTTTGACACATTGGCATTCAGATGTCCTGCTAATTCGAATGCATACTTTGTGACAGCAGAAACAATTTCAAATGTCTTGGGAATGCTGTCACTTACTACGTACATATGAAGACGTGAACCAGTAATCTTTTCGACTATAAACAGTCCCGGATAATGCTTCAGGCCATATGCCTCTACAGAACTAAAGAATGTATCCAACTCATGTATGGAGTGTTTTACCTCCCGGGTTACAGCCTCTTCCTTCTCAGCAACATCATCAAAATTCGCAATGTTAATATAAAAATGGACTCCTGTTTTTTTCTGCAAATTAATCCTCCTCGATTAGTCAATATAATGTTTTTTTGATTCCTCCGGCAGATATTTTGCCAGTTCCTCTACCAGTTCGTACACCTTGGTCCCCGGTGCAATATCTGTCGGAGAAAGACCTTTATGTTCTTTAATAATCCTCTTGGCATATCTGGCTGCCAGTTTTGGGTTTCCGTGCGTCATCAGGATATCGAACGTATCGGCGGAGTTTTTCTTATACTTGCCCAACCCCAGCTGAGCGTATCTTTCATTGAGAAAGCGTATGTATTCCGTCCGATGATTGTTCGACGTATAGTAGGCAAAATGCAGCATGAACCAGAATTCTATGCACTCGTTGCTCCATGCTGCATGGTACTGCACCAATGGGTTCTCTTTGTTCAGAGACTCAGCCCGGGTGACAACCCCATTGAAGTTCTGAGCAGGGAAGCTGTCTTTATCATAGACACACCAGATCTGACCCTTGGTGATCTGATTCTCTTTGACATACCGTTCAGCCTGACCGATCACTCGCATTGTTTCTGCGCCGCATGGTTCAATCTGGATCAAAACCATATCGCGATAAATAGGATTATCTTCAATCAGCTTTTTAAAACCACTGAAGTAACGCGGCTCTGTCTGTTCTCCCTCGCAGAAGATATAGTATCTGTACTCCTTCATTTCCAGGTGTTCCTGGCGGCGCTTCTTTCTCCAGTTTTCCGTTCCGATTTTTCTAGGCATTCACAACACTCCAATCTATGATTTTTCTCAGATACGGATCTGCGCCGTACTTACCTTCAAGGTATTGCTTATCATATTTGGCGTCTTTGCGAACAACCTCACCATTTCCGGTTTTGAATTCTACCAGAGAATACAGTTTTGAATTCTGATTGTTTCCCTTGGCAACGAACCAGATTTCATCGCGCCTAAACACTTCATTGTTCATTGTGGAAAGATCGTGGGATGTGAAAACCAGCTGAGCACCATGCCGGTTTATCTCCATGTTGTTAAACAGCATGATGACATAGCGAAGAAGCACCGGGTGGATCTTAGCATCCAGTTCATCGATTACGAGTGTTGATCCACAAACCAGACTCTTGGCAATAAAAGGAAGCAGGCCAAAGAGCTTCTTTGTTCCGCTGGATTCTTCAGACAGAGTAAGCTCTGCTTTATACCCATCCACATTATGCTGTGTGAAAACCTCTATTTGATTGTTTTCCCTTTCTTCAACTCGGAAATCTTCAATATCAAGATCCATTTCCCTGATCATGTCAAGAACCAGTTTTTTGATTTCGTCTGAAGAAGCGATCGCTGTCCGAAGTTCTTCCAGAGGATTCCCGTAATTCAGAAAATCAATACCATATTCAAACCAGTCGATAACGTCTTTAACAACGTCATTATTCATGTAAGTGATGCCAAGATATGAGAGCAGCGGAAGACTTTGAGACAGTCCGTCACTGATCTTTAATCTGGCGAAGACGCCTCGTAAACTGATTTCTTCTCCTTTGCGGAGAAACAATGCTGATTTCCTGCCCGTTTCCAACTTAACTCTGTCAAGGCTTTCATATACTACAATATCCTCTTTGATACGAAGGACATATCTGTATTCGGCAATTTTTGTTCTAAAGAATATTTCAAATTCAGTCGGATTATTCTTCCCTTCTTCAGAGAAAACAAACGGTTTAACCGGATATCTGTTGAACTTATAGTCTGCAGCTCTGTTTTGCTTTGTTGCATGTACTGGCCTTAAGACCATTGTCCCAAGTGCCTGCAATGCCTCCAGAACATTAGACTTTCCGCCGCCATTCGGACCATAGATCGCCGAAACAGGCAAAAACAATTGCTCATCGCTGTCCTTGATTACCCGGTCTGTATGCTCAGAAATAGCGGCCGCCTGCATATCAAATGTTATCTCATCTCTTATACTCTTATAATTCTTTACTGAAAATTGGCACAGCATGGCGCGTTCCTCCATCTCTAGGATATATTTTTACAGCGTCATTATAACCCAACATGCTTATTGCGTCAAGATATTCGAGATATTTTCACGGATAATGGCTTGTAAAATCATTTTTTGAGATTTTCATCAAAAAACTGTCCCCGGCAAGCATAGGCTTTCCGAGGACTGAAATCTTTAAAACCCTATATTTTCCCTAATTCGCCACCATCCGTCCGTTCTCATCGAACCCGTCGACCAGATTCGTGAGCGGCTGGGCATCCATCTCTACAAGCTTCCTATTCACTTCTGCAACTGTCAGCATATACCACTGATGCAGAGCATACTCATAGATTTTCATTTCAATCGTCGTCTGGAACTTGGACGGGCTGACCCGGATGTATTCCATGCTGATCGCCGGCGGGAGATGCAGGGCGATGCAGACAGCGACGATCTCCTGGATCGGAAAGATGATGTTCGACCGGCTACGGAAGTTCTTGATCGTATCTTCTGAAAGACCTGTATCATCCGCAAGCATGCCGACAGTGACCTTCCGGCTCTGCATCAGCTCCACAGTCATGTCATTGAAGGACTTCTGGTATCTGGCGGCTTCCTGCATCTGAGCTTCGATCTGCTTCCGGAGAAGAAGGCCTGCCTCCGTCGCCGGACTGCCGCCCTTTTCATTGACATACCGGATGTTCCTGCGGCCTCGACCGACAGTAGTACCTTTCTGCAGAGCGCCATTGATAAAGCGGCGGAGTACATTCCCACGCTCCGCACGGAATACCAGACAGCACTGAGCCATATGTTCACGAGCGTATTTCCGCAGATGCGGATGTCCCTCATGATCAAAATACAGAAACTTTCTGCTATTCAAACAGAAGCAACCGCTCTCTGGCACATAAAGATACAGACCGGAATTGACGACTGTCCGGAATTCTGTATTGGAAAAATACTCCTGCAGTGCTTCCGCTTCACTGATCGCAAAGGTCTCGTTCTCAGACAGCGTTGAGAAGTAAGACGGAACCAGATTCCCGTTCACAGTCCTGAGAATTCCCCTGGCCTCGTTATAACCGAAATCCATAAGCCTTGACCGGGCAATCGTCTTGGTCGTTCCGTAGTATTCGGCCAGATCATTGACCATATGCTGCATGGTCTCAAGATTACGGATCCCGCCGTAATAGGCCAGCAGCCTCGCGGCACGATCCTTTCCGGCTTTCTCCGGAATCAGAAAGTATCTGGGAAATGTATTTGCCTGGATCTCCATCCGTTCAAATGGAATTCGCGGAAGACGCGCCCGTCCTCGGTTCCTTTCGCTGCAACACCGCCGTTATTGCGGATGGCGTAGTACCGGCAGTCTTCCTGCCAGACATACTCGCGTATATCATAGTAGGTGCCGTTGAAGCAGGCGCCGTCGTGGTGATCGAGATAGATCTTATTGTTTCTTGCATCATTGGTTCCCCGCCAGCCGGTCCATTCACCGTCTTCATCCTCCGTGCCATAGGTCAGATCGCCGTGACCGACGCTGTCCTTCACACAGAAATAACCGGCGGAGTGATCGGAATCAAAGGGGTCCACGGAAAAAATCTTCTCGCCGTTCGCCGGCGGCTGCGGGTTGGGCTCTGTGTCTGCTGCAAATGCGGTCATTCCCGTGGTGCCGAGCAGTGTCGAAGCCGCCATGACGACAGTCAGCAGAAATGTCGCGGCACGTTTCATTTTGTGCTTAAATCTCATGTGTTTTACCTCTTTCTTTGAAAATGAAATACTGGTCTGTACTGTCCGCCCGGATCACCGGGCATGAAAAAAGGCTCCTGCCTCTATGGCGGAACCCCTCCTCAAATCTGATCCTTATTCAATTGTCTGCCTCATCTTCAGCGGGTCTCTTCAGTGCGGGCCGGCTTCTTTCTGCCGTGGCCCGGTTTCTTCGGATCCGCTTTCTTTGCGGTCAGATCCTGCAGAACGGAAGATTTCTCGGCCTCCTTTCCTGCCGTCTGCCGTGCTTTGCTGGCGGATGCTCTGTCAGGCTGAGGCGCACCCATTCCAGGAACCGTCTCAGGGATCGCCGCAAGCTCCGGCGCCTTCTCCATTTCAGCGAGCTTTGCCTCAATGTCGGTGATCATTTCACTGGCCGCATCCCGGATCTTTCCAAGAGAGTCCTTCAGCTCTGCCGTTTCCTTTCCGGAAGACCAGCCGGCGATATATCCGAAAGAATAATCGGACGTATCGATGCCGAAATGCTGGCAGACCGTGTAGGCGACGCTTTCCGCCTCGACCTCCTTGCTCCGGGCCGTCAGACGTTCCTCTCTCGGCTTTTCCTTCTCATGGGAATGAAGCTTCTGGTGGGCCATCTCGTGGATCAGGGTCTTGACCGTCTGCATTTCACTCATGCCTTCCTGCAGGGCGATGCGTTGCTCAGTCGTGTGATAATACCCTTTTGCGCCCGATCCGATCTGTTCAAAGCCGATCGGCACCGGACAGATCTCTGTGAGCGCGGTCAGCAGCCTGCCGTAACCGTCCACCCTGCCGGAAAGCTCATCCACACCGAGCGAAGGGAGTTCTTTTCCCTCTGTCTGGCTGACATCAAAGACCGTTGCGACCCGGAAGGCCGGATATTCGACCTCGACAGTTTCCTTTACCGGTTTTCCCTGTGCGTCCAGCTTCGGTCTGCCGGTCGCCGGGTCCAGGACTTCCCGCTCCTTCTTTGCCTTATAGGGCGAAGGCGCGATGATCTGAATCCCCTTTTCTCCCTTTCTAACATACCGCTGATGCTGTTTCTGCCAGGCCTGATAGCCGGCCACCAGTGTGGCGTCCGGCTTCTGCATGGCAATCAGCAGCGTATTGTTCAGGGAATAATTGTGGAACTTGGACATCGTGGAAAGATAGGCCTTATAGGTCTCGCTCTGGAACAGGGCTGTGATGCCGGCCTCCAGCTTGTCGGTGATGGCTTTGATCCGGTCGGATCTGCTTTCGCTTTTTCCTTTTGATTCAGCCGCTTTTTCGGGGACAGTCGTCCCTTCAGCCACCATCATGCCGGGCACCGGACTGAATTGGATCTGCTCCGGCGATGTTGCGAATCGGTTCTCCGATACCGGCAGCGTCTGGTTCTCCCGGAAGGAATAGTAGCGGTCGCTATTCCCGATAATGATATGATCGAGAAGCGGGATTCCCGCCAGGTCGAACAGCTTCTGGAGCCGGTCCGTTGTCTGGATATCCTCCTGTGACGGAGTGAGACTTCCGGTCGGATGATTGTGAAAAGCCATCACATGGGCCGCATTGGACAGGATCGGACTCTTCAGGATCTCCCGCGGATGAACGAGCGACGCATTCAGGGTCCCCATGGACACGATGTTCATGTTGATGGGAGACATGTCGTTCCGGAAGTTGACGATACAGAAGACCTCCCGGTCGTAGCCTTTCAGCATCTCCGCCATAAGCCGGACCGCGTCATCCGGGTTGGCGACCGGCTTTTCCGAATAGAGCGGCGGCTCCTTCACCATCCGGATTGCCACCTTATCCAGAGTGTACGGCTTCGGCGCCATCTGTCTCACCTCCGATCTCTAACGTGATGTGGAAATCCGGCTCGTCCTTCAGTTTCTCTAGCGTCTCCCGAAGCGTGCCGGTCGTGCTGCACTCCGGCATGCCGGTTTCAGTGGGGTCATGATTTCTTTGTGACATCTGCAAATCCTCCTTCTTCTTCAGATTTTTGGACAAAAGAATAGCGTCATCAGCCATATTGACCAATGCCGCTATGTACTGAGGCAGCTCCCGCTGCCTCGTTTTCTTAATGCTCCGGTCCGCGGTCCTTCGGCCTGGCTTTTCTCCCTTCCGGCGAGAGCTTTGCCGCCGTTTCCTTTGCAAGAGTATCCAGTTTTTCCCTGGCAGATTCCCTGGAACCTGCTTCCTTCGCCTGCGGAGATCTGGTCTTGTAGGACTCGACCATTTCCTTCAGTTCGGCATTCGGCACGGATTCTTTCCGGTTTTCCCAGACGATCTCGCCGTCAACGCCGTCGGTTCTTTCCGGTTTGGTCACGGTCGTATGGCCTTCCGCCGGAATCTTGGCCCACAGGCCTTTCCCGAACTGGTTCTCATGGACCGACTTGGCCGGGAGCACAAAGCTGGCCCAGGGAGAATGATCCGCAGGATCCGCATTCGGGATCAGGATCCGCTTGTAGGCTTTGCCGTCCTTGCCGGTGAAGTCCTCCGCAAGACCCTTCCCGAACTTGAACGTCAGTTCCTCAAATTTCTTCTTTTCATCAGGCATAGTTGTTTCCTCCGTAATTCTGATTATTCATCGTCATCATCCAGCCAGTAGTCCGGATCATCTTCTGAAATCGGCGCCTCCTTCTGGTCGGGTTCTTCCGGGATCTCGTAGATGTCCAGATCGTCATCATCGTCACGATACCCCGCATCCGGATCCGGACGGCTGCTGCCTGTCTGTGATCTCTTTGTTTTCAGGTAGAAATATCCGCCGACACCGCCGAATACCAGGATGAGAGGCAGTGCGAGAAGAAGCGGATTGGCTTTCTTCTTTTCCGGCTGCTCCACCTCCGGCGTCTGGATCTGACTGGATTCCTCCTCCTTCGCCTTTTCGGCAGCTTCCTCTGCCTCTTTAGCGGCTTCTTCCGCGGCGATCTGTTCCTTCATTTCCGTGACTTCCTTCTCGTCCATCAGAGCGAACAGATCATTCTCGTCCACCTGGTTCAGGAAATGCACGGTCTCATTGCCCTTTTCATCACGGTCAATGATCAGATAGAAGATGTTGCCGCTCTTGGTAGCCAGAGTAATGAACTGCTTGCCGGTCGATCCGGCATTGCCATAGTCATCCACCAGTGTGAGATTGCCTTCCGGCGTCAGACCCAGATCGGTCGATGTGACCTCCCCGCCTTCTTCCTCCGCCTGCTCCAGCATCTGACGGATCAGCTCCGGATCGAGGGAAATGGAAAGCGAGCCGTCCTGCTGAACTTCCACCGGTACGGTCCGGACATCCATATAGTCGGCGCAGACATAGCCGGTGTGCTCTGGGATGGCCACATACAGCCAATCGCCGTGATCCTCCAGGACTTCCACGGTATCCCCGTTATTCAAGGTATCGATGACGCCGTAGTCCAGGCCCTCACCGGAACGGACATTCAGATACGATCCGTCAGTCGTAACTGTACCGATCTTTTTCTCTTCAGTCGTTGTGGTTCCTTCACTCAGGGAAGACAGAAGATCTTCAATATTTCCGATCCCCGCCGTTCCTGTTGAAGAACTGCTCGTGCCGCTGGTCGTGCTGCTGCTCTGGGTCACGGATCCGTCTTGGTTGCGGATATCGCCGGACTGCCCGGTCGTGCCGGTCGAAGTCGTACCGGTTGTGGATGTTTCTTCTGTTTCCGTCACTTCCTCCGCAGGGATCTCTCTAACGATCACGCCGTTTTCCGAAGAAGAGCTGTCCTCTCCGGTGTAGGCAAATGCGGCTGCGGGCACCAGCGCCACGGTCAGCATCGCAGTCAGGATGGCTGCGCCAAGTCGTTTATTCATTCTCCGATTCCTCCTTCTCATCGTTCATTTTTCTTTCTGCAGATGCTGTCGGCACAGCGTCGAAGACGCCGGCTCTCGCTTTGCGGATGATGACCGCAAGCTCCTCCGGCGTCAGGTCTGCCGCATGCACCATGTCATGAATGCAGGTGTTCTCGGCCTCCTTGTATTTCCGCTCCAGGTCTTTCACCTTTGCGGTCCATTCGGCCTGCCGGGCGCGGGCCTTTTCCAGCTCCGCACCCAGTTTTTTCAGTTTTGTATCGTCCATAAATCGTTCCTTTCTTCATCATGGCAGGCGGCCGAAGCAGTAAAAATGCTGCTGCCAGTAGCTGGTATCAATGCTCGCGTACTGGATCGGGTTGCCGCAGTGGATCATCATGCCGTTTCCAACATAGATGCCGACGTGCGATGCGCCTGATGTGTTATAGGTTCCCTGGAAGAAGATCAGGTCTCCGGGTTTGGCTTCGGATCTCGGGATGATCGCGCAGATCCCCTTCAGACCGTCAGCTGTCAGCCTTCCGTAATTCCAGCCGTTGCCGCAGTGGTTGATGACCCACGACACGAAGCCGGAGCAGTCAAAGCTGGTGGACGGGCTCGCGCCGCCCCAGACATAGGGATATCCTAGATATTTCTCGGCTTCAGTGATCATGCGGGCAAAACGGACATCGGAGAGCGCTTCGCCGGGGATGTCATAGTGCAGGACTTCGCTCGGGTTGGCGTAAATGTTGTCCGCGAACAGATAGTCCCGGTTGCCCCGCTGTGCCACCAGGATCCGGTAGCGTTCCATCTGCTCATCGGTCAGTCCCCAGGCTTCCACGACACTGTTCAGCGTGTGGTTGGTGACTTTCACCGTCAGGATCTTCTTGGTTTCTGTCTTTGTGACTTCGACCACATTGGATCCGTTGTCATCCGCGATATAGGCCTCCCAGGTCTTATGGCCGTGAAGCGTCGCGGTCCAGTGATCGTCGTAGTAGACGTCGAACTGCACGCCGTAGCGGTCAAAGTTGCCGGTATCCTCTACGGTATATTCCGTGCCATTCATGATGACCTTGGTCCCCATCGGAACGAAGGGATTGTAGGCGTCCACGGCAATGGTATGATTGGCCGTCGGATATACGCCGCTGGCCGTCGGCCCGCCGGACCATATGCCGCAGCAGATCGGGCAGTTGCAGTAGCCGCTCGTGACGACCTGGCCAAGGGATTCCCCGACCCTTACCTGCTTTGTCTCCGTTACAGTTTCCGTTCTGTGGCTGGTCGAGTATTCGTACTGCGCTTCAAAGATCTCCCGGAGTGTCCGCTGAACTTCCTCCCTCGTGTAATCCTCATAGAGAACGGTCAGAAATGCCGCCAGCTCATAGGGATTGTGGTTGATCTCCCCTGTGTCGATCTCATACTCGTCATAGTCCGGATTGTCCTCCTGGATCTGACGGATCCTCCCCCGGAGTTCTTCCTCCATGGCACAGTAGTCCGCCTCCGCACCCCGAATGTCCTCATCCGTTGCGGTAAAGGATGTGGCCAGCACAGCGTTCCCGCTCCCGGAAAGCATGGCGGAACAGGATGACAGGGAGCTCGCGACCACCAGAATGACGATAGCCAGCACGCCGCCGAGCAGGATCGCCATCGGATGTTCCTTCACCACAGCGATCACTTTCTCGCCTGCCTCTTTTGATTTCTTTGCTGCCTTGCCGGCTGTTTCAGCTGCCTTGCTTCCTCCGGCTGCATTGCTGCCGCCCGCCGCAGAACCGCCTGCGGCGCCGGTCGTCTTCCCGGCCCTTGCGGCGGCATACTCCTTTTTGATGGCCTGCTTCTGCCTCCATCTGGAGACGGGATTGGTGGAAGAGGTTTCACCTGCTTTGGCTGCCTCCCCGGATGCGCTGCCGGCTTTGCCTTTGCTGTAGGCTTCGGCAGCCGGACCTGCTCCCGGAGATGTTCCTGAACCGGTCCTGAGATCCGGTCCGTCCTCAAAATGAAGATTGGATCCTTCCTCCAGCTTTCCGGCCATCCCTGCCTGATGAAGCTTGCGTCCGTAACGCCCGGACGTGACCTGCCGTACGCCGGTCTCGGCCATCCCCTCCGTTTCATTGAGCGCTTCCACACCGACGTTGTCGTTCTCATACTCGGCTGTTTTGGCATGCACCTGCCCGGAGAGAACCGTTCCGGCTGCACGTACGGGACGGACATGCCGGACCGGCTTTTCCATGCTGACAGGGTCAGCATCCGAGCTCTCAAAACGGAGCTTCCCGGCCTGAGCCCTGGCAGCGCTGTTTTCCGTACGCAGCTTGGAACCGAAAGACTTCTGTGCTTTGGTTTTTGCCGCATCACGGACAGATGCCGTTTTGGCTGCAGTTTTCTCAGCATTTCGGCCTTCCATTGCTTCTGCAGTCCTGTCAGTCACGTCCGCAGTGTGCCCGGCAGACTGTTCAAACTTTTCAGCACCGGCTGATCTGTACCGGAGCTTACCAGCACCTGTTTTCCGGGGAGCATTGTTTTCTGAACTCCGGACATCAGGGCTTTCCTGCTTTGTATGACCGGTATCATAGATTTCAGTTTCAGGGGAAATACCCTTGTTTTCTGATTCAAATGCAGCTTCTTCGTGAATATCAGTGTGCGATTCATGACCAGTCTCAACAATTCTTTCTGCATCCGCGCTGGCGCTGTCCCGCGCTTCCTGTCCGGTCAGCCGCAGCTTGTCCCCGGAGGGCGGACGCGGCTTCGGCCTGCTGTGGGTGCCTTCTGAAGAAGCCGCCTCTCTTGCCGGATCCTCTTTCGTAAAGCGGATCTTTGATTCTTTTTCCCGCATGACTGTTTACTCCTCCTTTTCGTCCGATCCGTCGATCCATTTGGTCGTCATGATGCGGTAGAGTTCCAGATCCGTCGGGAAGTGATCCACGAAGGGCAGAATGACATTTCCGTAGAAGAGAAGGCCTTCGCCCTCTCCGGAATGCGTCACGTAGGAGAGCTGATGCGTCGAGATATTCAGCTGCCTTGCCAGGATCTGCCGGTCGCCGGCGGCCTGGTTCAGCATATAAATGAAGTCGCTGTTCTCGAAGATGTTCTCCACCTCATGAGAAGACAGCAGGTCTTTTACGTTCTGCGTGATGCCGGTCGGAATGCCGCCCCATTTACGGAAGCGCTTCCAGATCTCAACTGAATAGGCCGCCGTCTGTTCTTCCTTCAGGAGCAGGTGGAATTCGTCCATATAGTACCGGGTGGCCTTGCCGGCGCTCCGGTTGGCGGTGACCCTGCCCCAGACCTGGTCCTGAACAATCAGCATGCCGATCTTTTTCAGCTGCTTGCCCAGTTCCTTGATATCATAGCAGACCAGGCGGTTCTCGATGTCGACGTTGGTCCTGTGGTTGAAGAGGTTCAGGGAACCCTTGACGTAGATCTCCAGCGCCGTCGCTACGTGATGGGCTTCCTTCTCCTCCTGTGCCAGAAGGGCAAAATAGAGGTCTTCCAGAAGCGGCATGTTCTCCGGTCGCGGATCATTGAAATAGTTCTGATAGATCTGATGGACACAGCGGTCAATGACGGTCTTTTCCACCGGCTGCAGGCCTTCTTTGCCTCCGACGATGAGCTCGCACAGCGACAGGATGAAGTCGGCCTTCAGAGCAACAGGATTGTCTTCCTCGGAATAGTTGCTGTTGATGTCCATCGGGTTAATATACTGGGTGCTCACCGGGCTGATGTGGATGACCTGACCATCGAACTTCTGCACCAGCGCCGTGTACTCTGCCTCCGGATCGCAGATAATGATGTCGTCATCCGTTACCAGGAAGGCATTGGCGATCTCTCTTTTGGCGCTGAAGGATTTACCGGAACCGGGGGTGCCGAGGATCAGGCCGTTCGGGTTCTTTAAGGCCTTGCGGTCCACCATGATCAGGTTGTTGCTAAGTGCATTCAGGCCGTAATACAGGGCTTCCTTCCTGTTCTGGAAGAGCTCCTGCGTGGTAAACGGCACGAAGATCGCCGTGGAACTGGTCGTCAGCGCCCGCTGGATCTCAATCAGGTTCTTGGCCAGGGGCAGGCAGCTCATGAGTGCATCTTCCTGCTGATAACTGAGCCTTCGGAGCATGCAGTTGTGCTTCTGGGCGATGCTGGATGCCTGGAAGACATTGGTCTCCAGTTCCTGCTTCGTCTTTCCCGTATTCATCACAAGAAATGTGATCAGGAACATACGCTCATTCTGGCTCTGCAGCTCCTGCAGAAGCGCCTTCGCGTCCTTTCCGTAGGTGGCCAGGTCCGAGGGAATGATGTCCATGTCGTAACCGGAACGGACTGCCTTTTTCTGTTCCTCGATCTTGGAACGGTCCAGCTCCGTGATCGTATGCTTGACGGTCTTGATCGCCTCCGTCTGGTCTACCGACTGGATGTGCATGGTCACGATCTGGCTGGATTCCATGTCAAGGAAATCCTTTAAGAGCTGGTCGGACAGGTCCGAAGCGGTAATGGCCAGATAGCTCATGGCGCCGTACAGGTTTCCCATCTGGAAGTACCGGCTTCCGGGAAATGCAAAAGCTGTCGGTGCGATGAAATCCTTCACGGACAGGCCGCTCTTTGCCAGCCATTTCCAGTCAAAGCGGAAACGGTCCTCCGGCTCGCCCATGTGGAACATGTCGTGCATCAGCTTCAGCCGTTCCTTTCCGTTCAGGGGCTTAGCCATGACGCCGAGCTGGCGGAAGTTGTTGAGGATGTCATTCATGACATGCGCCAGCCGCGGTTTTGCCTGTTTGATGGAATCGGCCTCGATCCCGAAGGTCAGGTACTTGGTCTTGGTCAGACCGTTGTTGCCCTGGGAGAGCTGAGTCTTCAGCATCTGCGTATATTCCGCCCGGACGGAATTGTACCCGTCCTTCTGCGGCGGGATGCGGATGCTCTTTTCAAAACTCTCGGCGTCCGTCGCCATATTCATGAAGGAAAGCTCGAAATGAATGCTGCTGTCGAAGAAGTTCAGGAAGCTGCACCATTCCTCGAAGATCGCCGTCTTGTCCTCCTGCTGGGCCAGCTGATAATTGATGTCCTGGAACTGGACCGTGCGGGTGTAATAATTGTCGCCGACACGGCAGATCCCGTCCGGGAACATCCTCTCAAAGGGGATCGACTGCTGCGCCGTCCTCGGGACGCCGTCATTTTTACTTGCCAGATCGACGATCCGCTGCACCTGCTTTCTTTCGCTTTTTGTCAGGTTCGCCGGGAGCTTTACGTTTCTTGGCGCCGGCTTTTTCTGCATGAAAAACAATCTTTTCTACCTCCTTTTCCGCGACCGCCTGCCTGTGCAGCACGGCGTAGTAGTTGTCTGTCTGATAGGGCCGGATCTTCGGCCGGATGAATCGTGTTTCTATGAAATGCTTCGCAATGACCTCCAGGGGCTGTCCGTCGCGCTCATACATGGCCAGCAGAAAGAGCGGCATCATGATGATGATCATGCCCATGGCCGCCAGAGAGATATTTCCCAGCTTTCTGAGCAGAAAAAAAGACGGCACACCCAGAAGTGCTGCCGCCCCGAAGCAGACAAGCTGCCGTTTGGTCAGATTGAAAAGTATCTTTGATTTGACCCGCGTCAGATCCCGCGGGACGGGGATATAAGCTGCCAAGTTCCTCCTCCTTTCTTACTGTCAGTGCGCGGAGAACACGCTTTTTGCCAGGCTTCCGGTCTTAAAGAGCGTAAAGCACAGAAGGACCGTATAGCCCATGACGCCCCAGATCGATGCGATGATATGATCCGTAAAGGAAATGCTCTGGACCAGCACCGCGTAAATGCCGATGCAGATCATGATGAGGAATCCCTGGAATCCGAGCGCCGCAAGGGACCGGAGATAGTTGTGACCGATCTGGCTCTGCTCGCGGTTTCCGAAGGTCGCAAAGGGGATCGGTGCCAGGCTCACCATGAGATAGATCTCGATCATACGCCCGTACACGATGACAAAGATAAGAACCGAGAGAATCATGGAACAGAGCTGCACCACGAAGGACTGCAGGAACAGACCGAGAAGCGGTCCCAGTTCCATGGCTTCCAGGGTGTCTCTGATATTGTCCAGCTGGGAAGCGTCGACTGCGGTGCTTCCGCTGATGAGTCCCGCACTGGCGTTGACCACATGCTGGGCGACGTCAAAGATCGCCATCGTGATGTTGAAGGTGTTTGTGATCAGCATGACTGCCACGAAGGTCTTGAATACCCATTTGAAGAATATCCATGTTTCAAAGTTTGCCAGGTTGTTGTGATCGATGATCAACTGGATCAGCTCATAGCAGGCGATGAAGGTGAGGATCAGGCCTGCGATGGGAATGATAACGGATTCGGAGATGTTCCGGACGAGACCGAAAATACCCGGAGAGAAGCCTGCCGGCGTCATTCCCACCTGCGTCGCCACATCCGAGACCTGCTGATTGACTGCATCGAACATGCCGGACAGGTTGTTCATGATGCCGTCCACGAGCATTCCCTTGAGCCAATCCGCGATTTGATTCAAGATTGTATCCAAGGGCTGTATCCTCCTTATCCGCTGATGTGAATCACGGGTTTCCGGTGTGCCGGCGGCACACTGCCTGTCTTATAAAAACGAGTTTGCATCTGCTTGATTGACCTCCTTTTCTCAAGTCGTCCGGCCGGGCAGGAACTTCCCGCCCGGTCAGGCAGAAATCATTTGCTCTCCGGGACCGGGCTACTTAGCCGAACAGTCCGGAAAGCAGGGGAACGAGGGTGATACCGATGAGCGCGACACCGCCGCCGGCCATCAGCTGCTTCATTCCCTGGGATTTTGCTTATGTGTGATAAAGAAGCAATAGAAGTGCAAAAAATTTTGCCGTTCCTATCCGACACTTGGCCATTGTGTCGGATAGGTCGGGCGGTTATTCGGGCAAGTCAATCTTGCCGACAAAGCTGTAATAAATCTCAATGTCCTGCCTGCGGGTGCCGTTCTCATCATAGCTGCACTCATGCACCACAATTTTCTCGATCATTTCCCGCAAGAGAGTGGGGGTCAGTTCTTCAAAGGCAAGGTGCTTGCGGACAATGCCCATAAATTTCTCGGCGTTGACGGTAGCTGCCTGTGACTTGTCCAGTTCGGCTTGCAGGGCGGCGGCTCTCTTTTTCAGCTCCGCTTGCTCGGCTTCGTAGTCAGCCGACAGTTCCATGAAACGCTCATCGCTGATTTTGCCGTTTACATTGTCCTCATACAGCCGCTTGATAATGCGGCTGATTTCAGAAATGCGTTCCTGCGCCTGTTCAAGCTGCTTGATGGCTGCGGCGGTCTTTCGCTTGCCGCCGATCTCGTTCTGCTGGACAAGTAGTTTCACAAACCGGCTCTCATGCTTGGCTGCGTATTCGGTCACTTGCCGGAGATTTGCCAGGACACCAGCGGTCAACAGATCGGTGCGGATAAAGTGCGCCGTACAGTTGCGGGTGCGCTTCTTGTAGCTGCCGCAGATGTAGCAGTCCTGTTTGCGGTCTTTGTTCTGATACCGCTGCTGATACAGCACATGGCCGCAGTCGGCGCAGAACAAAATCCCGGAGAACAGCCCCACTTCATCGTAGCGGTTCGGGCGTTTGCGCTGTTTGCGTAACTCCTGCACCCGTTCCCATGTTTCCTTGTCGATGATCGGCTCATGGTGGTTCTCGAAAATGGCCTGCTTCTCGACGGGGTTCTCTATGCTGTGCTTGACCTTATAAGAAGGCTTTTCCGTTTTGAAGTTCACCAGACATCCGGTGTACTCTCGGTTTTCGAGGATATGAACGACGGTGTTGGTCGCCCATTTGCACTCATAGCCTGGGTGATAACGGCGGGTGCTGCCTGTCCGCTGATATTCCAGCGTCCCCGGCGTGGGGATTTGCTGCTCCGTCAGCATACGGGCAATCTTGGTCGGGCCGTTCCCGGCAAGGCAAAGCTGGTAAATCTGCTGCACCACCGGGGCGGCTTCCTCGTCTATAATAAAATTCTCGTCCTCGTCCATCACATAGCCGTAAACCGGCTTGCTGGTAACAGGCTTGCCGCTCATGCCTTTTGACTTTTTCACTGCCTTGATTTTCTTGCTCGTATCTCTCACCAGCCATTCATTGAACAGATTTCGCAGCGGGGTAAAATCGTTGTCCATGCCCTCGCTGGCACTGTCCACATTATCGTTGACAGCGATAAAACGCACACCCTTTTGAGGGAACAGCATTTCCGTGTAAAACCCTACCTGCAAGTAGTTTCGCCCTAACCGGCTCATGTCCTTGACGATGACCGTACCCACTTTCCCGGCTTCAATGTCCGCAAGCATGGCTTGAAATCCGGGCCGCTGGAAGTTCGCGCCGGAAAAACCGTCGTCGGTGTACCAGCGCAGATTGGTAAAGCCGTTCTGTTTTGCGTAGGTTTCGAGTATCCTTTTTTGGTTCGATATGGAATTACTCTCGCCTTGCAATTCATCCTCGTGGGACAATCTCGGATAAAGGGCGGTAATGAGGTTTTGGGTGGCTTGTCTTAACATAAAATCCTCCGTTTCCGACAGCCAGCCCCACTATTCCGTGGTTTCATTGTACCACGGAACGGCGGGGGCTGTACAGCGGCAAAAGCGTTAAATTTGCTTCTTTACAGCTTTTCAATTTTCCGATTTTTATGGTATGGGTTGTCGTCCCATATTTGCAGTAGAAAAGTTCATAACTCCGTGGTATACTCTGATTTAACAAAAAAATCAGAAGTTAAAGGAGAAAACATGAAGTATACAATAGATGAATTAACCGCGGCCAAAAGGCAAATTGATTCAACTCTGCACAAGCTAAGAGAAACAGTAAAAACATTTGAATCAAAGGATAATTCCGAGCGTTATAAATCACAAATCACATTGGCAAAGAGAAGAATAAAAGCCTTTGAAATTGCAAATTATTTTATAGAGAATGAGATTAAGAATTGCTAAAGCACTTCCGATTTTCGTTCCAGCGGTCATGCTCCCTGGCATGGCCGCTTTTCCATGCCCCGGTTCACGCCGGATAAGTCGGCTCCTGTGTAGCAGCGGCTTCCGCTTCCAGTACCCGCGCCATTTTGTCGGCGGCTGTGGTTGTGGTGTCTTTCTTGAAATAGCCGGACACGACAAGGACGGAATTGCCCATGCGGATTTCCGTCACACAGTCAGGGCGGCGGGTGGTGCGGGTGTCGTGCTGCTTGTTATCTGCCATAGGCAATACTCCTTTCAGTCGGTAATCAGTTTCTTCATGCTCTCCATTTTCCGCTTGGCGGTTTCCTGCCGGAAGTTGTCGCCGGTAAAGCGTACCGGGACGCACATGGAAAGCAGGCGGTCATAAATCCGGGAATGGGCGGTGTCCTCCGGGTTGTGCAGGTCGTCCAGCGTAAGGTTGGTCGTGACGATCAGCGGCTTGCCGCTGCGGTAACGGCTGTCAATCACATTGAACACCTGTTCCAGCCCGTATTCCGTCCCGCGTTCCATGCCGAAGTCGTCAAGGATCAGCAGCGGATAACGACAAAGGCGGGAAATGTACTCGTTGCGCCCCTCAAAGCTGGCGGCAAGGTCATTGAGGATAAGAGCAAAGTTCGTCATGCGGACGGGGATTTCTTTCTCCATGAGGGCGTTTGCGATACAGCCTGCAAGGTAGCTTTTGCCGGTGCCTACGCCGCCCCAGAACAGGCAGCCGATATTGTCTGTCCGCATATCTTCCCAATGCTCCACATACCGGCGGGCAAGCCCGGTCTGCGGGTTCCTGCCGTTGTCGTTCTCGAAAGTCCAGTCCCGCATGGTGGGGTCGGTAAAGCCCCGGCGTTTCAGTTCTTCCACGGTGTCAAGGTGTCTGCGCCGCTTTTCGGCGGCTTCCCGTTCCTCGCGGGCGGTTCTCTGGCAGTCGCACTCTGCCGGGTGGCGGTCGCGCCCGAAGATAGCGGCCTTATCCGGCGCAAAATAGGCTTCTTTCGGCTTGCGGCACTTGCCGCAGTACAGTAAACCGTCCTCGCCGGTGTAGTCCTCCGGCTCCGGGATGGTGGTCGTCATATTCTCCAAAACCGCGTTGATTTCATTCTTCATAAACTCTCGCCCTCCTTGCATGAGTAGTCTGGTATGCCCTTTTTAGGGGCTTCCTTTTTGTCGTTCCCCGCCCATATCCGCAGGGCGGCGGCATAGTTCTGGTAGCTTTTCCCGTTGGCGGCAAGGTAGCGGCTCATTTCCTCGATGAACCGTTCCAGCCTGTCAGGGTACTCTGCCTGCAACTCGTCGTATTCGGTCTGTGACAGAAAAATATTTCCATATCGGCCATAGGGCGCGGACGGCCCCCCACTCACTCCCTTTGTTTGGCTCTCTGTAAGGTTGTTTATAGTAGTTTGGTTAGGGGACGGTTTTCCGACCATCATAAGGTCGGTTTTCTGACCATCAGTAGGACGGTTTTCCGGCTCTATGAGGGGCGGACTTCCGGCCATCAGTTGGTCTGAAAACTGTACCTGTGGCACTGGCGGTACTTTGACATAAAGCCGGTTCGGTGCGGAGAAGCCGCCCCGTTCCCGTTCCAACAGCCCCGCCGTGTCCAGTTCATTAAGCGCCCCCTTGATGGTGGTGCTGCCTTTATCCAGTATTTCTGCTATCTCCGCGATGGGATAGATAATATAAATCCTGCCCTCGTCGTCCAGCCACTTGTTTTTCTGGGAGAGGGTGGAACGGTCTAACAGCAGCGAATACAGCAGCTTGGCGGTCTGTGAAATCTCCATTTTCAGCAGGAAACGGGGATACGGCAGATAGGCGGGCAGCCGCGTGTCTGCCCTGATATAATCAGCGATAGGATCACCTCCCTGTGTTCGGGTTGATTTTGGCGTATTGTCACGCATTAAAACGCCGTTTCCGGGGGAAAAGGATAAATGTATCGCGTACCCTTTGACACCCACGAAAAAAGCCTTGATTTATGCGGGTTTGAAAGGCTCTAAAGCGTGACATCTCTGCCTTTGTTTCCGCTTTCTCTCGGCGGCTTTGATTTTCTTCATGCGCCCGGCGCAGTCGGGGCAGTATTTTCCCCGGTTGGATTTGGGGACAAAGGCCGCCCCGCAGACGGCACACCGTTTCCGGCTTCCCCGGCACAAGAGGGCTGCGGCCAGCTCCCCGTCAAGGGGCAGGACAGCCACACGGAACCAGTGGCACATGAGGGAAAAGGAAATGCTCTGGACGCACACGCAAGGCTCCCCGTCGTCCAATAGCAGGCAGTTCCCCTCATCGTAGTTACAGCACTCATGTACCAGCCGCCGCGCCCGCCGGTGCTGGCGGTAGTCCATGTGGGGCAGGTTATCGCTCATGGCTCTGCTCCTTTCTGCGGTGCGGCTCGTCCCGGCGCAAAATCTGGTCGATGTTCCGCTTGACGGTCTGCAACTCCTTGAACCGCTGTTTCTGTTCGTGATAGGTGTTATACAGGCCGTCTTTCTCGGAGATAAGCTGCTCGATCTCGGCCTGCAACGCTTTCCGGGCGGGCAGCTTGGTAATGCCATGCGCCTTGAAATACCGGGCTGCTGCGTCGGCTATGATAAAATCGCTCTCATGGGCCTGCCGGTATGCGGCGCGGGCTTTCTCGGATTTCTGTGCCCGCAGCCCGTCGCGGGCGGCCTTGGTCTGGGCGTAGGCCAACACCTGCCGCTGCAACTTCTTTTTCCCTTGCAGCTTCGTTTCCAGTGCTTTCAGTTCGCCGCTGGTCTGGCGCATTTTCTGATAGGCGGTGTCAACGGCGGCTTCTAACTGCTCCGGGGAAGTAAAGCCGTATTGCTGGTAGACGGACAGCGTTTTGGCGGCCTGCTTCAGATTGTGTATCTTCGCCCAGCGTTCATAGCCCCGGCCTTTGCCCTCGGCCATTTTCTGCTCAATGTCCACAAGCCGCTGCACTCCGTCCTGTTTCGGGGCGGCTATCTCGGCTCTGGCAACCTGCAAGCGGTCTTTTATGGTGCGTGGGGGATCGGGGGATCTGGCTGGCGCTTCGGCTGCTCTGGCGGCGTTTTGCTCTAAAACGGCAAAGACAGCGGCGCGGTCAAAATCGTCGCCCAGCTTCCGGGCGGTAATTGGCTTTGTCCTGTCCGGCGTGAGATAGGACAGCCGCCCCCGGCTCTCCTTGACGGCCACGCCCTCCCGCAGCAGCAGAGAGGAAAAGTCCTCGAATGAGGTCGCCGCAGATAGCGCGGCGCGTATGGTCTGCCGCAGCTTCTCTTTGTTCGTTTCAAACTTGGTCTGCCGGGGCGTGATACCGCCTGCAATCATGGGGGCGTTCTGCTTGTCCAGCGCGGCCTGTCCCTTTTTCTGCGCCCAATACTCCCGGTCTGTGACGCGGTTCTTGCTGCCGTTCAAGAGGTCGATTTGGTAAAGCCCCTCCCGGTGGCACATCTCCATGACTTCGGACTTGAAGTAGCGCAAGGCCGCGTCGGTACAGCGGTGCTTGCACCCGGCTTTCGTGTCGGCTGGCCTGTCCATGTAGGGCAGGAACGGGACTTCCTCTATCCGCAGCGAATTGATAACGATATGCACATGGATATTGCCGCTGTGGTTATGCCCGTCCGGGTGGGTGCATACAAGGGCTTGGTGGCCGGGGAAATGCTCGGCGCAAAACTTCTCGCCCAATTCCTGCGCCCGGTCTACGGTCAGGCCGTTGTCCGGGCCGTCCCGTGGGTCAAAGCTGATGATATAGTGGTGACTTTTCACATCTTCCCGCCGTTGGTTTTTCTCATAGCGGAGATTTGCCCGCATACAGGCAACGGCAAAATCCTCCCCGCCGCAGTTCAGCGTGGACAGCCGGTAGTCCTCGCGGGGGATAAGCCTGCCGGTTTCATCAAGGACGGGCTTCATGGTAAACTCGTCATGCTCAAAAAGCAGGTATTGTTCGGCGGCTCCGTAGTCGGCGTTTTTAGAGTTGATATGCTTGAGTGTTGCCAACCGCGTCACCTACTTTCTGTAAGACTTCATACTTGAGGGCGGCAAGGTCGGCTATGGCGGCGCGTACCTCGCCGGACAGCGCATTGTAGGGTACGCCGTACTCGTTCAGATACCGGGCAATCTGGTTGAGGTTGCCGCCGATCCTGCCGTACTCGGCTGTGAGTTTCCCGACAGCGGAAAGCAGCTCGTCATTGACCGCCGACACATGGATAATTGGGCGTATGGCGGTGCGCCGTATCGCCTGCCGGAGAAATTCGGACTGGCTGATACCATAGGGCGCAAGCCGCGCTGTGAAGTCGGCATACTCATCTTCGGACAGCCGGGTTTTCACAACGCGGCTGCGGTGGGGCGTGTTGTATTTCTTTCGCATGGTGTGACCTCCTTTCTCGCCCGTAAGGGCGCATGAGCAGGGTTTGGGGAAGGCACTCCCCAACAAGTTTCCCGCGAGGGGCAAAACTGCAGAATTGCGGATTTTGGCACCGTGGTAGAAACTTGCTCTCCGTGACTGCAAACTTTCTCTCACTTCCGTCCGCCACTTTTTTGGAAAACTGCAACCACAAAAGTTTGTTTCTCTTTTTCTGCTACTACTAATCCTGTAAAGGGCATTCCTGCCCGCTTTCGCTAAAATGACACCGGACGCAGTGGTTTCTACCCGGTGTTGGAGAAATCCTTTCTCTTTGCCCTCTACTACGGGTAAATGCTCCAAATGCCAAACACCAGGGCAGAAAAATTCCCTCCTCGCTTACTACTACAACCGGCAGGGGGCAAAATGGCCGGGAGCGGAGCCGGACAACAAAAAAAGCAGTAAATCTTTTTCAAGACTTACTGCTTTCGCTGGCCGCGTCGGTGGCGGCTGGTATTCAGTTTTTATGACTTGTCCGGTGGTTCGTCAAGCCGGAACTTGAATTGACAGTCAATTAACCGCTGCTTTACATAGTCCTCCACCTCGGCGTTGACCTGCCCGTTCACTTTTGAGAAATAGCGGATATATCCGGCGTAGTGGAGCAGGACAGCGTTCACGGCTTCTGGGTCGCCCTCACGGGCTTTGAGGATTGTTTCATAGGGGAGAAGTCTACTCATACCGGCTCACCCCCATTTCTTCGCGTAGCCGCTGCAAGGCAAGCTGGATATGCCGCCCCGCTGTGCTGCGTGACCGGCCAATACACGCGCCGATCACGCGCTGCGGCTGGCGCAGAAAGTAATAGCGCAGGATTTCTTCCCGCGTCTGCTCCGGCAAAACAGAGATCGCGTCGGCAAGGGCGGCGTTGCAGAGCAGGACGGTCTGACCGCAGACGGTAAATGGGTATTCCTCGTCCGGCTCCGACGCGGCAAACTGGACAAACTTCTCGTTCATCAGATAGTCAAGGGAAACTTGCCGTTCCCATTGCCGTTTAAGCTTCAAAATCTTGTCCAAGGCGGCACAGCGGATAACAGTCTTGCAAAAGGCGTTGTACCTGCGCTGGATATATTCTTGATAGGCTATCTGGTCGGTCATGGAAATTCCCCTTTCTGAATAATAGTGCGGGGCGGTGGCACTTCTTGCTGTCGCCCCTTGATTGCCTACCAGCAAAGGCGGGCGGGGCTGTCAACGGCTGCGCATATGCGCCGTTCATCTTGACCGTTGACTGGCTCGGCTGGGTTTGCTATTTACCCGACAAACTTGAATTTATTTTAAGCTATCACGTTTTACCTTCTTAAGCCTTACTATCATTACCATAGGAATTTCTTTGTTGGTTTTAAAACATTCTTCATAAAATCCATCAATGACAAATCCAGCTCTAAAACAAAGGTTAAAAATATCTTGTATGGAACGATGATAATAAATCTGCTCTTTCGGTTGCCCTTCAATCGCTATATCATAGTAACTGTGCGGTGTCATATATTTTTCAGTCAACGTGACAAAACAAGGGTGTTGCGTTGCAAAGACAAAAATTCCGCTTTCCTGCAACAGTTCATAAACAGCCATAAGAAGTGGTTCAATATCCGTAATATCCATAATTGCCATATTAGAAACTGCTTTCGTAAAGGCTCGATTTCTTTTTAATTCTAATATACTTTTTCTATCGGTCGCATCCGCCACACAAAATTCAATTTGTTTTGCATATTGTGATTGCCGTCTTTTAGCCAATTCTATCATTTTTTTGCTGTAATCAAAAGCGACAACCGAAGCGCCTCTTTGTGCAAGATACGAAGAATAATTTCCATTGCCACACGCAATATCCAAAATGTAATCCGCAGGATTAGGAGATAGAAGTTCCGTTACTTTGGGACGCACTACCTCTCTGTGAAATTCATTAGATTCGTCACCCATTGCATTATCCCAAAATTGTGCGTTCTCCTCCCAGATTTTTTTACTTTCCTCTGTTCCCATGTTCTCTCCCACTCCCCAAATTTGCTTTTTTGCTTCCATTAAATCTTCCTTACTATATTCCATTGTTACCCTCCATAACTTCTGATTGTTGCCGTCTTGACGATTATGTATCTTTACATTACCTTCTGAAACATATGGCGCACCTTGTCCAGGCGGCTGTTTGGACGGCGGGGCTGGATGACCGGCTGACCGACAGCGGCCTGATATCCTTTCAGCTCTGTAAGGCATACGCTCCGCCCGTTGGTGTAAAAGGCCAGATCAGTACGGTATGCCTGTATACAGCGGGCGGGAATCTCGCCAGTAAAGACAACTTCATCCTTTTTTACCTGGGCCGTTTCGATGGTGGCACAGTATTTCGGTGCATCATGATAAGCCCTGGAAAGGTATTCCTGGGGCGCATAGAGGATGAAGGAGAGATAAGGTTCCAGCAGCTGCGTCCCCGATTCCTTCAATGCCTGTTCCAATACAATCGGGGCCAATGAGCGGAAGTCCGCCGGCGTGCTGACCGGACTGTAATAAAGCCCGTATTCAAAGCAAATCTTACAGTCCGTTACGTTCCAGCCGAACAAGCCCTGCTCCAGCCCGTAACGGATACCATCCCTGACAGCGTTTTGAAAACTCTGGTTCAAGTATCCCAGCGAAACCCGGCTCTCGTATTGTACACCGGAGCCAAGCGAGAGTGGTGTAACAGACAGTCCTATGGATGCCCAAAACGGGTTGGGCGGCACCTCGATATGGATGGTGTGGCTGGCTGCTTTGAGCGGCCGCTCCATATAAATGACGGAGGGTTCCTTTACCACTGTTTCAAGCTTGTATTTTTCCGACAGCAAAGCGGAAACAACCTCCAACTGCACCCGGCCCAAAAAAGAAAGAATGATCTCATGGGTGATGGAATCCACTTCGCAACGCAAAAGCGGGTCAGTATCCGCAAGTTGCGTAAGAGCGTCCAGCAGCCGTTCTCTTTGCGCTGCCGTTTTCGGCGCAATCGTCGTCCGCAGCATGGGGAGGGGGTCCTCGCGCCACCTTTTACGAGGGAGCCGGGTTTGGTCCCCTAATACATCGTTTAACCTCACGCTGTCGCTGGGAAGGATAACAATTTCACCCTGATAAGCGGTGTCTGTCCGAACAATTTCCCCTTTGGATGGAATACGCATCTCTGTGATTTTCAGCTTTTCTCTCCCGGCCAGGGCCACCGTATCCCGCAGGCGCAGCGTTCCGCTGTATAACCGTAGATAGACACGCCGCTGGCCGCAATCGGTGTACTCAACCTTGAAAACGCTGCCGCATAGGGCGGCGCCCCCCTGTTCCCCAATCGGTTGGAACAGCCCTGTCACCGCATCCATCAACGGTTGAATGCCAAGGCCATTTTTGGCGCTGCCATGATAGACTGGGAACAGGGAGGCGTCTTGAACCCGCTGCTGTTCCTCCCGCGCAAGTTTTTCCCGGCTGATTGGTTCTCCTGCGATATACTTTTCCAATAATTCATCGTTATTTTCGATGACCGCATCCCATGCTTCTATGTCGGTATTTTCCTCCAGGACTATTTCCGGGGACAGCGACACCGTCTGCTTGATGATAATATCGGCGGAGAGCTTATCCCGAACAGACTGAACCACGCTCTGCAAATCAACGCCAGCCTGGTCGATCTTGTTGATAAAGATAACGGTGGGAATGTTCATTTTCCGCAGGGCATGGAACAGAATACGGGTCTGGGCCTGCACGCCATCTTTAGCGGAGATCACCAAGATGGCCCCATCTAAAACAGCCAAAGAGCGGTACACCTCCGCCAAAAAATCCATGTGGCCGGGCGTATCCACAATGTTAACTTTACATCTGTGCCACTGGAAGGAAGTGACTGCCGCTTGAATGGTAATCCCACGCTGCCGCTCCAAAAACATGGTGTCCGTCCTCGTTGTCCCTTTTTCGACGCTCCCCGGTTCTGAAATGGCTCCGCTGGCATATAGCAGGCTCTCCGTCAAGGTCGTCTTTCCAGCGTCTACATGGGCAAGAATTCCAATATTGATTATTTTCATGTGATTGTCCTCCCTTTACAGCCCCAAAGGGCATAAAAATCCCCAGCAGTAAAATACTTTTACCACTGGGGATTATAAGTTGCGGACATACACATATACAGCATACACCTGTTTGTGATTGCTGTTTTTGGGGATATGTCAAAATTGATAAGGCAAAAGTATTCTTAAATTGGGTACAAAAAACTAAGCCCCTACAAAAGGAGCTATCATAATCCTTTGTTCCCACTATTTGATTATAGTTTTATTTAAGAATACCTTGCCGCATATTTTTTACTCCTTTTCTGGATTAAATCATTGTATCACATCAGTTTTAGGAAAGCAAGTACCTAAAAGAAATTTTTCTTCCCCTTATATGTAACAATCATACCGGCTTCCTAGCGTTCAGAATGTTTTCTGCTGTCTGCTGTGGTGTTTGGTTGGAATTGTCCAACCAAAAGCCGATCCGTGGTGTTGTCTGCATTTTACTAAATACAAATTCAATGTATACAGAAAGATATAAGGAGTGGGAGAGATTCCGCCGTAGTTGGCATTGTAGGAAAATCCAAAAGTTTAGATTTTCCCACAATGCTTATCTTTTGGTCTTTGGTTCGGAATAGTGTAGTGCTGGCGGTCTATCTCTTGTTTTCGGTTGCTTGCTTCCTTACCGTACATGAGCATTGGCACCGGGATTGTCGTTGCCGTATCCTTCCATCAGGTTGATCGCGCCCCAGATACCGAGACCGGCTCCGAGGGCCACGACGAGAGTCTGCAGTACCTGTACTGCACTGTTGAAAAATGCCATATCAAAGGCCTCCTTCTGTGAGATTTGCCCTTCCGGGCGGTGTGATAGAGACTGCCTGAGCGTGGCCGGTCACTCCGGATGCTCCGCTTTTTATGAATCGCCGCGATCGGCCGTGAGCCCGGGATCTTCCAGTTTTCAGACAACACAAAACGGCCCCGAAGTTTATAGCTTCAGGACCGTTCTATGTAATGGCATGATTCAGTTGTCATTTTGGCAGACGCATCTGCCGGGAGGCTTATCTGCAGTAGATCTCGATTGCCCGGGAGGCAAATGCAGACGTGCCTTCGCCGCCCATCTTGTCGATATTTGTCGTGAAATCACCGCCGCCGGCATACATCTTTCCGAGACCGCCGAGGATCTCCTTCGTGCAGGTATACATATGCTCTGTAATATAATCCTGCAGTTTCTTTACCATCGCCTGCGCTTCCTTAGATGCGGGATCCGTGTTCCGGATCTGTCCGAATTCTCCGAAGATATCGATCATTCCCTGATGGATCTTCAGATTGTCTTCCTTTGTCCGGCCTTTGGATTTCTCTTCATATTCTTTGTAGGCCGGTGTCGTGCCCCAGGAAGCTTTCGCCTGCGCGGCATACTCGTCTATTTTTCTTGTATCAAATGCATCAAATGTCAATGGTTTCACCCCCATCGCTTTTATTCCAACGGCAAGGTCGATCAGGTTCTCGATGTGTTCCTTCTTAAGCTTCAGAAGCTCGATCTGCTGCTCCAGGGCCTTACTCCTGTCAAAATCCGGACTGCTGATGATCTCCTTAATATCCTTCAGAGGGAATTCCAGTTCTCTGAAGAGAAGAATCTGTTGCAGGGTCTCCAGTGCCGCATCGTCATACAGCCGATAGCCTGCCTCCGTGTATTTTGCCGGATGAAGCAGCCCGATCTTGTCGTAATACTGCAGGGTGCGTATACTCACTCCTGTCAGTTTACTTACTTCGTTTACGGTCATCATAGTTCATCACTCCCTCGTCTTTGGTAAGGCCACTATAAACTATGACGCAACGTAGGGGTCAATACTTTTGGGGAACTTTTTTGAAAAAATGCAAAAATCAATCCCATAAAGGCTTCAGATGCTGGCAATTCCCATCAGCGCGGCATCGATCAGGCTCTCAATGACCGCAGTCCCAATCGTAATGCCCATGATACCGGCTTCGATCAAGGCCAGAAGGAAGGTCTGGCTCCAGGCCTGCTTTGTGATCGTGTAAATGAGGCAACCGGCTACAAAGAGGATCAGGCCACCGAGAATAATGGAAGAGATCTGCATTCCGACCTTCACAATGACCTTTACAAGAAGCAGGATCAGCACCACCGGTAGCAGCGCTGCTTTGAGTAATATTCTGAGTATAAACATATATCATCCCATCCTTTCCGGGTTCTTTTCTTTCATTTTTACCTATATGCTGGCGGCGGGCAAGGATGTCGCCGGTATGTAAGAGCGGCCGTTTTGAGCCGCCCATCAATCGTCTGCCTCCGGTTCTGCCGTTTCTTCCGGCACATCATCCACATCCACCACTTCATACTCTTCGCTGGCCTTCAGCTTCATTCTGTGATTGAGGAACTTCTCGATATCGAAGGTATAACGCTTATCGAAGTCAGCGGTGTACTTGTAGTTCGGGTGCTGGGTCAGATCATATTTATCCGACAGAAATGGCCTCACGCCGCGCAGCTGCAGCACGCATTTGCTGCCGTCCAGAACTGCAATCTCATCTCTGGTCATCAGTTCTTTGCCACAATGTCAAGTGGTAAATTCAAAAAAGGACAAGCACTATCAAAGAAAGCAGTCTTTCATAGTGCTTGTCCTTTTCTTATTCATGTTTTCTGCCTTGCATTGTTCGAAACGCAGAACTATAATATACTCGATGGAGGTGCGAAATGGATTATATGACATTGAAAGAGGCCGCTGAGAAATGGAGCGTGTCACCTCGTAGGGTAAATTATTATTGCGCTGGTGGTCGTATCCCCAGCGCTGTAAAGATGGCCGGTGTTTGGCTGATTCCCAAAACTGCGGAAAAGCCGATTGATGGCCGGACGAAACAGGGAAAGGAACAGAAGCATGAGTAAGATATTACTTTTGGAAGATGATTTGAGCCTGATCAACGGGCTTTCCTTTGCGTTCAAGAAGCAGGGATTTGAATTGAATATTGCCAGAACGTTGAAAGAAGCGGATGCGCTGTGGGCGGATGGCAGGTATGATTTGTTGGTACTGGATGTATCCCTGCCGGACGGCACCGGCTTTGAATTTTGCAAACGGGTGCGGCAGGTTTCCAAGGTGCCGATCATCTTTCTGACCGCTTCGGACGAAGAAACGAGTATCATTATGGGGCTGGATATGGGCGGCGACGACTATATCACCAAGCCCTTCAAGCTTGGAGTCCTGGTTTCACGGGTCAATGCCCTGCTTCGCCGTGCAAAGGATTTCAGCGCAACGGACACAGAACTGCAATCGAACGGAATCAAGGTTCTTTTGCTGCAGGGTCAGGCTTTCAAAAATGGGGAGCTGTTGGATTTGACCGCTGCTGAATACAAGCTGCTGTGCCTGTTTATGCGAAACCCCAATACGGTGCTTACCAAGGAGCAGATATTAGATAAACTGTGGGACTGCGACGGAAATTATATCGACAGCAGCACCCTCACCGTGTATATGCGGCGGCTTCGCATGAAGATTGAGGATAACCCCAGTGACCCGCAGATGCTCCTGACCGTCCGTCGCATGGGCTATAAATGGAATGTAGTAGGGTGAGGCAGCCTATGAAAATACTTGCAAATAAGGATATCAGAAATCTGTTTCTTGCGGTATCGGTTATCTGGGCAGCATCCCTCCTGCTGGCACAGGGCTTTTTATGGCTGCGCTATCAAAGGCTTTCTTTGTGCCTGCTGTTTATTTTTTTGTTGGCAGCGGCGGCTATATGGGTGGTTTGCTGCTCCTATTTCAAAAAGCAGAATAAGATCATGGAACAGGCGGTATCCCAGATCAATGTGTATCTTGACGGGGATAGCAACGC
This sequence comes from Clostridium sp. SY8519, assembly GCF_000270305.1. Classification (NCBI taxonomy): domain Bacteria; kingdom Bacillati; phylum Bacillota; class Clostridia; order Eubacteriales; family Clostridiaceae; genus Clostridium; species Clostridium sp. SY8519. The sequence goes on along the minus strand of NC_015737.1, from coordinate 1,070,304 downwards.
ACGTATTGAATGCGACAGTGAGGGGGAGCTATATCGGCTGTTCCATTCCGTCAATTCCCTGGCGGCGGTTTTGAACGCCCACGCAGATAACGAGCTTCGGGAAAAGGAATTTTTGAAAAATACGATCTCCGATATTTCCCACCAGCTGAAAACACCGCTGGCGGCACTGAATATTTATAATGGCCTGCTTCATGAGGAAGATATAGAAGCGTCCTCCGTGAAAGAATTTGCTGACCTGTCTGAGCAGGAGCTTGACCGCATGGAAACGCTGGTGCAGAGCCTGCTGAAGATCACAAGGCTGGACGCCGGTTCCGTCACGCTGGAAAAGGGGGCCGAGAATGTGGCGGATATGCTGCGGGATGTTGAGCTGCATTTCGCATACCGGGCCAAACAGGAGCATAAAGAACTTGTCCTGTCCGGCCCGGAGGAGGTCCTTCTTTTCTGCGACCGCGACTGGCTGACCGAGGCCATTGACAACATCGTGAAAAACGCCCTCGACCATACGGAGAGCGGCGACGCGGTTCATATTACATGGAAAGCTTTGCCCAATGCCGTTCAGATCGCCGTAAAGGACAACGGCTGCGGCATCCATCCGGAGGACCTGCACCATATTTTCAAGCGGTTCTACCGCAGCCGCTTTTCCCAGGACAAGCAGGGCATCGGGCTGGGCCTGCCGCTGGCAAAGACCATCGTGGAAGCCCATAGCGGCACGATTGAGGTGGACAGTGAACTTGGAAAAGGCACGACCTTCACCATGAATTTTTTAATTCCTACAAAATTGTAGGCTGAGTGTAGGGTTACAGTAATATTTCGGTGCTATCCTTTCCTCATAGGCAGGAAAAACAAAAGCAGCCCGCCTATTTCGCAAAACATGAAGAAAGAGGTATATGCACGATGAATTTATTAGAGGTCAAAAACATTTGTAAGACCTATGGCAGCGGAGAAACCGCAGTCAAGGCTTTGAAGGATGTCAGTTTTTCCGTTCCCAAGGGGGAATATGTGGCCGTCGTGGGGGAATCCGGTTCCGGCAAAAGTACGCTGCTGAACATGATCGGCGCGCTGGACACGCCCACGACCGGCAAGGTGCTGATCGACGGTAAGGACATTTTTGCCATGGACGAGCGCAAGCTGACGGTATTCCGCCGCAGGAACATTGGCTTTATCTTTCAGGCGTTTAACCTTGTGCCGGAGTTAACGGTGGAGCAGAACATAATCTTCCCGGTGCTGCTGGACTACCAGAAGCCGGATAAGAAATATCTGGAAGAACTTCTTGCGGTACTGAACCTGAAAGAGCGCCGGAACCATCTGCCCAGCCAGCTCTCCGGCGGACAGCAGCAGCGTGTGGCGATTGGCCGTGCGCTCATTACCCGGCCAGCCCTGATCCTGGCTGACGAGCCGACCGGCAATCTGGACACCCAGAACAGCAGCGAGGTCATTGCCCTGCTGAAAGAAGCATCCAAAAAGTATGAGCAGACGATTATTATGATTACCCACAACCGTAGTATCGCGCAAACGGCTGACCGGGTATTGCAGGTATCGGACGGTAACCTCACCGATTTTGGGAGGTGCCGGGAATGAAAAGCTATTTAAGCCTTGTGCCGATCTCTGCAAAGGTGCGGAAACGGCAGAATCGGATGACCATTCTGTGTGTCATTATTTCGATATTTCTGGTGACAGCAATTTTTAGCGTGGCGGATATGATGATTCGAACCCAAAGCGACCGAATGACCGGCAAAAACGGAAGTTGGCACATAGAGTTGGACGGCATTTCTCAAGAAACAGCCCTGAAAATTGCGGAGCGGGATGATGTGGTTTCGATTGGTGCAGTTACGATATTTAACCCGGACGGAGAACTGCCCTACCGCATGGACGGAAAAAGGGTTGTACTTTATGGTATTGATGAATCCTATCTGACAATGAATTCAACTGGTGCCGCCGAAGGACGCTTTCCGCAGGGAATGGGCGAAATCATGCTCAGCAGCAATGCAGCGCGTGTCCTTCAAGTTGCAGTTGGGGACACTGTTACACTACGTACGCCGTCCGGAGACTGGGATTTTACAGTGTCCGGTTTGGGCGGTGTGGAGGAAAGCTACTATTCCGGGCAATATTCTTTGATGGATGCCTACCTGCCGCGCACAGCATTTGCAGCGCTGATGGAGCAGAACAACGTCCATAATCTTCAAACGTCATATTATGTCCAGTTTACCAGCGCGTCTAAGGCAGCTAAAGCAATCCCGGAACTGACGGCACAGCATAACCTGCCGGAAAATGCTGTCTCAGAAAACACCGGTGTGATGGCTATCGCCGGACAAAGCGATAGCAGCGCCGCAAAAAATGTTTACAGCCTTGCCGCAGTTCTGTTTGTGCTGGTTCTTCTGGCAGGTGTACTGATGATCTCCGGCAGCATGAACAGCAATCTGGCACAACGAATCCAGTTCTTCGGAATGATGCGCTGTATCGGCATGAGCAAATCTCAAATTATCCGATTTGTCCGTTTAGAAGCGCTTAACTGGTGCAAAACGGCTGTGCCCGTAGGCGTTCTGCTTGGCACACTTGCCAGCTGGAGCATTTGCGCGGCGCTGCATTATGGCATCGGTGGCGAGTTTTCCACAACACCGGTTTTTCAAATCAGTCCTGTAGGTTTAGTCAGTGGCATCGTGGTCGGTATCGTGACCGTCCTGCTGGCGGCAGAGTCACCGGCGCGACGGGCGGCACGGGTCTCACCTGTGGCGGCGGTCTCCGGCACGGGAGAGAATCTTTCCGCTTCGCGTCATGCTTCAAACTATAGCTTTGGAAAAATCGAGTTGTCGTTGGGAGCCCATCACGCCATTGCCGGTAAAAAGAACCTGTTTTTAATGACATCTTCTTTTGCACTCAGTATTGTTTTGGTGCTCTGCTTTTCTGTACTGCTTAAATTTGCCGGCTTGCTTTTGCCCGGTCAAGCTCCGTGGCAGCCGGATATTCTCTTGAACGGGTACGGAAACGAACAGGTATTGTCCCGCAGTATGGCAGAACAGCTGCGTGCGATTCCGGGTGTTGGGTATGTCTGGGGCGCAACCGGTCTTACCAACACTCCTGCCAGCAGTCCGCAGAAAGAGGTAGAGCATGTGGTGCTGGGTTCCTACGATGATTTTATGATGGAAAAAAGCAGGGATCTCGTTGTAGCAGGCAGGATGGCCGATCAGGCAGCCAGCAGCAACGAAGTCATGACGATCTATAATAAAAACAACCCGTTGAAGGTTGGAGATACCGTTTATATAAGCGGAAGAGACCTTACCATTGTGGGGGCTTTTTCGGAGGGAATGTTCCCGGATGATGTTACAGTCATCTGCCCACAGGCGCTATTTGACCGTCTGGTCGGAGCGCAGAACTATAATATGATCGGCGTTTTGCTGAACGATTCAGCAACAGAGCAGACTGTAATGCAAATTGCCCACCTTGCAACAGACGAGATCATTGTATCGGATGTGCGAGAGCGTAATTCGCAGGAAGCTGCTACCTATCTGGCTTCCAGAATTGTCGTATATGGTTTTCTGGCGATTATTGGACTGATTTCTCTTTTTAATATTGTCAACAGCATTTCGATGAGCGTTTCTGCCCGTACAAAGCAGTATGGCGTCATGCGTGCAATTGGAATGGATGGCAGTCAGCTTACTCGGATGGTTGCTGCGGAAGCCTTTACCTATGCTGTTTCCGGGCTGATTGTCGGCTGTATTGCCGGTCTGCTGCTGAGCCGTATGCTGTACGCTCGACTCATTACACGCTATTTTGGCATGACATGGCATCTGCCAGGAATGACGCTCTGCCTTATCATTCTATTCGTATTTGCTGCCGCAGCTCTTGCGGTTCATGCCCCAGCGAAGCGGATTCGAAACATGGCAATTACTGAAACAATCAATGAATTATAATTGCAATCCACTTTGGAAAATTTAATGTAACATCTGCCGGACGACGGCAAAGAAAAAATCCCCATCCCTCATTGATTGAGAGATGGGGATCACTGATTATTCTGTAATCTCCGGGATTTCTCCGACAAAGTTATAAATGATCCTGACTTCCTGCACTTTCTGTCCGTCAATCTTCTTGACTTCACCCACCAGAATCTTGCTGATGAGCCGGTTCAGCACCGCCTCGTCCAGTTCTTCAATGGCGGCGTAGCGCCGGATTTCCCGGATAAAGGTGCGGACTTCGCTTTCCTGTTCGTCAGAGTGTCGCATCATCAACATCAGGTCTTGCAGGCGCTTCTGGTTGGCTTCCTGCTCCTGTTCCAGCGCCGCCGTCAGCTTCATAAAACGCTGCTCGGTCAGTATCCCTTTAGCCTTATCGGTGTAAAGGCTCAGGAACATCCCGTCAATCTCCTGATTTCTGGCTTCCAGCCGCTGGCGTTCTTTCTGCGTCTGGGAAGCGTCTATCAGATACCGGCGCTCCATCCGGCTGCTCAGTCGCTGATAAAATGCGTCGGCATCTTTGAGAGCCTGTGCCGCCAGTTCCTGAATGTCCTTCAGAACAAGGTCATACAAATCCCTTGCCTCGATCTTATGGCTGGTGCAGGCGTTCTTGCCCAGCCGGTTGTAGGTCTGGCAGATATAATACGCCTTGTCAATCGGCTCCCGCATCTCGCCGGTAAAACGGTTTTTTCCGGTTCTGCCCACCTTTTCATACCGCACCTGCATGGACTTTCCGCAGGTAGCACAGTAAATGATACCGTGGAACAGGTTATAGAAGGGACAGGAGTTGCCTTTCATAATGGTAGGTCTGCGGTCAATGATTGACTGCACCTGCTCCCATTCTTCCGGGGAAACGATTGCTTCATGGCAATCCTCAATGATTTCCCAGTCCTCACGGGGGATAATGTCATAGGTGTTGGAACGAATCCCTTTCTGATGTGTCCGGCAGACCAGATGTGCGCCCTTATAGAATGGGTTTCGCAGGATATGACTGATCCTTGCACCGCCCCACGCATAATAGTTGACGTCACATTCCGTATTGCTCTTTACCCTCGTGATAGGAACCTTGTCATCCATGAGCTGCTTTGCGATCCGCATACAGCCCCAGCCGTCCAGCGCCATGTCATAGATTTTTCGGATCACCGGCGCCGTCTCCGGGTCAAGGATCAAATGCCCCCGGTCATCCGGGTCACGCATCAATCCGAGAGGCGGCTGCCCACCACAAAACTTTCCCTGCCGGGAACGGGTCATACGCCCCGCCAGCACCTTTTTGGAAATATCCCGGCTGTACATATCATTCAGGATATTCTTAAAGGGCGTGATGTCCATTTCCTGGCGGGTCAGGCTGTCAACTCCGTCTGTAATGGCGATATATCGTACATTGTGTTTGGGGAAAAAGATTTCGATATAGCTGCCGGCCTCGATATAATTTCTGCCCAGTCTGGACAGGTCTTTTGTGATGACACAGCCAATCTTTCCCGCCTCAATATCAGCAATCATACGCTGAAAGGAAGGGCGGTTGAAGTTGCGGCCTGTATAACCGTCATCCACATAATACTCATACTGGAACATCCCGTTTTTTTCGGCAAAGTCCCGGAGCATAAGTTTCTGGTTGCTAATGCTCATGCTCTCATTATCGCTGCCATCGTCCAGAGAGATACGGCAGTAAAGCGCTGTGATTTTTTGATTGACTTGTTTTTTCCTGCTCATAGTGTTCTCCTTCTATGAACAGGGACACGATACCATTATAATACCATGTCCCCGTTCCTGATTCAACCGCTTTACGCCGCTTTTTGTGCCATTTCCCGATGTTCTAACCATTCCTCGAAGTGTTCGCAGGTCTGGCGCTCGATCAGCTGCTCAAAGGCTTCCCGCATGGTTTTGTCCCCGGAAAACTCCCGAACCACCACGAACCGGACTTTTTTATTCTGCTTCTTGTTTTTCTCCATAGGCTACCTCCATAGTGTGACAGTCCAGATAACCGTGTGCCGGCAACGAAGTCCGGCAACCAGCCTATAAAAACCTGTAAATGAATATCTGACTGTCAATCTTTGCTTGATAAGTTTTCTTGTAAAATCTCGTTGCTTTCGTTGCCGGACAGAAAATACTTGTGAAAAATCCTTTATTTATGGGCTTTTTCTATATCAAAACCATAGATTTGCCAGCAACGAACCCGGCAACCAACTGGCAACAGACCATCATTCTCAGGCAATCCACTCCTTCGGAAGTTCCAGCTGGCTGCATTCTTCCTCGCTCAGTTCCACAAATCCGCCTTCGTTGTCGGACAGTTCGTTGTCGAAATTGTCACATTCCCAACCCTTTTGCCTGCCGTACCCGGCGAACATCCTGGGATTGGAGAAAGGCTTCCAGCCGGTCACGACTGTGTTCATGATCTCGTTGATATTGTGCAGCTGCCACCGCTTCGGCTGGTCAAAGGTATGCCCCAGCGCCTCCTTGAACAGCTGCTTGGAACAGACCATGTTCCCAGTGTAGTGTTCCAGAAAGCCCTGTATCTGCCCGGCCTCCGTATCCTCCGGCATGAAGTCCTTCTGCACCTCCACCAGCTGACGCTGGATGCTCTTGCTGAATTTCATGGAATACTGTCCGCTGCGGTAAATGGTCATGGCTTCTGCCCACACCTGCAAAAGATAGGCTCTGGAAGCATCCTCGTCCTCCAAAATATGAACCTCCGCATTCTCCGAGTAAATCATGATTGGGAGAAAGCGCCGGTTCCCGGCCCGATCCAGCGGCAGGAAGTCCAATGTGTTGGAAGAACCGCCGAACACACACTGCCGCAGCCGGTCTTTGGGCTGGGATTCATAAGGCGTTCGGTAGGTTTCCTTCTGTCGGCTGATAAAGGAGCGAATTTCTTCAATGCTCTTTGCGCTGCTGGTGGCAAGCATTTCCGACATCTCGATGATCCAGTGGCCTTGCAGCTTCTGGAACACCCGGTCATCGTCCAGCTTTTTCAGGTCATCGGAAAACCACTCGTCCCGGATTGCCAGCAGGCGGAAGAAAGTGGACTTCCCGGCACCTTGGCCGCCTACCAGACAGAGCATTTCCTCATATTTGGAACCGGGACGGAATACCCGGCGGATAGCGCCCAGCAGGAAGTGTTTCAGCATTTCTTCCACATAGTCGCTTTCATCAGCGCCAAGAAAGTGGTGCAGGCAGGAACGGATGCGGGGTGTCCCGTCCCAGACAAGGCTGTTCAGCACATCCTGAATCGGGTGATAGCAATTTTCGTTTGCTACAATGGAAAGTGCAGCTGTGATCTTTTTCTCACTGGTCAGCTCGTAGTTCTGCTCAAAATAGAGGAGAAGATATTTCACATCGGTATCTGTTAAGGCGCTGGTGTTCCTGCGCCAGCCCAAATCCCGTACAATGTCCACCCGGTCGGTCAGGAGATTTAACCGGATAGCATCCCGCAGGAGCGGATCACAGCAGAACACGATCCGGCAGTTGTCGATGGTATTGGCGGTTTTTCCCTTATCGGTGACAGAAAGGCTCTCCCGCACATCTTGGGCGCTCTGTTCCGGCGCTATGGCCTCGGCTGCGCTCATCACAGCCTGCCGGGTGGCTGGCGGTAAATTCTGATATTCGCTGCTCAATTTTCTTCACCTCTTTTCCATACTCAGCAACCACGGAAGCACGTTCTTCTATGCTGTCAGACAGGAGAATATCCAGCAGATATTCGATATATGGCTGCCTGTGCAGAGCCTCCACAAACAGGGGATGCCAGTCATCCTCCGGCTGTTTGGGAGCATATTCTTCTTTCCAGCGTTCCAGCAGACGCAGGTAATCGCACAGCACCCGAAAACATTTCTGCTCTGCCTGCCGGTATCGCACTTCCTCGCTGATTTTTCTTTTGATGATTGTCTTTCGTGGCGGACCATGACCTTTGCTGTCAAGACTGACAGAGAAATCCTCTGCCAGCTTCAAGGCAGCTTCCTTACTGCCCAGTCCAAAGAGGCGGGAAGTGAAATCAATCACATCTCCGTCCCCCTGACAGGCAAAGCAATGGAACCGCCTGTCCACCTTCATGCTGGGATGTCTGTCATCGTGAAAAGGACAACAGGCCATCCCGTTCCGTCCTACTGGAATCCCATAAAATTCCGCAGCCTGTCTTGTCGTGACAGACTGCTTTACTGTTTCAAATACATTCGATTTCCCCACCTCCAAACAAAACAAAAGGCACCCGGTTTCCTCAGAAAATCAGATGCCTTACAACTCCATATCCTGTTTTTTTGTCGGGGCGATCCGCCCCTCACGTTCCCATCGCTCCCGGTTCTTCCGGTCAGCGTCCAATTTGCCTTTCGCCAGCTTCTCTTTGATGGATTCTCTGGCTTTTTTCTTAATCTGCTCTTTGCCAGCCTGCTTGACCTCCGGCTTCAGCAGCACAGCCTGCACCTTTTTGAGAATCTTTTCTGCGGACTGCTGTAATTTTTCCCGTGCCCTTCCCAGTAGGGTATTTGCAATCTTCACCACTTCCGGCGAATTTTTTGCATTGGGGGATACCACGCTCTTTCGGTATTTCTCGATCACTTCCAAATCCTCAAGCTGGGTCTGTTCCCGTACCTTGTCTGTCACGACCTCCACTGCCTTGTCATAGGCCACATCGGAAACATCCTCCAACAGCGTCTCCACATCCTCGATTTTGAGCGTCAGTTCTTCCAGCTTTTGCTCCTGCGCCGCCATCTGTTCTTTCTGCTTCATCAGGATATAATCCTGCTTTTCCAGATAGTCACGCCCACCATAGGACGGCTCCTGTTCCAGATGAAGTCCATGCCGTTTGGCAATGTCAAACAGGATTGTCCGGCAGACTGCATCGAAAGTCTGTTTCCGGTTATTGTGCTTTCCTTTGGGCTGCTCCGGTTTTGGGAGAGGGATACCCAGTTCCTCCAGCGCCTTTTCCTGCTGGGGACACAATTCTCCATACCGATTTTCACAGTCGAACACATGGCGCTCGTGAATATGCGGTGTTCCCTCATCCAGATGGAGCGCCCAGTCTAAAATGTGGATATGAGAACCGAAACGGCGCTCAAATTCTTCATAAAATTCACTGACGATGAGCGCCAGCGTTTCCGGTGAGACGGATTCCTCTATCGTGCCGATCTGGTAGATGCTTTCTTCCGGACAGGTCTTGTTATTTTTCAAGAGGTCATCCACAGTACGGTTGCGCTCAATATGCCGGGTTTTCTCATTCCGGGCGTTCTGGGCATTTACATGGTCGGCATAATGCTCGTAGTAATACATCCGCTCAATTTCCTCAAAGCTGAAATCCGGCTGCTCCGGGTTATCCCGAAAGTCGTGGGTGGTAAATCCCCGGTAGCAGTCCCAGTACACATTTTGTCTGGCACGCTCAGCGTCAATGTGTTCGCTGTTTTCTACATCGAACCGGCGGTCATTGTGACGGGGATTGTAAGTGCCATGCTTCCCGGAGCGCCCATTGTGCCTTGTTAATTTCAAACATTTTTCCTCCTTCCTGCAAAGCTGTTCCGGGCTGGGGAGGGCGGCGAAGCCGCCAAACCTGCGGAATTTTGCGTCAGGTAATACCCAGTACAAGTTGACGCAGGCATCAACTTTCCCTGGGCAAGGCGTTTCACCCTTGACCCGATGGGACTGCCGCCCTCAACCCGCCAAGGCACTTCGTCCTTGACCCGATAATGGCTGCCGCCCTTAACCTGCCAATGGGCGTTGCCCCTTGACCCCAGCAGTGCGCTGCCGCCCCTGCACCCAGCCACAAAGGGATTGCATCCCTCTGTACTCCTGCACCGGAAAAACCGGCATCCACCGCTGATACGGTGTCCGCCAGCTTTTCCGGCTCCGTATCCATACATCTGCACCAATCGCAGGAAGTGGATACGGAATACGCCTGCGGGGATTACCGTTCAAAATACTGGGTGCAGACCCGGTATTTTTTGGTAAATCGCCCTCATTTCAAGCAATTTTTTCTTCTGTCTGTATGACTTGAAAGCCATGTTCCTTTGCGTACTCCCTTGCAGCCGCCAGCCGTTCTTCACTGTACGGCGGCACCAGCCGGATAGAAAGGCGGGATTTGTCCAGCACATAGGTCGCGCTGCCTTCCGGTGTGCTGCGCTCCAACCTACACAATAGCGGATACTTCCTACTGAAATCTTCCAGCCTGCGTTTTAAGCTGGCGTTGAAGGTGTAAATACTGGCAATGTTCTCGCCCTCGTTCCAGTTGATGATGGTTTCTTTTTCATATTTAGACAGCTTCCTCATACAGTTCCTCCTCATAATCGGTGTTTGCTTTCAGCACACGCAGGCGGTGCTTGATCCGGTAATACTCATCCATCTCCATGCGTAGGCAGTGATAGAAGCTGTCGTACCAGCTTTCGTCTGTCTCTGCCTCAATTTTCCTGGTCAGATGAAGCATCTGCCCTTTAGCCTCCGGGTCAACGGTCAGCGCTGTCAGCCATTTCAGCCTTGTCACTGTGTTGTGATGGCTGGGGCAGGCGTAAGCGTAAAGAATTTTCTTTTCCTTCATATTCAGTTTCATAATGATCTACCTCCATTCATTTGCTGCGGTGCGGTATGCCCCGCATGGTTTACTTTTCTATCTGCCGGTCTGTCTGCAAGCCGCTCCTGCCCGGATTTTCTCCCGGCGTATTGTCCTCTTTGGTGCGCTCCCGTCGTCACAAAATCCATGATTTTGCGGGAACCCTTTTATCGCGTCACTTCCCCGGAGGTCATACCCCTTGCAGCCGGTCATTCGATTTTCAAGGTTCTGTGTCTCCTGACAAGAACCAGTTTACCGAAAAAAGGGGGCTGCTCCCGTATGTCCAAGACGTTGGAATAGCGCACAAAAACCGCATATTTCCACGCTCTCGGAAACGTGCTATAATGAAAAAAATATTGAAAAATGTTGACGAGAGGGGGTGCTTTGATGTACACAAAACTGTCAATCCCGGAACGGCTCAAAGACCTGCGGGTGGTGGATAAGCACCTGACACTGGAACAGCTGGCAGAACAAACCGGCCTGTCCAAGTCGGCGCTGGGGAAATATGAGGGCGATGACTACAAGGACATCAGCCCATTTGCGATTGCAACGCTGGCAGAGTTTTACGGCGTGTCCACCGACTATCTGATGGGGCTGTCGGAAAATAAGACCATCCCTAATTCTGATCTCCAGTCGCTCCATTTGAGCGATGAAATGATTGAGCTATTAAGAAGCGGCAGGATCAACAACCGTCTGCTCTGCGAGCTTGCCACCCATGAAGGTTTTCCCCGGCTCATGACGGACATTACCGTTATCGTTGACCGTATCGCCGGTATGCGTGTCAGCCAGATGAATCTGGAACTGGAAGCTGCCCGGCAGAGCGTCATGGAAAGCTATGCGCCGGGAGACGATGACCTTTATATGCGAACCCTTGAAGTCGCACAGATAGACGGAGAGGATTATTTCAATCACATCGTCCATAAAGACATTGACAAGATCGTAAAAGACATCCAAACAGCACACACAAACGACGCTACCACCGCTGATGAACGGCAGGAAACCGTAGCCGAAGTCCGGCAAAAGTTTGAAAAGCTTGTGCAGACGGGAACCAGCGGAGAGGAAGCCTTTATTCAGGTTTTCTGCGACCAGATGGAAATTCCTTATGAGAAACTGACTTCTGCGGAATTTACTGCCTTTTTGGGAATCCTCAGAAAATCCAAAAAAGCAAAACGAACTAAAAGTATGCGGGGAAAGGGCAGCCCAATTCCTCCCAACCGGAATGGCAGACAGAAGCGTTAATAAAAGAACCACCCGCTGGGTAATCCAGTGAGTGGCTCAAAAAAGATATGCTGTTATTTCTGACAGACATCCTACCTTTTTCAGAATCCAGCTGATCGTGTCCCTGTTCATGTAAAATTCAAGGCAACTGAACTCTTCATCAACAAGTATGGCATATCCTTGCCAAGCTTCTGATAGTTGGTTCCGTAGCTGGGACTGTTGCCTCGTGTGTCCGAGGTATTGAAGGTATCGATCGTTTCCTTGCCCAGAGCTTCCGAAAGATCTTTCAGGGTCGTCGGTTCGGAACCGCCTAGGAAGACCTGCGAATCCATGTTGCCGATGATGGTATCGGCGTTATCCTTGTAGATGGCTTTCAGCTGCGACTTGGCCTGCAGTACCAGACATGCGCTGATCTCTCGGCTTCGGATCGTCGCGACCAGCTTTTCCAGGTTAGGAATCTGGCCGATATTGGCGGCCTCATCGATCAGACACCGGACGTGGACCGGAAGCCTGCCGCCGTACACATCATCTGCCTTTTCACAGAGCAGGTTAAATAGCTGTGTATAGATCATACTGATCAGGAAGTTGAAGGATCCATCCGTATCCGACATCATCAGGAACAGAGCAGTCTTCTGGTCACCCAAGGTATCCAGCTCCAGTTCATCGTACATCGTGATCTCCCGGACCTCCTGAATATCAAAAGGTGCAAGCCTTGCGCCGGCACTCACCAAGATGCTTTTGAGGGTCTTGCCGGCTGCCAGTTTGAACTTGGCATATTGGCGTACTGCAAAGTGATCCGGATTCTTTTTCTTCAGTGCTTCAAACATGAGATCCACCGGATTCTGGTACTCTTCGTCATCCTCGCGGACCTCCATGGCGTTAATGAACTCGATCAGGGTGGCGAAGTTCTGCTCCTCGACCGGTGCTTCATAGTGGATATAGCCGATCAGAGCACAGTACAACAACGTTTCTGCCTTGTCCCAGAACGGATCGCTGCCTTTACCTTCCCCTTTGGTGTTAGCCATCAGTGTTGTGACCAGCTTCAGGATATCCTTCTCGCTGTGCACATAGGCGAACGGATTGTAATGCATCGACTTCTGAAAATTGATCGTATTGAATATCTTGATCCGGTATTTTGCCCGCACAAACGCATGGCCCACCTCAATAAGGGTCGTACCTTTCGGATCGGTCAAAACGTAGGAACTGTGGAGCTGGAGCAAATTGGGTTTGATCCAGAAACGTGTCTTGCCGCTGCCGGATCCGCCGACGATCAGGACATTCTTATTCCTGGCATTGGCTGGATTCTTCGGCCGGTTGCTCATCATCAGCCGCTCGGTCCGAGTAAGGATCACGTTATTCTCGAACTTCGGATCCATGAACGGCTCGATATCCGCATGGGTTCCCCAGCGGGCTGATCCGTACTCCACATTGTGCTTATAATTCTTCTTGTTCTGACTCTTGATGAAGACGGCAAGCCTGAGGCCTGCCCCGCCGATCAGGCCAAAGAGAAGATCTACCGGATAGAAACTCGGCAGGGGATTTCCGAATGCAATGCCGATCGTCGAAAAGAAGGACAGCACCTTTGCGGAATAGTCCGTGCCTTCCGCCAGTCTCCAGGCCTCACCGATATTCGTACAGATGAGGCCGAAGATGACGTAAGGGAGAGAAAGGATCATTGTCTTCTTCAGACGTTTTGTATCTACCTTCATCGGTTCAGATCCCTCTCTTTCTCCTTTGTCCTGGTCTTGACCGGAAGCGCCTTCACATAGGCCTTCAGCTTCGCCAGCTGCTTCAGCACGCTTGGAGCTTTCTGCCTTTTCAGGACCTCTGCGGAATAGGCATTGAAAGCGGCTGTCATGGCGTCGGCATCCCTGGCCTTGAAGAAGCAGAGATACTTCGGAACATCGCCAGACTTGTCTTTGGTTATGGCATAGTCCACGCCGTAGGTCCTGGCGTATTTTTCAAATCCTTTCAGGTCTGTCTTGGCGATATCAATACTGCTGACGCCCTGGTTCTGCCCAATCAGCTGCTTTACCGTCTGCTTTCCTGTCGGTTTCTGGCTTTTTCTGGCGGATCTCGCTGCTGCCCGCTGTTTGCGCCGCTCTTCAAATTTGTGATAACCGGAGATCAGTGCCCTGGCAGTCAGTCTTGTCGTTGTGATCATCAGGTTCACGGTCCTGTTTTCTATCTCTTCCTGCAAGAATCACCACCTCCATTCGTTATATTTGGCGGAGCCGGCTGTAAAACCGGCCCCTTCCTTCATGCTGCAATCAACGGTCACTGTGATCCGGCGTCTTCCTGCGTTTTGCCTTCGGTTCCTTCTTCTGGGCATCTTTTGCCTGGGCTTTATCAACAGCCTTCTCCGGTTTTTCCACTTTTTCCTCGGGAAGAGGCAGTGCCATGATCCCGCGTCCCATCTTCATGAACATCTCCGGCGTGTGGAACATTTCTCCATACGTCTTCATCTGATCAGGCGTCAGAGACCCGAAGCTCTCCTCAGTCAGGCCGGTGACCATAAACGGACCGGCGATCACATCCATGATTTCTCCGTTTTCATCACGTAAAGACCGGTTCAGCGGAAGGCCGTTGATCTTGCCTTCCTCATTCATGACGAGGCCTACCTGATCGTCAAAAGGATAGACGACCTCGATATTGTCGCCGACAGCTGCCTGCAGGTCTTCCAGTTCAGTGCCGATCTCAATCTCTCTGGGATACTTGCCCGGTTCCACCATGAGAACAGAGATCGTCTCTGGGACAGGTTCAGCCGCATAGGCTGCAGCCTCCTCATGAACGACACCCGGCATAGCGTCCGCGATCATTTCACGCTCCTCTATGACCCTTTCCTCATAGGCAGAAGCCTTCTCGAAGACCTGAGCCTGGGCATCATAGTGGTAAGCTTCACTTCCAAGCTGCTCTTCCGGCATCACTTCCTGGGAATTGACAGCGGAGACCATAGCGCTCAGCTCCTGTGCGCTCATGCTGCCGTCATCCGCGAGAAGCAGGATCTCGTGGACAGACGAAGGAAGGATGAAATAGCTGCCGCCGATCTGGTCCGCAGCATCCTTAAAGAAGTCCGGATAGCCCATTACGCCAGCACCATTGACAGCGCCGGGAACCGTAGCGACCATAAGAGGCGGGGCCCCGACATCCTCCGGAGGGATCATGCCGCCGCTCATTTCCGAGAGAACCTCTGCCAGAGAGCGGAGAGAGACCGGATTCCTCTGCGGCGCGGAAATGGCGGCATCCGCCATCAGCTGTTCCGCGGTGATCCCGTAATTCTGTAGCATCTGGTTGGTGACAAGCACGGTGGCGTCCGCATTTTCCCTGTGATCCAGCTGGAAACGGTAGACAATGGCGATGTCTTCCATTGTCCTGTGGGGGATGGTGTCAAGCAGTGCACGGTTCGATCCGACCGGTACGGCTTGCATGATCAGGGTATGCTTCATCTGCTCGTAATCCGATAGGGTGGAAGCTTCCACCTGCGGAATCTGTTTTACAGCATCAGCGGCAAGGTTTTCGATACGCCTCATGACGATATCCATCGGCACTCCGTCCTGCAGCATCTCATACTGGGAATGCAGGTTCATGGTCGCGCCGGCATTGCCGCCTTCCGGCGTGATGGAAATACCGGTATAGGACTGGCCCTGCAGTTTCTCCACACTGCGGATTTCCACGTTCATATAGGGGAACTGCTGCTGGAGATCCGCTCTTACCTGCTCCAAAAACTGTTCATAATCCATGGTTTTCCTCCTTAAACGAAACGAAGCGCCGGATAACTGGCGCCTTCTTCAAAATCTATAGTCTCAGTGTTGTCTCTCATGAACTTGCGGACGCGGTGGCGGTCCAGGGCATCCGGCGTGATGAGGAAATGATCTTTATTCAGCCGGATCACAACGACGGGGCCGACCAGATAAAGGTCGCTTTCTGTTTTGATCTCTGTGCCTTCTTCATAGAGATAATAGAGATCTTTGACGCCCGGGATCGCACGCATAACGCTGTGCTCATTCAGCCAGGGACAGATGCGGAGAACATGCTCAAAGGGGAAGACTCTGTAATCTCCGGCATCATAGAAAAGCAGCGCAACGGAGTCTTCTTCAGGAACAGGGATCTCCGGCACGGGATTCCTCTTCGTAGCGGTTCCCGCCATTCGCTTTTCAGCTGCCATTCGTTCATAGGCCTGTATGCTCTGCGCGATACGGATCAGCTCATTGCGGAGTTCCGGAGGCGCACAGCAGGTGCATTCTTCTTCCGGCTCTTCCTCGGCGGGATCCTCATCATCAAGGTTTTCCACCTCGATCAGGAACTCGCGGATTGCCTCGATCACCTCGACGGCATCGCAGAATTCATCGATCGTATCCTCCAGGCAAAGGAGCACTTCTTCGATGGTCTCGCTTTCATCGAGATTTGCTTCCAGATCGACAGAGAAATCGATCAGCTCATCCAGTTTCTTAAGGATTTCCATAGCCTGCTTTTCGGTTGCTTTCATCTTTGACATAGTCTGTTTTCCTTTCATATTTGGCATAAAAAAAGACATTCCCGCATGGAGAACGTCCGTCTTCAGAGATACGTTATTTGGTTTTATCGCTCCTGATTCCGCTGTTTGCGCTTCTGCCACTGTTCCAGAAGCTTTATGATCTGGTCCTGCATCTGCTGCGCGGTATAGGAACGGGGGAAATACTTCCGAAGGGTCTCATTCCGGAAGGTGACTCGCTCCAGATCGCCTTTCTTTACTTCGTTCATGATCTCACGCATGGCGTCGGGGGTGAGTTTTCCATCCTGACTGAGTTTCTTTAGGCGCTGGGCCTGTGAGAGGGACGGTGCATTCTGCGACCATTCCATGACCGACAGGAACATTTCCTGCTCGGTAGGCTTCAGGTAGGAGAGTTCGACTGCAGGGTTAAAGGAGATCTTCTTTTCATCGACCAGCTCAAGGAGTTCTGGGATCAGGTAGGTGAGGCGGATATAACGCTGAATTTGATTTCGGCTCTGTCCCATTTCTTCAACCATAATTTCATCCGTTCTTTTTTGTGTCCCAACTTGGGACGCATTTTCTCTTGACGGCCTGCCAGCACGCCTTTTCATTGCTTCGTTCTTCATCTTATAAGCAAATGCCCGCTCGCTCGGCAGGATGTGCTCCCTCTGCAGGTTGGAATCGACCATCAGCACGGTTGCGGCGTCATCATCCATGTCCCGGACAATGACAGGCACTTCCGTAAGACCTGCTGCCTGTGCGGCATGGACTCTGCGGTGACCGGAAATGATCTCATAGGTCCCGTCCTCCAGAGGCCTTGCGATCAGCGGCGTCAGAACACCGAACTGTGCAATGCTTTCCGTTGTCCTCAGCATAGCTTCGTCATCCACCACCTTGAAGGGATGATCCCTGAACGGCACCAGTTCACTGATCGGTATCTTTTGTATCCGTTCCAACTGGGCGTCCGCACGGCTTTCATCGGTCTCAAAGATATCATCGTAGCTGCTCAAGGTGATGTTTGCGCCTTTTTTCGGCATCGCGGATCACCTCCTTCGTCAGTTCTTTGTAGGCCGCAGCAACCTTTCCTCCGGGATCATGAGCGAAGATGCTCTTACCCTCTGCGCTGATCTCCGCCGCCCGGACGGATCGTGGAATCTCAACATCAAATACCTTCAGCCGGCTGCCGTACGTTTCACGGATCAGGCCGGCAATCTCTTTGGCATTGTTGGTCCTCGCATCGACCATCGTCAGCAGGATCCCTTCGATCCGCAGTTTCGGATTGATCTGCCGCTTCACTTTATTGACGGTCTGAAGGAGCTGCTCCAGACCTTTGGCGGACAGATACTGGGCCTGAACCGGGACGATCAGCTGGTCGGAAGCCGCCAGGGCATTGACCGTCAGCATGCCAAGGGACGGCATGCAGTCCAGAATAATAAACTCATAGTTCTTCTTTAACGCTTCCAGATACTGCTTTAGAATAGATTCCCGGCTCATGGCATTGACCAGAGAGACCTCCAGGCCGGACAAGGAAATGTTTGCCGGCATCAGATCCACGCCTTCCGGATGGGTAAGGATTCCCTCACGGAGCTGTATATCCTCATCCGTGATCACCTTTTGCATCATATCGGAAATCGTGACCGGCAGCTCATCCGGCCTCGGATGGCCAAGGCTGATGGTAAGAGAGGCCTGCGGATCCATATCCACCAAAAGCACTTTCTTTCCTTCCTGCGCAAGCCCGACGCCCAGATTTTCCGTTGTAAAAGTCTTTCCGACGCCGCCTTTCTGGTTTCCGCAGCAAAGGACCGTCGCTTTATTTGGCATTTTTTGCATCACCTCCTACACAAGGCCGTTAGCCATGTCATTGTTCACCCAGGACCGGTAATAGGGACTGATTGTTGTGGTGGCATTGAAAAGAGTAGCCAGCAGATACTGATTCACGTTCCGGATCCGGGTCGTATTATCCGACAGGCACTTCAGGACATACTCGATATGGCTGGAATTCAGCTTCATGAACCGGCTTTTCACCACTTCTATAGGCTTTTTATCTCCGCTGATTACGATCCATGGCTTGTTGGCACAGCAGGTATCCACGATCAGATCCAGAATCCCGTCCAGCGTATCCCGCTCACCCGGATTGTTCTGCTTCAGAAAATCGATCTCAAGAGCCTCTCTGAAATATTCCTCATAGGCAGCTCTCGTTCTCATCTCTTCTGATCTGCCGTCAGCGGAAAAGAAAAGATCAGTATCGCTATATTCTGTATTATTGGATTCAGTATTATTACATTGCGGTTTCGGCAACTCTTGAATTGTGCTTTCAGCAATTCCAGAATTGCGATTTTGACAATTCAAGAATTGCGCATTTGACATCGGCACGAATTTCTTCACATAGATCAGACTGGGTTTCCCCTGCCCCTGACGCTTACGTTCTATCAGATGTGCTTTCGTCTCCAGATTGTTCATTAACTTGACCGCTTTATGCTGAGCACAGTTTAAAGCTTCCATAACGTCTTCAATGGTGAATATGATATACACACGTCCGTCATCATCCATCCACCGGTTTTTAGCGGAAAGGCTCATCCGGTCGAGTAATATTCCGTATAGAAGCTTATCGTCAGATGTTAGATCCTTATAGATCGGGAGATTGATCAGGAGCTTCGGCACACGGATAAAGCTGTATGCATCCGCTTCAAGACCATAAAAATAGTCAAGATAATAATTATCCATCCACCTTCACCACCTCCGGTCCCGGAATCTTGTCCTTTTTCAGGGGTCTCTTGCGGAAGATCTCCGTATCCCTCTGGTAAGGACATCTGGCATACAGGCATTTCCTGTACTTGAACTCCGGCTGATAATACTGGCATTTCGCACAGCTGGGCGGCTTCTCGCCAATCCCTGTTTTCCGTGCTTTCTTGATCATCGACTCATAGTGACGATAACGCTGTAGATCTTTATCCGACATAGGCTGAACTCCTTTCTTCCTTCATCATCAGCTTCACGGTTCTGGCACGGCGTTCTTGCAGCCAGTGTTCCAGATCCTTATAACAGCTCGCCGTGACACATGGCTGGCCTTTGGCATAAGGACAGTTCTCGCATTTCTTTTCCTGTTCTGTCTTTATGACTTCAGCCAGGTAATAGCAGTTCTCTTTGCCTAGCGAGCAGCCGACCTTACGGTTCTTCCAGAAAAAGCACTTCCTGCAGTCATGCGGACGTTCTGCATAGTAGCGGACGCCGTCGATCATAATGGTTTTTCTCTGTAGTTTCTGTCTTGTTCTCATCTGATACCTCCATTTCCGTGCGCGGTGCGCGAGGAGCTTGCGGACGCGGTGCGCGCGCGACTCCATCTTCTTAAGAGTTCAAAAGAAAAAGCCCGCTTCGGTACTGCAGATGCAGATCAGAAACGGGCTATGTACGGAGGTTCAATGCGGGGCGGGTGCTTTTAGAACAACTAATATTTCAAGGCTCCAGGTTCAATGAAGATGAAGAAATATTAGCCGGAATCTGTGCCTGAGACGGACCCCGGATGAAAATAGGGGAACCAGCATTTGGTGGATGGAGAATTAAAAAAAGAGGAAAAGGCCCGTTTTCAAGGCATTTGCGAGGAATGTCCTCTAATGATCGCGGATTATCACCGGTGCGCTCGTGTGATCAGCGCAACAAACGCCTTCGTTGAACCGAAGCCCCGAAAACCGGCTGAAAATCGGCTCGTTAGAAGAATCGGCGAAATTTTAGATTCCAGCTAATATGTAAGGGGAGTTTTTAGACGGAAATCGTCTTCTGAGATAGAAGAAGCGGGAACCGATTTTTTCGGTCCCCGCCCTCTGAAATAGCGTTCCTGGCGGGATTCGAACCCACGACCTTCCGCTTAGGAGGCGGACGCTCTATCCTGCTGAGCTACAGAAACATCTTTGATTTTTCCTGTATTTTCAAGGCTTTCCGGCCTTCGAGGATCAGGTCCCTCGCGAGGAAAAGTTCTAAAACGTCTAATAAAAATCGTCTAATACGGGGCGGGTGTTTCATAACACCCATAACGCCTTCGTTAGAACTTTCGCTCATTTTTGTCCCGCAGTCGGTTCGGATCGAACGCCCATCCTGTTTTTCAGATTCCTCCGAGTCGTTTGTTAAAAACGTTCTTAGGAGGCGCTTGTTTTATCCGTTAAACTAACAGGACAAATGCCGATTTTTCTCACCGCAGAGAACTTCCGTCCCCTTCGTAAGCTTCTGGATCGGTAACCAGTTATTAAATTTTCACCGAAAGGAATGTATTTTCTTTTCAGGCGGATCGCACCGGCTCCCCGCCTGATCCTTTTTAACTGAAATTAATAAATCCCTGCATCAGGATACGTCCCCGGAACCTGCGCCCTACAGCCGGCTCCCCATAGAGATCCCGCTCATTGATGATAATATCAAAGACCAGGTCGTTGCAGTCCAGCCCCAGAATCCATACGGATTCATTTGTCGTCTGATTATGCGTCCGACGGCAGGAAAGAATCTCCCCGATCACTACATACTGATCACTTTCAATCCCATAGGGGATAAAACTGCTTTCCACAATACTCAGGATATCTTCTTTATTGTGGTTCACACGCTGGGACAGCATGGAATAGGTATCCATATCATTCAGTGTCAGACTGTCGATAGCTTCCTGGCTGCCGCTTTTGGCTTCATTCAGAAGATCCATGCGCTTCTTGGATATCTCTGTCCGCTGTTTTACCTGCTGCTCTGTTTTCAGCACCGGTAATAGAATTTTACCACTACTTGCCAGCCCTGACAAGACTGCATTTGATGCATTGAACTGATTTCCGTACAGCAGCCGGGCATTCAGCAGATCGGCCACATTGTCAATGTAAAAGATCAGAGTGGCACCCAGCCGAAGATCATCGCAGATCCCCGCATAGGCCTCTTTCTGCGCAAAACGTTCCACTTCAATTTGTTCATAAGTGGATATATCTGATCCGCGAAAGAAAGGAAAATAGTATTCAATATGAAACTCGTTATTCTCCAGAAAATCCCCGCACACCGTGATGCCGAAATTCTCTCCATACTCCCGGGAAAAGCTCCCGAATCCGTTGCCGTAAATATCACGTGTCACTGACTTGCGATCCGGGTTCCGCACAATATCTTCCAGAATATCGAACAGTTCTGTGTTCTTCTGCAGGTTATGAAAACCTATGGATCTCAAGAAATTATGTATCATCTGCTACTCCTGTGAATGCATGGCCATCTCTACTGCCTCTTTTTCTTCCTGTGCCAGCAGCAGGACGGAATTGCCCTCGATGATTTCTTTAATATAAGTATAACATCCTTCTTTACTGTGTACAGCATTTAATACGAATCCTGTATTTTTTCGGTTGAGCATCGCAAGCGAGAAGGAAAGCTTGCCGCCCATCTCATCAAAGGCATCGTATTTTACCAGACCCATTTTCTGATAGGTATCATCAAATTCATCCATGATTTCATGTACCTTGTTTTCTGCCTGTTTTTCTTCCATCCGTACCTGATCCAGATGATCCAGCTGGCTTTTCAGTACGCCTTCCAGTGACTGTCCATCATGGCCGCGCATGAACTTTTCATAGGCTGCCCGCAGCTTTCTGCTTCTTCCGGCCAGAACACAGCAGACAATAATCAGTATAACTACCAGTGCTGCCAGCACTAATACCATAAAGTCCGCAGAAATACCTGTCAGACTTTTCAGGCTCAGGTCCAATATTCCACTCATTTTATCCCTCTTTCCAGAACATCAGTTCCTTATTGTTCCTTTTCTTTGAAGACAGTGCTTTCTCTGTCAGATGTCTTGATCAATAGATTTCAGCATCAGAAGAATATGATCCAGCTCTTCCTGTGAAAAATAGGAGATCTCGATCTTACCCTGTTTGCCTTTGTTCTTGATTTCTACTTTTGTTCCCAGCACCAGCTTCATCTGTT
This sequence comes from Clostridium sp. SY8519, assembly GCF_000270305.1. NCBI lineage: Bacteria > Bacillati > Bacillota > Clostridia > Eubacteriales > Clostridiaceae > Clostridium > Clostridium sp. SY8519. The sequence goes on along the minus strand of NC_015737.1, from coordinate 1,048,223 downwards.
CTTCCAGATCCCGATACAAATGTTCCAGTTCCGGAGATTCTTTTTTCTTTTCTTTTGTTTTCTTCGGATGCAGCAGGGAACGGATCAACTGCTCCACTTCCCGGACGCTCAGTTTCTTTTCTGCCGTCTGTTCTGCTACCTCCACCTGAAGCGCCGGATCCTCCAGAGCAATCAATGCCCGGGCGTGTCCTACGCTCAGTTTTCCGTCAATCAGCATCTGCTGAACCTTCTGATCCAGTTTTAAAAGCCGCATGGAATTAGTGATCACCGTCCGGCTTTTGGATACACGTTTTGCCACATCACTCTGTTTTAACTGAAATTCTTCAATCAGGGTGCGATAGGCATGCGCTTCTTCAATCGGATTCAGGTCTTCCCGCTGAATATTTTCAATCAGGGAGATTTCAACGATCTCCTGATCCGTCAGTTCCCGCACAATTACCGGCACTTCTTTCAGTCCTGCCAGTTTTGCCGCTCTCCAGCGCCGTTCCCCGGCGATAATCTGATAGTAGTCTTTTTTATCCGTCACCAGCAGAGGCTGCAGAATCCCATATTCGGAAATAGAATCTGCCAGTTCTTTCAGGGATTCCCGGTCAAACTCTTTTCTGGGCTGATTCCGGTTGGGTTCCACCCGATCGATGGGAACCGTAGTTTCCTTTCCTTTGCTTCCGGCAGTGCTTTCTGTCTCTTTCTTTGCAGCGGATTTTTCTTCCTTAGGAACAGACGCAGAGGCTTTGTCTGTTTGGGATACAGCACTTTTTCCCTTTACAGAAACATCATCCTGTGCAGATTTTTCTTTCTGCTTCGGCAATTTTTCCTCTGCAGTATTTGCTTCCTGTTCCGATGATTTTTCCTCGGCAGTGTTTGCCTTCTGCTTTGTGGATTTTATCCGTGCTGTATTTTCTTCCTGACCTGTGGCCTTTGCACCGGCAGAACTTTTTTTCTGCTCACCAGTTTTCACGCCGGCAGATTTTTTTGTCTGTTTCGCAGTTTTCACTTCCGCGGATTTTTCTTCCTGCTTTGTGGATTTCGCTTCCGCAGATTTTTTCTCCTGCGCAGGCCCTGCCTGCCCGGCAGTATCCTCTGTATGATCCGAATGCCCCGTCTTCTTTTCTTCTGTCCGATTTCTTTTCGGCGGAATCAGCGCATCCAGGCCGCTTCCCAGTCCTCTTCTTCTTGCTGCCATGTCAGATATCCTCTCTTTCGATCACTTCTGTCGCAAGTGCGCGATACGCTGCTGCACCTGTGGAGCGGTCATCGTACTGATTGATCGGCATTCCGTAGCTTGGTGCTTCTGCCAGACGGATGTTGCGTGGAATCAGAGTCTCATAAATGTAGGTGTCCATGTATTTCTTTACATTTGTAATCACATCATTGGACAGATTCGTGCGGGAATCATACATGGTAAATACGATTCCTTCCACCTTCAGATTTTCATTTAAGCGCTCCTGGATCAGGTTGATCGTATACATAAGCTGGCTCAATCCTTCCAGCGCATAGTATTCACACTGAATTGGGACAAGAACTGTATCCGCAGTCGTCATTGCATTAATGGTCAGCATGCTCAGCGATGGCGGGCAGTCAATAATAACGAAATCATAGTCATCCACGATATAATCCAGCTCTTCTTTCAGTCGATACTCCTTGTTTTTCGTCTCAACTAATTCGATTTCTGAAGCTGCCAGATTCATATTGGCCGGAATAATATCGAGATTTTCCGTATTTGTACTTACAGCCGCCTTTTTTGCTGTACATTCCCCGATCAGAAGTTCATAAGTGGAAAATTCTATTTCATTTTTATCCAGCCCCACTCCTGTCGTGGCATTGCCCTGAGGATCCAGATCCACAAGAAGCACTTTTTTTCCCTGTTCGGCGATGCATGCCGCAAGGTTAATGGAGGTCGTAGTCTTTCCTACTCCTCCTTTTTGGTTTGCTATTGCAATTATTCGTTTCAATCTGTTTTCCTTTCCAAACGATATTTTATAGTATAGCATGTTTTATAGGGGCATTCCATAGCAATGTTTCACGTGAAACATCTGATTTTCCAATTTGTTTTGGTTGTTTTGAAATGTTTCACGTGAAACATTTTTTCTTCATTCTTTGGTTCACGTAAAACAGAGAGGTTTCACGTGAAACATTATCCTGCGTTCCAGGGTTTTACGTTAAAAACCAGATTATATTTGTCATGCCTGCGGATATCTTTTATAATTGAATAGAACTGCAGGCTGTCATATGCTCAGCAACCTGCTTAGTTTTAATTTGCAAAGGAGTCCTTATGAAAAAACGTATTTTTTCTTTGTTCAGTACCGGGTCAATCCTCGGTTTTGCATTTTTATTTAATACATTTTCCGGCTTTCGTTCTGTCATGGGGAACCGTCTTTCCCTGAAGAACGGCCATTATTATCGCTGGAAGTACGGCAACGTCTATTATTCCAAATGCGGAACTGGTACACCGCTTCTCCTGATTCATGAACTGCTGCCTACCAGCTCCGGAGAAGAATGGGCGGAATCTCTCCGCACTCTTGCGGAAGCTCACACCGTATACACTCTGGACCTGCCGGGATGCGGACGTTCCGACAAGCCGGATCTGCTGTATACGCAGTATTTCTATGATCAGATGATCGTAGATTTTATTTCAGATATCATCCAGGCACCTTGTGATGTAATGGCCACCGGTACATCATTTTCTATTGCAGTTATGGCACGAAAACTGGATCCCAGCCGTTTTCTCCATATCATCGGGGTCAATCCATCCCCCATCGAATGGACGTACCGATATCCTACGGTCATTCACCGGCTGTTGCGGTATATCCTGATGTCCCCCTTTGCAGGCACTTTTATCTACAATGTGAGCCACTGCAAATTTCTGGTTACAAACGACATGGTAAAAAATGCCTTCTATGAGCCTGCAAAGCTGAAGAAAGAGACTGTGGATCTGTATTATCGATTTGCCCACTATGACCATCACCTGAACAAAATGCTTTTTTCCAGCATGCTTACCCGATTTATGAATCTGGATATCAGAGATGGCATCCGGCAAGGAGAAAATCTCAGCATTATTGCCGGGGAAGCGGATGAGCAGGGCGTACACGCAGCCAAAGCCTGCGCCCGCATGAATGGTTCTGTCCGGGTGCGGAGAATTCAAAAAACAAAACATCTGCCGCAAATGGAAAATCCGGGACTTTTCTGCATGACTGCAGAAAAGCTTCTGACACACAAATGAATTACGAATTGGAGATATATGATTTATGACCTATGACCTCACCAAACTTCAGACATCTGCTGCTGCACTCGGCATTACCCTTTCCGAAGCACAGCTTGCGCAGTTTCTTACCTATTATAAGATGCTGATTGCCTGGAATGAAAAAATGAACCTCACTGCTGTCACCGACTTTCAAGAAGTGCTGGAAAAGCATTTCCTGGATAGCCTTTCCCTGATACAGGCTGTGGATCTGCATGCCGCTGCCGAAAAGAAACCACTCCGACTCATTGATGTCGGCACCGGTGCCGGATTTCCCGGTATTCCATTAAAAATCGCCTTTCCTCAGCTTTCGGTGGTTCTGCTGGATTCTTTAAACAAGCGCATCCGTTTTCTCCATGCAGTAACCGAGGAACTGGGACTTACGAACATCACAGCCATCCATGGCCGTTCCGAGGAACTGGCCCGCAGCAAGGAATACCGGGAATCCTTTGACCTCTGTGTTTCCCGGGCAGTAGCCAACCTTTCTACCTTATCGGAATATTGTCTTCCCTTTGTGCGGGTCGGCGGTCTGTTTCTCTCCTACAAAGGCAGTGAAGTGGATGAGGAAGCAGAAACAGCGGAACACGCCATCCACCTTCTGGGAGGGTCGATCCGTGAGATCAAACGCTTCTCCCTGCCGAACACCACCTATGGCAGATCGCTGGTTGTCATTCAGAAAAAGAAAAATACCCCGGGGAAATACCCGCGAAAAGCAGGCACTCCTTCCAGGGAACCGCTGCAATAAGACCATTTTCTAACGCTCTGTATGCGTTTTTCATGCATGGTTTCCCTTCCATTCCACATGCAGTGTGAGAAAAATTTCATATTGCCTTTTTGTCTGTTTATTTTATTATTATTTAAAAAGCAGTCGGACAACTCGTGAATTTGTTTTGATTTTGTTTCCGTGTTTTAAAACCAAAATCAAAGACAACCACAACGTCCGGCTGCTTTTCTCTTTTTCCTTAATATGCTCTAATTCTGTTCAGATGCTATTCGGATTTTCGCGCGATCAGATGTTCTTCCGCATTTTACCCTTCCAGTTTCTTCTAATGCGTCCGTTTCTTTAATTTCTTCTATGATTTCTTTTCTTCTGATACTTCTATTTCGTCTGTTCTTGCTGATGAAGCTGTTCCATGTATACCAGAAGTACAGAAATATCTGCTGGTGACACACCGGAGATTCGGGAAGCCTGTCCGATGGATTCCGGCTGGTACAGATTCAGTTTCTGCTGGGCCTCGATTCTGAGTCCGCTGATCGTACTGTAGTCGAACTCTGCGGGAAGTTTTTTCCCTTCCAGCCGTTTGAACTGTTTGACCTGTTTCATCTGCCGTCGGATATAACCGTCATACTTGATATTAATTGTAACCTGCTCGATCACATCCCGGGGCAGCGGCTTTCGATCCGGATCCAGCGGGGCGATTTTATCATAATCCAGTTCCGGCCGGCGAATCAGTTCTGCCAGACTGGTACTGGTATGCAGGGGCTGGCTCCCTAACCGGGAAAGAAATTCTCCGATCTGTCTGCCGGCACCCACTTTTATGGTTTCCATCCGCGCAATCTCTTCCCGGATGAAACGCTCCTTTTCCTTCACCTTTTCATACCGTTCTCTGGAAATCAGGCCAACCTTATATCCTTTTGGTGTGAGACGGAGATCCGCATTATCCTGGCGCAGCAGGAGACGATATTCCGACCGGGAGGTCATCATGCGGTAAGGTTCATGATTTTCCTTGGTCACCAGATCATCGATCAGAACACCGATATAGGATTCGGAACGGTCCAGAACCAGTGGATCCTTCCCGAGGATCTGCATGGCTGCGTTTATACCGGCAATCAGCCCCTGACAGGCTGCTTCTTCATATCCGGAACTTCCGTTAAACTGCCCGCCGGAAAAAAGCCCGTGAATGTTTTTGAATTCCAGGGACGGACGCAGCTGTCTGGGATTGATACAGTCATACTCGATGGCATAGGCATTCCGCACAATTTTGGCATGCTCCAATCCCGGCACCGAATGATACATAGCATACTGCACATCCTCCGGAAGAGAGGAGGACATCCCGCTTAAATACATTTCGTTGGTATCCAGACCTTCCGGTTCGATGAAGATCTGATGCCGTTTTTTATCGGCAAATTTCACCACTTTGTCCTCGATAGACGGACAGTATCTGGGACCGGTACCCTCGATTACGCCGGAATACATGGGGGAACGGTCCAGATTTTCCCGGATAATCCGATGGGTTTCCTCATTGGTATAAGTCAGCCAACAGCTTACCTGATCGATCTGGACAGATTCCGGATCAGTCGTAAAGGAGAAGGGAACCACCCGTTCATCCCCCTTCTGCTCCTCCATTTTTGAAAAATCCATGCTTCTTTTATCAATTCTGGCCGGTGTACCGGTCTTAAACCGGTACATCTCCACACCATTGTCCTTCAGGGAATCCGTCAGATGTGTGGCTGCCATCAGTCCGTTGGGTCCGGTCTGATTGATCACTTCTCCGAAGAGACATCTGGCGTTCAGATAGGTTCCGGTACACAGAACCACCGCCCGCGCATGATACGTGGCGCCGGAGATTGTCTTTACACCACGGACAGTATGATCTTCCACTATCAGCTCGCAGACCTCGCTCTGGCGAATGGTCAGATGATCCGTATTCTGCAGCGTCCTACGCATACGGGCGCTGTAAGCAGCCTTGTCCGCCTGGGCACGCAGAGAGTGTACTGCCGGTCCTTTGGAGCGGTTCAGCATCTTGGACTGAATAAAGGTATGGTCAATATTCACTCCCATTTCTCCGCCCAGGGCATCGATTTCACGCACCAGATGCCCTTTGGAGCTGCCGCCGATATTAGGGTTGCAGGGCATCATGGCAATCGCTTCCACGCTTACGGTAAACAGTATGGTCTCCAGTCCCAGTCTGGCGCAGGCCAGTGCCGCTTCACAGCCGGCATGACCGGCTCCCACCACCACCACATCATAATTTTCTTCTAGTACAGGCATGATTATTCCCTTCTTCTGTCAATGCGTTCTTCGGTTTTCCACTTTTTCCACCATTAACTTTTCTTTTTTCCAGAACGGAAACATTCCATCTCTCCTGGTTTTTCGTTACATACGTGGATAAGTGTACTGTTTTGTGGATAAATGTATGGATAAGTCTGTCTCTACTTGCCCATACAGAATTCGGAGAAGATCTCATCCACAAGATCATCTTCCACCGCTTCGCCGATCATTTTTCCCAGTTCCTGATAGGCATCCATCATATCAATGGTCAGAAAGTCTTCCGGCATCTGATTTTCCATACTCTGCAATACCTGACCGATACTTTCCCAGGCAAGGGTCAGCGTATTTTTCTGGCGGGCATTGGTAAGATAGACTTCGTCATTAAAGGACAGATTCCCGTGGAAAAACATGTCCTTTACCCGGTCTCTGAACTGCTGCAGGCCGGTTCCGTCCACCATGGACACCGGGATCACCTCCTGATCCGGATCCAGATGCGCACGGAGCTCTTCCGCCGAGGTCTCCTCTTTCAGATCCGATTTATTCAGCAGAACGATGACTCTGCGTCCGGCGATGCGCTGCAGAATCTCAGAATCATTTTCATCCAGCGGTGTCGAGGAATCCGCTACGTACAGAATCAGATCCGCATCTTCCATGGCCTGACGGGAACGTTCCACACCGATCCGCTCCACCGTATCCTCCGTATCGCGGATCCCTGCAGTATCCACAATATTCAGGCCGATGCCGTCCAGCTGTATGGACTCCTGCAGTGTGTCTCTGGTGGTTCCGGCAATATCCGTCACAATCGCCCGTTCTTCGCCGGTCAGCGCGTTCAGGAGAGAAGATTTTCCGGCATTCGGCTTGCCCACGATCACAGTATTGATGCCTTCTTTCAGGATTCTCCCATCATCTGCCCGGTCCAGCAGGTGCTTCAGTTCACTGTGAATTTTCTGCATTTTCTGCTTCAGTTCCGGCAGATAACCGTCCAGGGTATAATGTTCCGGATCATCCAGGGCAGATTCAATAAAGGCCAGTTCATACAGCAGGCGGCCGCGGATATCTGTGATTTTATCCCGGATACTGCCCTGCAGCTGCCGCACCGAAGATTTCAGCGCATTGTCGCTTTTGGCATTGATGATGTCAATGACCGATTCTGCCTGTGTCAGGTCAATCCGGCCGTTTAAAAAGGCGCGTTTTGTATATTCCCCCGGTTCCGCCGGTCTGGCGCCGTTTTTTAATACCACTTCCAGGATGCGCTTCATGACAATGACGCCCCCGTGGGTATCAATTTCCACCGTGTCCTCTCTGGTATAAGTATGGGGACCGCGCATTACAAGAAGCAGCACTTCATCCACAATTTCTTCCCCATCGCAGATATACCCGTAATGCACAGTATGCGAATCCATCTGGCTGACCTTTTTCTTTGATTTGATCGGACGGAAAATGCGGTCTGCCACTTCCAGGGATTCCTCCCCGCTGATCCGGATAATCCCGATCCCCGCAGGCGCCATGGCTGTGGCAATCGCTGCAATTGTATCTGTCTTCATCTCTCTGCCCTCTTGCTTCTTTCCGAAACTCAATCCGGGATGACCCTTTATCTGTCATCCGAATTCTGTAAAAAACAGGCTTTTCCAAAAGAGTCATTTGAAAAAGCCTGTTACATGGTATCGTTATTATTTTTTTAATGTGACTACAACGAAACGGTACGGTTCTTCCCCTTCACTGTGTGTCTCCACGTATTTATCATCCTGCAGCGCGCAGTGGATAATACGTCTTTCAAATGGATTCATCGGCTCTAACGATACATCTTTTCTGGTTCTTTTTACCTTATAGGCAATATTCTTTGCCAGATTTTCCAGTGTCTGCTGTCTGCGGTGGCGATAATCCTCCGTGTCAATACGCACCTTTGTATAATGGTCCGAATGTTTATTTAAAGACAGATTGGTCAGATACTGAAGCGCATCCAGCGTCTGTCCGCGCTTTCCGATCAAAATGCCCATATCATCGCCCTTTAACTCCACATCAATGCAGTCATCTTCCGTATTGTGGAAAATGATTTCCACGTCCAGGTGCATGGCCGCAAATACCTGGCTCAGGAAATCTCTGATCCGGTCTTCCGGGGAAAACTTTCTGCGGGCTCTGATTACAGCAGGCTTGGAATTAAATCCAAGGAATCCTGAAGCTCCCTTGTCCAGGACCTCATACTCAATCTGGTCGCTGGTTGTTCCAAGTTGAACAGTAGCCTCAGTCAAAGCTTCTTCAACAGTCTTGCCGGAAACTTCGATATAATCCATATCGACTACCTCCTACTTTTTCGTGTTGCGGTTATTAAAATCTTTTACAAGATTCGCTTTGGAAGTCAGACTGCCCTTCTTATAGGTAACAGGCGCATCCTGCTGCGTCTCTGTCTCCGGGGAATCAGTCTTATTGTTTTTATTGCTGTGTTTTACAGCGTTTGCTTTGGCAGCCATGGAATTCTTCTTGATATTCGCAGAAGAAGTGTCGATCTTTTTCGTGGAAATATTGGCGGATTTGGAAATGGTCTGTCCGCTTACACCGCTTTTCTTTTCCAGTCTTTTTTTCTCTTTTTCTTCTGCTTTTGCCCGGTTCTTTTTGATCATTTCATCCATATCCATCCGATCCAGACGGCGGTTGAAGAACCACTGCTGGAAGGATCGGATCAGCGCGCCGGCAATCCAGTATACACCGACACCAACCGGAAGGAAGAATACCAGAATGAAAGAATAGATGGGCATCATGTAATTCATGGCCTTCATCTGTCCGCCCATTCCGCCGGCTCCCGCTCCTGCGCTGGTCGGCATCAGGCGAATATTGATAAACTGTGTCGCGGCTGAAATGACCGGGATCAGAATAGCAATAAGAATCAGCAGATAATGTCCTTCGTGGAAGGATGTGGCGATAATGTTTTTCGGGGAATATACTACACTGACTCCCAGAAAACTGTTAAATGCCTCTGCCTTTGCCTGTGTTGTGGAAATCAGACCGGAAGAAATGTTCGGGAACGTATCCCGGAACAGGTCCCAGTTGGATGATGTACACTTATACAGGACATCGATGATAGAATCCTTTGCTGCTGTGGCTGAACTCCAGTCCAGTTTAACACCGCGCATGGCATATGTCTGGATGGAATCCAGAAACTTCGTCATGGTGCCATGTGCCCCGCTGGTGGCATAAACCTGTGCCGCCAGATCGGTAAACGTATTCTTTACACTGGAAATATAAGCCGGAACATTGTAGATGACACGATACAGCGCAAACAGAATCGGTAACTGGATAACCAGATAGATACAGCTGCCGGAAGGAGATACTCCATATTTTCTGTACACTGCCTGTGTCTCTTCGTTCATGGCATTCACGCTTGCCTGATCACGCTTGCCCCTGTACTTCTTCTGGATGGCCTGCAGTTCCGGATTCATGATCATTGTCATTTTCGAGAATTTCTGCTGCTGATAAGTCAGCGGCATCATGCACAGATAAATGAGAATGGTGAATACAATAATCGTTAAGGCAACGTTATTGATACCGATTTTGCTTAATCCGATGTAAATCAGATTCATCAGCCAGCCGAGAGCAACCGCAATTGGTCTCAGAACACCGCTGCTCTGTGTTAATAGAAGACCCAACGGTTCATCCTCCTGTTAAAAACGAATTTCTTCTTTCACAAGTGACTTTATTTTATTTGTTTTTTTCTTTGGCTCCGGAACGGGATCATATCCGCCTTTCGAAAAAGGATTACAGCGCAAAATTCTCCAAGCAGCCAGCAGCCCGCCTTTCAGCGCGCCGTGTGTCTCTACCGCCTCCAGTCCATAGGCGGAACAGGTCGGATAATAGGGACACTTTACTGTCTTCATTGGAGAAATATATTTCTGATACAGCTTAATCAGTTTAATAAAAACCTTTTTCATTCGTCATTCCGGCTTTGTGTAAGCCCGGATCTACAGATCCTCACGGCCGCATACGGCCTTTTTCCTGTAAATCCAGGATGTGATGCATCCCTGCCAGGTGTAACAGTGCCGATTCTATTGCGCGATAATCGGCTGCTTTCGCTGAACCCCTCGCAACGACAACCATGTCCCATCCGGGATGGAACATATTCTCACTGAGTCGATAGCTTTCCCGCACTAATCTGGTAATCCGGTGGCGGACTACACTGTTCCCCACCTTTTTGCTGACAGAGATCCCCAGACGGTTGCTCTCTGTCCCGTTCTTCAATACATACATAACCAGAATGCGATTTGCGTACGACTTTCCCTTTCGGTATACCAACCGAAAGTCCTGATTCTTCTTTAATGATTCTGAAAAGCGCATGTTCTACCCTTCAGCGTTAAAGACTCCCGCATCCGGCCTACTGCTTACAAAAACCATTTGCGGGGTTGTATGACCTGCCGTCATACCTGATCTTGTGCCTGTAAAAGGCAACGACATAATATTCGCTGCCTTATGCACTCAGTTTTTTTCTGCCTTTGGCACGTCTGGAAGCCAGTACCTTGCGGCCGCCTTTTGTGCTCATTCTTGCGCGGAATCCGTGAACTTTGGATCTCTGGCGCTTCTTCGGCTGATAAGTCATCTTCATTTCAATACACCTCCTTTACACTCTTTATGTAGAATAGCATTACAATTATACCAAATAACCCCTTGCTGTCAAGGAATTTTTCTTTTTTTAAGGTAAGAATTGATTTTAAGAATTGATTATAGGAGAAAAATAGAGTAGAATAGTAACAGATTATGGCTTTCTGTGCCATTCTGTCAGTATTCTGCGCTTTTACTATCGGGAAGCTTCCTATAATAAATAGTGCCCTGGCATCTCCGTGGAGAAAGATCAAATATGTTATCGATAGAAGAAAACTGGGACAAGATCCTGCAAAAGACAAAAAAAGATTATGACCTGACGGATGTGGTTTACCGCTCCTGGCTGAAGCCTCTGGAAGTATTTTCCGTTGAAGGCAGCAAAATCACCATTCTGGTCCCCATTGAGCCGATTGCACTGAATATCGTGGAAAAGAAATACAAAAAGCTCATTCAGGTAACCATTGAAGAGATGACCGGGACAGCCTATGAGCTGGAATTCATACTTCCGGAAGACACTCGCAGCAGAAAGCCGCGGATCCGCAGAGAACTGCCGGTGAACGAAGCCGCGTCCAAATGCAACCTGAACCCGAACTATACCTTCGACACTTTTGTGGTAGGCAGCAACAACCGCCTGGCCCACTCCGCGGCCCTAGCGGTCGCCGAAAATCCGGGGGACAAGACCTACAATCCCCTGTTTATCTACGGCGGTGTCGGCCTTGGCAAGACGCATCTGATGCACTCCATCGCCCACTACATTCTGGATCAGGATCCTTCCAAAAAGGTACTCTACGTATCTTCTGAAACTTTTATGAATGATGTGATTGAAGGGATCCGCACCCATACCACTGCCAGCCTGCGGGAAAAATACCGCAAATTAGACGTCCTGCTGGTGGATGATATCCAGTTCATCTCCAAGTCTGACGCCACGCAGGAGGAGTTTTTCAATACTTTTAACGACCTGCGCAGCATCAATCACCAGATCATCATTTCCAGTGACCGTCAGCCGAAAGAACTGGAAAAACTGGAAGAACGGGCCAAATCCCGTCTTGCATGGGGGATTCAGGTAGACATCGCTTCTCCGGATTATGAGACAAGAATGGCGATTCTCAGAAATAAAGTAAAACTGGAAGCCATCGACCTGGATGAGGAAATCCTCAACTATATCGCCATCAATATCAAATCCAATATCCGCGAACTGGAAGGCGCCTTAAACAAGCTGATCGCCTACTCCAACCTGGAACGCGCGGATATCACCATGGACATTGCCGTACGGGAACTGGAGAGCCTGATTTATCCGGAAGCAAACCGCGAAATCACCCCTTCTTTGATTACAGAAGTCGTATGTGATCATTTTGGACTGACCGTGGAACAGATTCTGTCCAGCGACCGCAGCCGAAGCATTGCAAGACCCCGCCAGATCATTATGTATCTGTGCAAATCCATGACCGATCTGCCTCTGGACGCCATAGGCAGGGAGATCGGCGGACGGGATCATTCCACTGTGCTGCACGGCGTAAACAAAATCAGCAGGGAATACCGGGAAGATGAAACCCTGCACCAGTCCATTGACGCCATCCGCAAAAAGATCAATCCCCATGTGTGAGAAGGCTTGCCCAAATCCGGAAGTTATCCTCCCACTCTGTGGATATCTCTGTTTTCCCGGTGTACAGACCTGTTTTTTTGTGGAAGTACTGTGCAGAAATCAGGCCGCAGGATTTTTTGAAAGAAATCCACGCCGGAGATGCCTCCGATTTATCCACTCCCGTCCACAGGATTTCCCGGAAAATTCCATGGCAACAGATGGATGATTTTTTCGTTCAAAGTACCGCAGCCGGCGGGTTTACAGGCTTATCCACCTGTCCACACCCCCTACTGCTGCTACTACTGAAAATAATTATAGATGATATAAATATATGTCCTGAAAGGAGTTATTCACCAATATGAAAATCACATGTCAGAAAGCAGATCTGCTGAAAGCTGTTAATATTGTATCGAAGGCAGTTCCCACCCGTACGACCATGCCCATTCTGGAATGCATTCTTCTGGATGCCTCTGCGGACACCTTCAAATTAACAGCAAACGATATGGAACTCGGAATCGAGACCATTGTTACCGGTACGATTGAAGAACGAGGCAGCATCGCGCTGGACGCAAGGGTATTCTCTGATATTGTAAGAAAACTCCCGGACAGTACCGTGGTAATCGATACCAGTCACTCCATGCAGACCACCATTACCTGCGGGAAGGCACAATTTACAATTGTAGGCAAAGAAGGCGACGACTTCCCTTATCTTCCCTATGTGGAACGTTCGGAAGCCATTACGATTTCTCAGTTTACCCTGAAAGAAGTGATCAAACAGACGCTGTTTGCCACTGCAGACAACGACAGCAACAAAATCATGACCGGTGAATTTTTCTCCAGTCATGACAGCCGCCTGCAAGTGGTTGCCCTGGACGGACACCGGATCGCCATCCGGAATATCGAACTGAAAAAAGCATATGCCCCTCAGGAAATGATTGTGCCGGGCAAGACCCTTCAGGAAATATCCAAAATTCTCACTGGAGAAATCGATTCCATGGTGGATATCTACGCAACACCCAATCATATTCTCTTTGAATTCGACGGCACAAAAGTGGTATCCCGTCTGCTGGAGGGAAAATATTTCCAGATCGAGCAGATGCTGTCCGATAACTACGAAACCACTTTCCGGATCAACAAAAAGGATCTGTACGACTGCGTAGAACGTGCTTCCCTGCTGATCAGTGAAAGCGATAAAAAACCGATTATCATGAAGATCCGGGACGGCAAGGTGGATATGCTGGTCCGTTCCTTTATCGGATCCATGAATGAAGAAATTGATATTGAGAAAGAGGGCCGGGATCTGACCATCGGCTTTGATCCGAAATTCTTTATCGATGCCCTGCGTGTTATTGACGACGAGGAGATTTCCCTCTATCTCATCAATTCAAAGGCTCCCTGTTTTATCAAGGATGACGCCGGAAGCTATATTTATCTGATTCTTCCGGTCAACTTTAACGAAAGAGATTATGAGGATTAAGAAATGATACAGGAATTGGAAATCCGGGATGAATTCATCAAACTGGGACAAGCGCTGAAACTGGCAGGTCTGGTGGATTCCGGCGTAGATGCCAAGATGGTCATTCAGGACGGAGAAGTAACAGTCAACGGAGAAACAGAAACACGCCGGGGACGTAAATTAAAAGACGGAGACGTCGTTGCGTTTCAGGGGCAGAGTTTTCGGATTAAAGCATGATCATTGAATCCCTGGAACTTCAGAATTTTCGAAATTATAAAAACCTGAAAATAGAATTCGCGCCAAAAACAAATATCTTTTACGGGGATAACGCCCAGGGCAAAACCAACATACTGGAAGCGCTGTATGTCAGCGCCACCACAAAATCCCATAAGAGCACCCGTGACAGGGAGATGATCCGATTCGATCAGAAGGAATGCCACATCCGCACCCGTATCGAAAAAAACGGCATTACAAACCAGGTGGACATTCACCTGAAGCAGAACCATCCCAAAGGCATTGCGGTAAACCGCCTTCCTATCCGGAAGGCCTCGGATCTGTTTGGGATTCTCAGTGTGGTACTGTTTTCCCCGGAAGATCTGAATCTGATTAAAAACGGACCTGCCCAGAGGCGGAGGTTTATGGATATGGAACTGTGTCAGATCAGCAAGGTGTATCTGTCCGTCCTGTCCGATTACAACCGCGTGCTGCTGCAGCGCAACAAACTCTTAAAAGAGATGGACGACCGTCCCGACTGGTATACCACACTGAAAGTATGGAATACCCAGATGGTCCGTTACGGCAGCCAGGTAATCCGTCAGAGACGGCAGTTCATTCAGTCCCTGAATGAAATTGTCCGGGAAATTCACAGAAATCTCACCGGCGGCAGAGAGCAGCTGTTCCTTGCCTATGAACCCAATGTGGAGGCAGAGGCCTATGAGCAGGTTTTGGAGCAGCACGAAGACCAGGACCGGCGCATGCATACATCTGGGGTGGGACCGCACCGGGACGATATTCTGTTTCAGATAAACGGAATCGACATCAGAAAATACGGTTCTCAGGGACAGCAGCGTTCTGCCGCTCTGTCCTTAAAGATTGCGGAAATTGAACTTATCCGTCAGACGATTCACGATACACCAGTACTGCTTCTGGATGATGTATTATCCGAACTGGACAGCAGCCGGCAGAATTATCTGCTGAGTCAGCTGGCCGATGTACAGACGATGATTACCTGCACGGGACTGGACGAATTCGTAAAGAACCGTTTTCAGATCGACCGTGTGTTTTATGTAAAAGAAGGCACTGTGACAGAACAGGAGGAATAAAATGGCAACAAACTATGATGGAGATCAGATCCAGATCTTAGAGGGACTGGAGGCCGTACGCAAACGTCCGGGCATGTATATCGGCAGTACCTCCTCCAGGGGACTGCATCATCTGGTTTACGAAATCGTGGATAACTCAGTGGATGAAGCACTGGCCGGGTTCTGTACACAGATCCGCGTGGAAATCAACGAAGACAATACCATCACCGTCACCGACAACGGCAGGGGCATCCCGGTGGATATCAACCACAAATCCGGCCGGCCCGCCGTGGAAGTTGTATTTACCGTACTGCATGCCGGCGGCAAATTCGGCGGCGGTGGATACAAAGTATCCGGCGGCCTGCATGGTGTCGGCGCTTCTGTCGTAAACGCTCTGTCCAACTGGCTGGAAGTGGAAGTGCGCCGCAACGGCCACGTATACAAACAGCGCTACGAACGGGGCAAAGTCATGTATGACCTGAAAATTGTCGGTGACTGCGACCCGGGCGCTACCGGATCCCGTGTCACCTTTGATCCGGATGAGACAATCTTTGACGATACGGTCTTTGATTACAAAACCCTGCGGCAGCGCCTGCGGGAAATGGCATTTCTTACCAAAAATTTAAAAATTACCCTCTGCGATCACAGAGAAGGCCAGGAACGGGAAGAAACCTTCCACTACGAAGGGGGCATCAAAGAATTTGTCACCTATCTGAATAAAGGCAAGACGCCCCTCTATCCGGAAGTCATTTACTGTGAAGGCATAAAGAATGACATTATGGTGGAAGTCGCCATGCAGCACAACGATTCCTTCAACGAATCGGTATTCAGTTTTGTCAACAATATCGTGACACCGGAAGGCGGCATGCATTTAACCGGCTTCCGCAACGCGCTGACCAAAACATTTAATGCCTACGCGAAAGAAAACAAGCTGATTAAGGAGAATGATCCGCCCCTGTCCGGAGACGATATCCGGGAAGGCATGACCGCGATCATTTCCATCAAAATCAGCGAACCGCAGTTTGAAGGCCAGACCAAACAGAAGCTGGGCAATTCCGAAGCCAGGGGTGCGGTGGACAGCATCGTCAGTGAACAGCTGAAATACTATCTGGAACAGAATCCTGCCGTAGCCAGAAGTATTATCGAAAAATCCGTACTGGCTCAGAGAGCCCGTGAAGCAGCCCGCCGGGCCCGGGATATGACAAGAAGAAAAACCGCCCTGGAAAGCACCGCTCTGCCAGGCAAACTCGCAGACTGTTCCGATAAGGATCCGGCGAACTGCGAGATCTATATCGTAGAGGGAGATTCCGCAGGCGGATCTGCCAAAACGGCGCGAAGCCGTGCCACACAGGCAATTCTTCCCCTGCGCGGAAAAATTCTCAACGTGGAAAAAGCAAGAGAAGACAAAATCTACGCCAACGCGGAAATCAAGGCAATGATCACAGCTTTCGGTACCGGCATCCATGAGGACTTTGATATCAGCAAACTGCGGTATAACAAGATTATCATTATGACCGATGCCGATGTAGACGGCGCGCATATCAGTACCCTGCTGCTGACGTTTCTGTACCGGTTCATGCCGGAACTGATCCGCCAGGGCCATGTATATCTGGCAATGCCGCCGCTGTACAAAATCGAAAAAAACAGAAAAATCTGGTATGCCTACAGTGATGAGGAACTCAACCGCATCCTGACTGAAATCGGCCGGGACAGCAATAATAAGATTCAGCGATATAAAGGACTGGGCGAAATGGACGCCGAGCAGCTCTGGGAGACCACCATGGATCCGGAAAGACGTATTCTGCAGCGCGTGACGATGGATGATGAGACAGAATCCGAACTGGATCTTACCTTCACTGTCTTAATGGGAGATCAGGTAGAACCACGGCGTGAATTTATCGAAGAAAACGCAAAAAATGTAACCAATCTGGATGTATAAGACCAGACACCCGATGGTCTGAAAGCACAAAGGATTCCGGAGGATAATCAATGTCAGAAATAGATGATAAAGTATTTGACCAGGTTCACGAAGTGGACCTGAAAAAGACCATGGAAACGTCTTACATCGACTATGCCATGAGCGTAATTGCTTCCCGGGCGCTGCCGGATGTACGCGACGGCCTGAAACCGGTTCAGCGCCGGGTGCTCTATTCCATGATCGAATTAAATAACGGTCCGGACAAACCGCACCGGAAAAGCGCCCGAATTGTAGGCGATACCATGGGTAAATATCACCCCCACGGAGACAGCTCCATCTATGGAGCCCTGGTCAACATGGCCCAGGACTGGTCGACCCGCTATCCGCTGGTGGACGGCCACGGCAATTTCGGCTCTGTGGACGGAGACGGCGCAGCCGCCATGCGGTATACGGAAGCCAGACTCAGCCGGATTTCCATGGAACTGCTGGGGGATATCAACAAAAACACGGTGGATTTCATTCCCAACTTTGATGAAACCGAAAAAGAACCGACCGTGCTTCCTTCCCGCTACCCGAACCTGTTAGTCAATGGCACCACGGGAATTGCCGTGGGTATGGCAACCAATATTCCGCCCCACAATCTGCGGGAAGCGATTGCCGCCGTGGTAAAACTGATCGACAATCAGGTGGAGGAAGACCGGGATACCACCATAGAGGAACTGATGCAGATCGTAAAAGGTCCGGATTTTCCCACCGGAGGCATGATTCTGGGCACTTCCGGCATCAATGAAGCCTATCGGACCGGACGGGGCAAAATCCGGGTTCGGGCCGTTACAGAAATCGAGCCCATGGATAACGGCAAAAACAGAATCGTCGTGACCGAACTGCCCTATCTGGTGAATAAAGCCCGTCTGATCGAAAAAATCGCGGAGCTGGTACGGGACAAGCGCGTGACCGGCATTACGGATCTGAGGGATGAATCGGACCGCCAGGGCATGCGGATCTGTATCGAGCTGCGCCGGGACGCCAACCCAAATGTTATACTCAATCAGCTCTACAAACATACCCAGCTGCAGGACACCTTCGGCGTAATTATGCTGGCACTGGTGGATAATCAGCCAAAAGTACTGAATCTCCACGAACTGCTGAGCTATTATCTGGATCACCAGAAAGATGTGGTAACCCGCAGAACCAAATACGACTTAAACAAGGCGGAAGAGCGTGCCCATATCCTGCAGGGACTGCTGATTGCGCTGGATCACATTGATGAAGTAATCTCCATCATCCGCGGAAGCCGCACCACGGCGGAAGCCAAGGAAAAACTGATGGCACGCTTTGCGTTAAGCGATGCCCAGGCACAGGCCATTGTTGATATGCGTCTGCGTGCGCTGACCGGTCTGGAACGGGAAAAGATCGAAGGGGAATACCAGGAACTGATGGCAAAAATAGCGGAACTGAAAGCCATTCTTGCCGACGAGAAAAAGCTCCTGGGTGTCATTCGTGAGGAGATTCTGGCTGTTTCCGCAAAATACGGCGATGACCGGAGAACCGTCATCGGCTATGATGCCTATGATATCTCGACCGAAGACCTGATTCCGGAGACCAATACCGTAATCACCATGACCAGCCTCGGTTATATCAAACGGATGAATTCGGAAAATTTCCATGCCCAGCACAGGGGAGGCCGCGGAATCAAAGGGATGGAAACCATTGAACAGGATTACATCAAAGAACTGTTTATGACCACTTCCCATCACTATCTTCTGTTCCTGACCAATCTCGGCAGAATGTACCGGCTGAAAGCCTACGAAATTCCGGAAGCCAGCCGTACATCCAGAGGTACCGCCATTATTAATCTGCTGCAGCTGCAGCCGGAGGAAAAGATTTCCGCCGTCATCCCTGTCAGTGAATTTGACGAATCAAAATATCTGCTGATGGCGACCCGAAACGGAATCATCAAAAAAACCTCCATCGCAGAATACGCGAATATCCGCAAGACAGGTATTATCGCCATTAACCTGCGGGATGATGATGAACTGATTGATGTATCCATTGCCGATAACACCGAAGATGCCTTTCTTGTAACCAAAAAAGGCCAGTGTATCCGTTTCCATACGAAACATGTGCGCCATACCGGAAGATCTTCCATGGGCGTCAAGGGCATCAGCTTAAATGAGGGCGATTCCGTTATCGGCATGCAGCTGGATACCCAGGGACGCTGCCTGCTTTTCGCATCTGCGAACGGACTGGGCAAACGCACCGAAATGGAAGAATTTACTCCGCAGAACAGAGGCGGCAAAGGAATCCGCTGCTATAAAATCACCGATAAAACAGGTGACCTTATCGGTGTAAAGGCAGTAAATGACGAAGACGAAATCATGATGATTACCACTGAAGGAATTATCATCCGTATGGAAGTATCCGATATTTCTGTCATCGGCAGATCCACCTCCGGTGTCAAACTGGTAAACATGGAAGACGGCATCACAGTAGCCAGCGTGGCGAAAGTAAAAGAGGAAGATCTGATGGATCAGGAAGAAAGCAGCGCGGCGGATTCTGATGACGGGGAATCTGAGGCAGTTCCGGAAGTTTCCGAACCGTCCGAAGATGAATAACCAGGCCAAATGCCTTCGTGTGGAAAGAGAGCAGATAAAATGAGAGAGATCAGTACAAAAGATCTGACTGCTGCAGTCAGAGAAATGTGTATGACGGCGAATCATGTCCTGTCGGAGGATATGAAAAGCGCCCTGAATCAGGCGGCGGATACAGAGGCTTCCCCCCTGGGGCGGAAAATTCTGAATCAGCTGCAGGAAAACCTGAAAATCGCGGAAGAGGACCGGATCCCCATCTGCCAGGATACCGGCATGGCGGTTTTCTTCTTCGAAATCGGCCAGGAAGTACACTTTACCGGCGGGGATTTTACGGAAGCAGTCAATGAAGGGGTGCGCCGGGGATATCTCGACGGCTACCTTCGGAAATCCGTGGTCAGGGATCCCCTGATCCGTGAAAACACCGGAGATAATACACCGGCAGTGATCCACACGGAGCTGGTTCCCGGCGACCGGGTGAAAATCACCTTTGCGCCGAAAGGCTTCGGCAGTGAAAACATGAGCCGTATCTTCATGCTGAAACCGGCGGATGGAATCGAGGGCGTCAAAGATGCTATCCTGACTGCAGTAGCAGACGCGGGTCCCAACGCCTGCCCGCCGATGGTGGTAGGGGTAGGCATCGGCGGAACGTTTGAAAAATGCGCCCTTCTGGCGAAAAAGGCCCTGACCCGGCCGGCGGGCTCCCATTCCGAAATTCCTTATGTCCGGGACCTGGAAGAAGAAATGCTGACAAAAATCAACGGTCTGGGCATCGGCCCCGGAGGGCTGGGTGGAACAAACACCGCCCTGGCCGTTCATATCAATACATTCCCGACACATATCGCGGGTCTGCCGGTGGCAGTAAATATCTGCTGCCATGTCAACCGCCACATCGTTCAGGTGCTGTAGGAAGAGGGGGAAACAGAGCATGGACAAACATATTCACACACCGATTACAAAAGCCGCTGCCGCCGATCTGCATGCCGGTGACTATGTCTATCTCAGCGGTACGCTTTACGTAGCCAGAGACGCGGCCCATAAACGGATGACGGAAGCCCTGGACCGGGGCGAATCCCTGCCCATCGACCTGAAAGACGCGGCAATCTATTATATGGGTCCTTCCCCTGCCCGGGAAGGGCGTCCCATCGGATCCGCAGGGCCCACCACCGCCACCCGGATGGACCGCTACACGCCCCGTCTGCTGGATCTGGGCCTTACAGCCATGATCGGAAAAGGGAAACGCAGCCAGGAAGTGATTGACGCCATTGTACGCAATGGAGCGGTGTATTTTGCGGCAGTCGGCGGCGCGGGCGCCCTGCTTTCCAAATGTATCAAAGAAGCGGAAATCCTGGATTACGAAGATCTGGGCGCGGAAGCGCTGCGCCGGATCGTGGTGGAAGACCTTCCGGTTATCGTCGTGATTGATTCCGAAGGCAATAATCTCTATGAAACAGCAGTAAAGACTTACAAAAAGATCGGATGACCCGGATGTTTTTCTGAAAATCGGTTGACAAATTTTTTCCATTCAAGTATACTGATTCAAGTGTCGGAATCAGCAGACACCAGTGGAGAAATACTCAAGTTGGCTGAAGAGGCGCCCCTGCTAAGGGTGTAGGTCGTTCACGCGGCGCGAGGGTTCAAATCCCTCTTTCTCCGCTTTTCCCTCGGATTCACAGGAATCCGGGGGATTTTTCATTTTGCGGTTTTTATCTGCCTGTCCGGCACCCACGCAAACAGAAACAACTAAAAATACGGAGAGGAATCTTTCATGCAGACATTTCGCAAATTTATACAATTTTACCGTCCTTACAAGGGCGTATTTATTTTTGACCTGATCTGCGCGGCTTTTATCAGTCTGGTGGATCTGGCCTATCCGCAGGTGCTGCGCACCCTGACCAATACCCTGTTTACCAGAGATCCGGACCGGATTCTCCATGCCCTGCCGGGAATTGCCCTTGTCCTTCTCGCGGCCTACATTCTGCAGGCTTTGTGCAAATACTATGTGTCCTGCCAAGGACATATTATGGGCGCAAAGATGGAACGGGATATGCGGAAAAAGCTTTTCGATCAGTATGAAGCCCTGTCCTTTTCCTACTATGACAGAAATAACACCGGTCAGATGATGAGCCGTCTGGTTTCCGATCTTTTTGATATCTCCGAAATGGCCCACCACGGCCCGGAAAATCTCTTTATTTCACTGGTAAAAATTGCCGGATCTTTTGTTTTTCTGTTTCTGATTCAGAAAAAACTGGCGCTTCTTCTTTTGGCAGTAGTCATCCTTATGACTTTGGTATCCGCTGCGCAGAACCGAAGGATGCAGGCCACTTTCCTGGACAACCGGCGCAAAATCGGTTCCATCAATGCCACTTTGCAGGATTCTCTTTCCGGTATCCGCATTGTGCAGGCCTTCGGCAATGAAAAAATCGAACAGGCCAAGTTCCGCAGAGGAAACGAAGCCTTTCTGGATTCCAAACGGGACAATTACCGGGCGATGGGTACGTTCCAGGCAGGCAGCCTGTTTTTCCAAGGTATCATGTATCTGCTGGTCATTGCCGCCGGCGGCTATTTTGTGGCAAAACGACAGATGAGCGCAGGAGATCTGGCCATGTATTCCCTTTATATCGGTATTTTCATCAGCCCGATCCAGATTCTGGTGGAACTGACAGAAATGCTGCAGAAGGGGATGTCCGGGTTCCGCCGGTATCTGGATGTGATGGAAACCCGGAGGGAAATCACAGACGCGCCGGATGCGGTTCCCATTGCCGATGCCCATGGGGATATCGTATTTCAGGATGTGAGCTTTGCCTATGAAGCGGAGGAACCGGTGCTCATCCACCTGTCTTTTACCGTAAAGTCCGGCGAATCTCTGGCCCTTGTGGGTCCTTCCGGCGGCGGAAAAACCACCATATGCTCACTGATTCCCCGGTTCTATGATGTCACCGGGGGAACGATCCGGATCGGCGGCCAGGATATCCGAAAAATCCGTCTGGAAAGTCTGCGGCAGTCCATAGGAATTGTCCAGCAGGAGGTCTATATGTTTTCCGGAACCATCCGGGACAATATTGCCTACGGCAGACCGGACGCCTCCATGGAAGATATTGTGGAAGCCGCGAAAAAAGCCAATGTCCATGAATTCGTTCTTTCCCTTCCGGATGGGTATGATACCTTTGTGGGGGAACGGGGCACCCGGCTTTCCGGCGGTCAGAAGCAGCGGATCAGCATCGCGCGGATTTTTCTGAAGAATCCGCCGATCCTGATTCTGGATGAGGCCACTTCCGCGCTGGATAATGAAAGCGAGCGTTATATCCAGAAAAGTCTGGACGCCCTGGCGGAAAACCGTACCACCATTACAATCGCCCATCGTCTTTCCACCATCCGCAGCGCGGATGAAATCCTGGTGATTGAAGGCCAGGGGATTGCGGAGCGGGGCACCCACGAGGAACTGATGGAGAAAAACGGCATATATGCCAGATATTACAACCTTTCCAAATAGTAACTACCTCTTTTTGGTTATTTTTTTTCGTACGTTTGTAATTGCATAATAAAATATACAAAATTTTATCAAAACATTGATTTCTAGTTGTGAAGGGTGTATAGTATAACAAGATCATTTATTTAGGAGGAAACAAAAATGGCAGGTTACAAAATCACCAAAAAAGATGGATACTACACTTACACCGCACCGGGTCACAATGAGTGCAAATGCACCAGATTACATGATCCGCAGGATGTAGAAGGCGGCCAGCTGATCAACGGCTTAACTCATTTCCTTCCTGCAGGCGGCGGCACAGATTTTGCATCCAATCCTTGCGAATCCATCTATTATATTCTTCATGGCACCATGAAGTTTAAAGGTGAAGATGAGGTTGAAACTGTATTAGAGGCAGGCGACAGCGTACACATCGCAGCAAACTCTCCGAAATGTGTTACAAACATCGGACCGGACACCGCTCAGATGTTAGTAGTTCTGTTACCGCCTGCAAAATAAGCTGCATCCGGAAAACGGAAAAAGCCTTTTCCATCGCCCAGCAGACAGCTGGGCGATGTTTTTTCTGAGATAGATCCGACAAATTTTCCGCAGATTCCTGCAGGTCAGACATTGACAATGCATACAGATCTGTGATAGAATACAAAAGTTCTGAGCAATCATATTCCTCGATAGCTCAATGGTAGAGCGCACGGCTGTTAACCGTGATGTTGTAGGTTCGAGCCCTACTCGGGGAGCTGATTTCTGAAGTTTTCAGAAATATAAAAATGCTGTTGACGATCTTATACAGGTTTGTTATAATCATCTTTGCTAACAGCTTCATAAGGCGCCATAGCCAAGTGGTAAGGCAAAGGTCTGCAACACCTCTATCACCAGTTCAAATCTGGTTGGCGCCTTTCATTTGATCTCACAATCCGCTCGCATGAGCTGGTTGTGAGATTTTTTGTTTCTGTGAACACAGGAATTCCTGTGTTATAATAACTGGCAGAAGTGAAAGGACAAACTTGCATACAGGGAGGAGCCATGAGAAAAAAAATTAACGTCGGCATGTTAGGCATTGGCAATATCGGCACCGGTACCTATCAGGCGCTGCATATGAATCATGAAAAAATAGCGGAAACCACCGGCCTGGATATCGAAATCGTTAAGATCCTGAACCGGCATCCGGAAAAAGACCGGGGAATCGATATTCCGAAAGAAAAATATACACCGGATCCGGACGAAATCCTCACCGATCCCGCCATCGATATTGTGGTGGAATTAATCGGCGGGATTGAACCGGCCACCGAATACATGGCTCAGGCGCTGCGCAATGGAAAAAGTGTCGTTACGGCCAACAAAGCCGCCATTGCAGCCAATGGAAAGCTGCTGGCAGACCTGGCGCAGGAAAATCATGTCCTTCTGCGTTTTGAGGCCGCTGTGGCCGGCGGAATCCCGATTCTGACTTCACTGACCACAGCACTGCTGTCCAACCGGTTTACAGAAGTCCACGGCATCCTGAACGGAACCACCAATTATATCCTGACACAGATGGGAGAATACGGCAAAGACTATGCCTCTGTGCTGAAAGACGCCCAGGAGAAGGGCTTTGCGGAAGCAGACCCTACGGCTGATGTGGAAGGCATCGACACTGCCAACAAACTGTCCATTCTGATGTCCCTGATCTTCGGTATCGGCGTAGGACCGGATGCGATCCCGACCCAGGGAATCACATCGGTGGGCAGTGACGATATTGCTTTTGCGGAAGAAAACGGATATAAAATCAAGCTGCTGGCCAGCGCCCGGGCCAAGGACGGCAAAGTCGCAGGCAATGTGGAACCGGCACTGGTACCGGATTCCCATCCCCTGGCTTCCGTCAGCAATGAATTCAATGCCGTATTTGTCACAGGAAATGCCGTGGACGACCTGATGTTTTACGGACGGGGCGCGGGACCGCTTCCGACCGGCAGTGCGGTCGTAGGAGATATTATCGGCATTGCCCGCAAACTGGAAAAAGATTCCGCTTACGATCTGGTGCCCCAGCTGCGCTATGATTCCGAACTGCAGTATGTGGGAGAAGGTTCCAATAAGTACTATGTCCGGATGAAGGCAAGAAACCATCCGGGTGTCATGGCCCGGATCACCTCCGTATTCGGCGCGCACGGCATAAGTATTGAAACCATGGTTCAGAAAGGTTCCAAAGACGCGGAATTTGTTCCGCTGATTTTCATCTTCAGTTATGTAGAAAAGACGCTGCTGACAGAAGCGCTTCAGGAAATTCTGAAAGATGACTGCGTTTCCGCCGTAAACAGCGTCATGCGTGTAGAAGAATAATCTGGCCGGAACAGCTGATCAAACCAGCTGTCTGCGTCAGCTGTTCCGATCCATAAGAAGCTGTTTTGCCGTACGGTTTAATACCGGATGCCGCACATAAGGGGCAATCTGGCACAGGGGAACCAGGACAAAGTCCCGGTTCTCCATATCAATGTGCGGAATATGCAGATCCGGTGTATCCAGGACAAGGGAATCATAAAGCAGGATATCCAGATCCAGTGTTCTGGGACCCCAGTGTATCTCCCGCCTGCGTCCGGCTGCCTGCTCGATTCGGTGCAGCTGCGCCAGCAGTTCTTCCGGAGACATCCAAGTATCGATTTCTGCTGCCGCGTTCAGAAAATCATCCTGCGGAACATTTCCGTATGGTCTGGTGACAATATAATCCGAGATTTGCCGGAAGCGTATCCCGGCAAGGGAATCCAGCGCTTCCACCGCCAGATCCAGATAGGCTTTTTTACTGCCCAGATTGGATCCCAGAGACAGAAATACCTTGTGCCAGCGGCGCCGGACCGTGACAGATACATTTTCCAGAGGCAGTCCTACGGGTGCCCATG
The DNA here is from genome assembly GCF_000270305.1 of Clostridium sp. SY8519. Taxonomy (NCBI): domain Bacteria; kingdom Bacillati; phylum Bacillota; class Clostridia; order Eubacteriales; family Clostridiaceae; genus Clostridium; species Clostridium sp. SY8519. The sequence continues at coordinate 1,022,207 of NC_015737.1, read as the reverse complement.
GTTTGCTGAGGGTCAGATCCACGCCGCGCACCAGCGGAAAATTTTCCAGCAGATCACAGGCCGTATTGCCGGCTGCTGTCTCGATGAGCTGAAATGTGTGTTTCTGCAGATATTCTGTTATATGCCGGCAGACCAGTCCGTAATCCACCGACTGACGGAGATCATCTGCAGCGGCAGCCTTCCGCGTGTCCACATACAGATCTGCCGATACCGTAAATTTCTGTCCTAGGGACTGTTCTTCCGGATAAACGCCGTGATTGGCGAATACGGTCAGTCCTTCAATTGTAATTTTATCTTCCTGTAAATACCTGTCCATGGGTCTGTCCTTTCTGGATTTTATTTCTTCTGTACCCCGCGCTTTAAAATTGCTTCTGTCATCTGGATGGCTCTCTGATTTGCCTGAATATCATGCACACGCACAAATCCGCATCCTGCCTGCACAGCAAGCACCGTAGTCGCCAGCGTGCCTTCCAGGCGCTCTTCTGTTGGCAGATGAAGGCAGTTGCCGATCATGGATTTTCTTGAAGTTCCAAGCAGCATCGGATAGGGCAGCCGGCACAGTTCCGGCAGAATGCGCATGGTCTCCAGGTTCTGTTCATAATCTTTCGCAAATCCAATCCCCGGATCCAGAATAATTTTATCTCTGGAAATACCGGCTGTTTCTGCCAGCCGGACACTTTCCAACAGATCCTGCTTCAGATCGGAAGCAAACGATGAATACTGCCCGTTTTTCCGATTGTGCATCAGACAGCAGGCCGCGCCGGAGGCAGCAATTACCGACGCCATACGCGGATCATATTTCAGTCCCCAGATATCATTGATCAGGTCGGCCCCTGCTTCCAGGGCAGCTTCCGCAACCTTTGATTTGTAAGTATCCACGGAAATCGGAATGTCAAAACGCTTCCGTATGGCCTGAATCACCGGTACCACGCGGTGGATTTCCTCTTCGTCACTGATCTTTGTATATCCCGGTCTGGTGGATTCTCCGCCGATATCGATCAGATCTGCTCCTTCCTGAATCATGGATTCCGTATGTTCCAGCGCATGATCCAAAGTATTCCACCTGCCGCCGTCAGAAAAGGAATCCGGTGTCACATTGAGAATCCCCATAATATATGTATGGTGTTCCGTATCAAACGCATGTCTGCCGATCTGCATCATTCTTTCCTCCCTGATATAATTGTCCTGCAGATCTGAATCCGGTTCCTTCAGATCCGCAGCTGATGGTTTTTCTTGGTGTCCGGCCATTTGCAGGTATCTGCGGCAGGACAGAGAAAACACAGCCTGGATTCTTTGTCCGCGCGGCAGAGAAGTGTGCCCAGAGTCCGGGAAATATCCGAACCTTTCTCATATTCTCTGTGATGCCGGATCGCCTCCGCGATCTGCCGGGTCTCCGTCTCATCAAATCCGCACGCCGGAAGAATCTGTTCCGCAAGTTCCGCACTGGCCCGGTCATGGGGAATCCCGGTGCGATACTGTACCGCCCGTCCGATGTCGTGCGTCAGCGCTGCTGCATAGATCAGATCCGTGGAAATCCCCAGTGCGAGCTCCCCATTATAGATGCGCATAATACGGGCCACATCCAGTGCGTGCTGCAGATTATGCCCGCAGTAGATTCTGTCTTTTTCATCAGCTGCAATGGCATCCATCTGACTGCAGTAAAGGGGATGCCGGATAATCCGGTGGCAGCGGTTTGTTTCTTCTTTCAATCCAGATACTCCCTTCTGAAAAATCCCGACTTATTATAGCATGTTACACAGCAAAATCCCATGAAAGAGATGGGAAATCCCTGTCCCTGACCTTCTTTTTGTATCATGGAAAAAACAAAAAAGAGAAAATAATTAATTATTTTTAATGACTATTTAGCAGTTTATTAATATTTTCATGTTACACTGAGACACGTTGCGGAAACGGAAATTCATTAAAAGAAAAAGAAATTACAGTTAGGAGTATTAAAATATGAGCAGAAGGAACACATACGGAATGCCTGCCTGGAAGCGCAGACGGGAAATGCGCCGCCGCAGAAACAGTTTACTCGGACTGATTATTCTGGTTGCTGTTATCCTTATTTTTTTTGTGGCGATCCCGGCACATATACATCATAAGACTGTTTTTCAGTTAAAAGGAGATTCTGACCTGACGGCAGAAGCCGGAAGCAGTTACACCGATCCCGGTATCAAAGTGTCTTACAAAGGGGAAGACACCTATCACGGAAAGAAGCTTTCCAGCCGCATCAAAACAGAAAACACCATTAAGAAATCCACACCGGGAACTTATAAAGTCATCTACCGGATGCATATCTTCACCGCCAGATTCAAGGCTGTCCGCACAGTCACAGTAAAGGATACGACAGCTCCGGCGATCACACTGTCCGGCGGAAACAGTCTTTCCCTGAACCAGGGAGATTCCTATAAGGATCCCGGATATTCCGCGAAAGACGCAGTGGACGGCACGGTCACCAATCAGGTAAAAGTAAGCGGTTCCGTGGACACCGGTAAACCCGGCACCTACCGGATCACTTACAAAGTAACGGACAAAGCCGGAAATGAAGCCTCCGCGGTCCGTACAGTCATTGTGAAAGCAAAAGTTACTCCTGTGACCAAAAGCACCATCTACTTGACATTTGATGACGGCCCCAGCAGTGAAGTAACGCCGCGCATCCTGGATATCTTAAAGAAAAACGATGTAAAAGCCACCTTCTTTATCATCGGCTACGGAAATGATCCGGTAAAGAAGAAGCTGATCCGCCGGGAAATTGACGAAGGCCACACCATTGGCATGCATACCATTTCCCATGATTACGCGGCTGTATACAAATCTGTAGGAACCTTTATGTCCGAAATCAATCAGGAAAAGGCCAACATCCAGAAGGATTTCAACTATACTCCATGGATGATCCGGTTCCCGGGCGGAAGCTCCAATACCATCAGCGCGCACTACTGCAAGGGAATCATGAGCCAGCTGTCCAGAAAAGTGGAGGAAGCCGGTTATTCCTATATGGACTGGAATGTATCCAGCGGCGATGCGGAAGGCAATGAGATTCCTTCGGACCGGCTTTACCGCAATTATGTCAGAGAACTGGTGAAAGGAAAGGAAAATGTCGTTCTCTGCCACGATACCAACGCCAAGAAAACCACTGCTGCTGTACTGCAGAAGTTTATTACCTATGGAAAAAAACACGGTTATACCTTTAAGGCGATTGACCAGAGTACACCGATGATTCACCAGAGAATCAACAACTGATACTGACTGCATCGAAACTCAATGCCCCACATCATGTTCGCATGGCGGTGGGGCATTCTGTCATACCGAAGAAAACGAAAGGACGAAAAAACGGAACAAACAGCGAAACGTCAATCCAACAAACGAATACGGTTTCTGATGGTTCTGCTTCTTGCGGTGCTTCTCATTTTTACCATGCTGCTGGTAAACCAGGAAAAACTCATGGCCTTTTTCTGTGCTGCCGTCATGCTGTTTCTCGGGTGGGGCAATCTGAAATCTTCGCCGCGCCTGGGGATTCCTGGAATTTTGAATGCAGCCGTGGAATTTTTCGGCGCGTCTGCCGGCATCGCATGGATTCTGTTTACCTGGTATTCCGGCTACTGTATCCTGCTGATCTGCGGCATGTTTTTACTGGCCAAATACACCCTGCAGTATATGATCCGTATTCTGCGTCTGCCCGGTCAGAAAACAGTCATCCGCATCCTGCGCACCCTGCCGGTACTGTTTCTCTGCGTCTTTTATCTGATGTTTCACTTCAGTCTCCTGGCAACGGCAGTTACCCCCCTTGCATTGGTAGGACCCCTGCAGACTTATTTAAACAACACAAACAGTTTTTCCAGAAAATATGACGCCGGAGAATTCAATTTTCTTCATGGAGAGAAAGTATACAGCAATGTCGCTTATGGAACGGACTATCCGAACAGTTTTATGGATATCTATCTTTCCGCAGAAGAAAATGCCGACAAGCCGACAGTGGTCTTTATCCATGGCGGCGGTTATATCGGCGGTACCAAAACAGGCGGAAATCCCCGTTCCGGTTCCAATGGCCTGCTCTGGTATTTTACCAACCTGATGCAGGAAGGGTATAACGTCGTGTCCATCGATTACGCTTATGCGCCGGAATATCGCTATCCCATCCAGCTCCGCCAGGCGAACCAGGCCCTTGCCTTTCTGATGCGTCATGGCAGCAAATACGGCCTGCACATGGACCGGGTGGTCCTGATCGGAAAATCCGCCGGCGGAAACATCGCAGGCATGCTGGCGCTGACAGCTACACAGCCTTCCAGCGCCCGAAAACTGCAGATCCGTCCGGCTCTTTCACAGAAAAATCTGAAAGCAGTGGTCTTCGTTTCCGCGCTGATCAATAATGAGGATTTCACCATTACCCATAATCTGATCCGGGATCACGTGTTTATGCAGTATGCCCGCTGCGCGTTTGGCACCAATGTGATCCGGAAAAGCGCCATTGCGAAACAAACCAATCTGCTGACCCACGTAGATGAAAATTATCCCGCCAGCTATATTTCAGACGGAAATACCGCGACTTTTTACTCCCAGGCAAACGCGCTTCATAAGAAACTGGATCAGCTGGGTGTGGTCAATGAACTGAATCTGTATCCCAGAAAAAAAGAGCGTCTGGGACACGGCTATGAAACCCGTCCGTCGCTGTCCTGCGCCCAGGACAATATGAAAAAAACAATTGCCTTTCTGAACCGCGTCGTAAAGGCAAATTCCTGATTTTCCGATGCAAGGGCATAACCACCCATCCGTAAGAAAAACCCCCTCCAGTGCCGGTTCACACAATGCTGACACAGGAGGGGATTTCCCTTTTCTAAAAAGACAGTCGTCTTATTATGCTTTTTTCAGATATTTCAGGGCAACCCATCCGGTCTTGCCGCTGTACTTGATTTTGCCCCAGGAACCGGAGATTTTTGTGACGGATACTTTGGTACCCTTCTTCACATTCCGGAGCACTTTGGAAGAAATGCTGGCTTTCTGGCGCATATTCAGATTAATCGTTGTCTTGTATTTTCCAGTCTTTACTGCCTTTGACGCAGCGGAAGAAGTGCTCATCTTTTTCAGATAGCTGAAAGACACCCATCCGGTTTTGCCGCTGTATTTGATTTTGCCCCAGGAACCGGATACTTTTGTGACAGATACTTTGGTACCCTTCTTCACATTCCGGAGCACTTTGGAAGAAATGCTGGCTTTCTGGCGCATATTCAGATTAATCGTTGTCTTGTAAGTTCCTGTGGAATATACGGCAGCACTGCGTACCGACGCGGTGCCGGAAGAGGAACTCTGACCGGTATAACGCAGGACGCCGGTCCAGCCGCCGTTATAATACGAAGAAACGCTGATCTCTTTACCGGAACTGTCCCCCTGCCTGCCATCGTAATTTTTATGGGCACCAGCCCGCTGGCCGCTGCCTACATAAATCTCCGCATGACCGCTCTTGATCAGAATATCACCGCTTTTCAGCCTGGATGTGCCGGAGAGATTCATGGAGGATGCGGGATAATAACTCCAGCCTGCCCCTGTAAGGGCAGAACGCATATTACCGGTATATGTCGCTCCGTTGGTATTAAAGCCCGCATTTCGCAGGGCAGTAATAATATAAGAAGAGCAGTCATAATCCGGTCCCCAGCGATTGCTGTCATTGTAGCCGTGGGAATTATCTTTTGCAATGGCTATTGCAGAGCTTACAAACCGGCTGACAGAGCCGGCAGCCTGGGCTTCCGGTGCGGGTATCATCAGACAGGACAGGCCGAAAACAGCTGCGGCTGCAGCCGGCAGTATTCTTTTTTTCATAGACATTTTTTCAATCTCCTTATCGTTATGACGTAATCCTTTGGTATTTTATACTTATGTAATATCTTAAAAGGATAATGTAATAAGATTGTAACATTTTAAGAGAAAAAATGCAATCAAAGAACCCGGTCCGGAATACTTTATGGAAAAACAGCCGGCAGATTTTTTAATGATTTCCAAGTTCCCAGAATGCCACTGCGCTGGCTGCCGCCACATTCAGCGAGTCGACGCCGTGAGCCATGGGAATGCACACCTGATAATCACAGGCTGCTGTCAGTTCTTCGGATAATCCGTACCCCTCATTGCCCAGAAGAATTGCCAGACGTTTTTCATTTTTTAATGCCGGATCATTCACATTGACAGAATTTTCAGTCAATGCCATGGCTGCTGTCCGAAACCCCAGATGTTTTAATTGTTTCAAACCTTCTTCCGGCCAGGAGTAATTATCAGAAAATTTCGTCCAGGGAATCTGAAAAACCGTTCCCATACTGACACGCAGCGTCCTCCGGTAGAAAGGATCACTGCATTCCCTGCTGAGAAGGACGGCATCGATATTCAGAGCTGCTGCCGAACGAAAAACAGCCCCTATATTTGAAGGATTTACCACGTGATCCAGAACAGCTATACGTCTGGCATCTTGAATAATTGTCAGATAATCCGGCAGAGGTTTTCTTCGGAATATAGCCAGGGCTCCCCGGATCATTTTCAGACCGGTAATCTTCTTTATTGTATCCCAGTCTGTAAGAAATACCGGTATGTCCGGCAGGACATGCAGCAATTCTTCCGATTCTGTTTCTGTCTGATTCTGATCCATCAGCAAAGAGAGCGGTTCATAGCCGGCATTCCAGGCACGCAGAATCACCTTCGCGCTTTCCGCCAGAAACAGTCCGGGCTCCGGTTCACAGTACCGCATCAGCTGTCGGTCACTGGCTGCGGCGTAGGGTTTCAGTTCCGGAATGTTCCGATCGGTAACTTTTCGAATCACGGACATTTCTTGCTTCCTTTCCGTCCCCAATAAGACGCTGTTTTGTTGATTATTTTATTAATAACATACAACATTTCTTTATTAAGGGGAAGGAAAATCAGCAATAGCAAGGAATACAGCGTTTTTTTCCGTACATATGGGGTAAAGCTGCCGGACAGATGGATGAGAACATTCGTACATATTGGGGTAACCAAGAGAGGGGAACATTCGTACATATTGGGTTTGCTCAGCAGACGAATGGGGGTAACATTCAAACATTTCGGGTAAAATCCGGCCTGTATTCGTACGTTTTGGGTGTTTTGCGGAAAAACAGGGGCTGATTTCCCGGTTTTTCCATGGAAATGTACCCGGAAAGTACTGAAAACAAAGGGTTTGCAGCAATTATGACCCAAAATGTACCGATAAAAAAATAAGCGCCGGACCGGGCTGACCGCGTGTTTTTGATTACCCGATTTGTACCGATAAAGAAAAAAGGCACCCAAAACGTACTGAAAACAGGAAAAATCACCCAATTTGTACTGATAATCCCTGCAGGAGCCTCTGTGTATAACCGAAAATGTACCGATAAACAGGGAAAAGACAGGTTGAAGTGGTATGATCCACCCGAAATGTACCGGATAAATCGAAAAGCAGAGCAAATACCGTTCCATTTCAACCCAAAATGTACCGAATAAAAAATTCATGGAAAAAATCTGCTGCAAACCGGTACAAATTGGGGTATTTTCCGGAATCAAACAAATCCGGTTCCGGCAGACACCCAAAATGTACCGGAAAAAATATGATTCTGACCGAATCGGGTGTTCATCCACCGAAAATGTACCGATAATCCGGAGAAAATGCTGGACAGGCTGCGAAATTTTACCCGAAATGTACCGATAATACAGAGTTAGTACGGAAAGAGGTGTCAAAATTTACCCAAAATGTACCGGTAAACCGGAAGCGGGCAGAAAGCGATTCTTTTTATATGACCCAAAATGTACCGATAAAACAAAATAATACCCCAATATGTACGAAGTAAAGAATTGTCAAGTACAAGATAGGTGGAACTGCGGGACAGATTTGCAGTGTATGACCCAAAATGTACCGACAAACAAAAGGAGAAAGGGAATCATCCGACAAAATGGGTTAGTAGAAAATCACAGTCGGACAGAATGGGTACAAAATATAGTGGCATTTTCGATTGAATGACCCGGATTGTACCGAATGTAGTGGAGAACATAAATTTGCCACCCAAAATGTACCGATAAAAAAAGCAGGAGCCAGACAGGCACCCAAAATGTACCGTTAAATATATTTTCCAGTGAGAGCGGGTTAACACAGAGATACAAAAGAAAATACATGAAAAAATTGTGGGTTATCCCACAATACTGTCAGAATTGTTGCTCAACTAAGAGGAAAACTAACCATATGCGTGAAAAGTTAACCTGATTCGTACGAAAGAAACACTCAATCCGTACGAAAAAACCATTGCATTTCAGAAGGCAAAGGCGTACAATGTTCTACATCGGGAAATACCCAATGTGTACGAATAATCACTCATAGTGTACGGGGGATATATGTCAGATCAGCAGAAAACAGGAAAAAAGAAGGCCAGAAAGCAGGATGTAGTATTCAAATCCTCCAACGCTTTCCTGCAGGCCAAATATAAGTCAACGCTTCGCCAGAACAAGATTTTTACCTATGCCATTTCCCAGATGCGGGAAAAATCAGACGGAAACGGGGGGACGGATCTGGTGGCGGATCTCAGCGCGGCAGAGATCAAAGAGCAGTTCGGTTATACGGGAAACAGTGTTTACAATTTTCTGAAACCGTTTTCCAAAGATATCCTGGATCACAAATATATGCTGGAGGACGATACGACCCATCAGTTTTTTTACATGAATATGATCAACGATGTTTCGTATTCGGACGGCCACCTGGTGATTACCTTCAACAAAAAGCTGAAGCCTCATACACTGGACGTACAGAAGAATTATACCCTGGTGGATATGCGTTCTCTGATGTCTTTTGAATCTAATAACACCTTCCGGCTCTATGAGCTTTTAAAAATATATGAATATCTGATCCCGAAAGAAGAGGGCGCCTGCTATGAAGTGAAGATCGGGCTGGCGGAACTGAAGTTTAATCTGGGTATTATTGATGCCGGGGATGAGAAGATTGAGAAAGCGATAAAATCCGGAATGAGCCTGGAGGATATTGATGATAAGATCGCGGTGAACGCGAAGTACAGAGACTATTCCAATTTCCGCAAACGGGTCCTGGATACTGCTTACAAAGAGATGAAAGCCTCGAAAAAGGCCACGATTTATTTTGAATATGTCCCGATTACCAGGGGCAGAGGCCGGAAAACCATTGCAATCCGTTTTTTTATTTACCGGCATAACAACCATGACTGGCATGTGGAGTCTGTATTTGATACAGAAGTGATCGATGAACTTTCCGCTTATACGGAAGGCAGATTAAGCCGCAAGAATATTACCACGCTGCTGGAGAAATCAGATGGCAATGCGGCTCTGATCAAGACTATTTACAATTCTGCGCGGGAGACCAACGGAATCAAGAATCTGATGGGATGGATGGTGTCTGCCATTGAAGGACAGTGGGAATTCCCGGAACGACGTACCGAAGAAAACGAAGAACCTGCGGGAACCGCCACCAGATTTACCAATTTCCAGGAGCGGGATACTACGGATTATGATCAGCTGATGGCACAGCTGATTCACGCGTCGGATCCGCAGCAGACAGATGCGTCAGATCCTGTGGATACAGAGTATGAGGAGATTTCTCCGGTGCAGGAGGTAACCGAACCGGAGGAAGAAGAGGAGCTTCCCTTTGGTGATCTGCCGGATCCGAAGATGGCGGATCAGCCGGAAGAAGAGCATACAGAAGTCCACGCGCCAGAAGAAGACGCATGGCTGGAAAAATACAAATCCATGGACAAGGCAGCGATATTTGTGGAACTCGCGAAACTGCCGCCCGATAAGCAGTCCCAGGTCATTGAGCTGCTCTCCCATGAGAATTAGAACGTAAAGAATAAAGAACGCGGACAGCAGACAGTTACATCTGCTGCAGCTGTTTCAGACAGAAAGAACCGGCTCCCAGTGAGCCGGTTCTTTCTGAAAAATAATAATCATGCATCCAGATACTGGATACAGAAGAGCGGGCGTTTTATTTATAGCGATAAAAGCCTTCCCCTGCATTGACGCCGGTTTTGCCCGCATCAATGTATTCTTTTAATTTGTGTGCGATTTTGTATGGAATCGAATCCGGATCTGAGGTGGCTTCCGGCCGGTTCATGACAATGTTGTAAGCGGTGGTCAGGCCTACGATATCCAGAATCCGGAACGGACCTGCCGGAGCGCCGGTGGCCAGCATCCAGGTTTTGTCAATGGTTTCCGGATCCGCAACACCGGTAGCATAAAGTGCCTGGGCGGAATTCAGGAACGGAACCAGCATGGAATTCAGAATGTAGCCGGGCTGTTCTTTTTTCAGCTGCAGCGGAACCATGCCGATTTCGGCGGCAAAGGATACCACTGCCTGATAAGCTTCCGGTGAGGTTCCCGGGTGCCCCATAATTTCCGCTGTGTTGTTTTTCCAGATTTCGTTGGCAAAGTGGAGCGCCAGGTATTTCTCCGGTCTTCCGGTATATTCTGCAAAGGTGCTGGGAAGCAGGGTGGAAGAATTGGTTGCAAGTATGGTTTTTTCTTCCAGTACCGGCGCCAGATTCTGATAGAAGGCGATTTTGTCTGCCGGATTTTCTGCCATGGCTTCGATGACCAGATCCGCGTCTGCTACTGCAGCTGCCAGATCCGTTTCATAGATCATATTATTGTAGGCAGCTTCCGCAGCTTCTTTCATTTTGTCGAATTGTTCCGGTGTCAGCTTGGATGGATCTTCGCAGAATCCGCGGGGAGTCAGTGCAGGGTTTTTGCTGCATGCATCCAGGGTATCCAGATAGATGGAGTGAAGACGGTCGATTTTTGGTTTGGCCCGTCCGATGGATGCTTCGCTTCTCAGCCAGATGGTTACATGAAATCCACGGAAGGCGGATTGATAGGCAATCTGACTGCCAAGTACTCCGCCGCCTGCCACAACAACGTTTTTAAAGCTCATAGGAACTCCTCCTGATTACTTGAAATTTGTTTATGTATTTATTTCGATACAATGAATATAACACAGAAAAACAAGGAAGTACAACAACCGGTTGTTTCATTGCGACAACTAAAATTTTCTATACTGTATACGAAAAGAAAGAAAAAATCTCTGCGGAGACAGCGGAAAGAAAGTTGCAGACCGTGGTTATTTTTGCAATAATGAATGACAGAATCCGAGGGAAGAGAGTGAGGAACCGATGATATTTGATACCCATGCGCATTATAATGACAGACAGTTTGACAGTGACCGGGAGGAGCTCCTGGCTTCCATGAAAGACCATAATGTAGGGACGATACTCAATGTAGGAGCCAGTGTACAGGACTGCAGGGACACGGTAGAACTGGCCCACCGGTGGCCGATGATTTACGGTGCGGTGGGCGTTCATCCGGATCATACGGGTGAACTGAACGAAGAGATTTTTGCCTGGCTCAGAGAGACGGCCGGCACCGACGACCGGATTGTGGCCATCGGGGAGATCGGACTGGATTATCATTGGAACATCGAGTCCCACGAGACACAGAAGAAATGGTTCATCCGCCAGCTGGAACTGGCCGGCGAGCTGGATCTTCCCGTCAGCATACACAGCAGGGACGCGGCACAGGATACCCTGGAGATTATGAAGACATACGGACAGGGACTGACCGGAAGCATTCACTGTTTTTCCTACTCTCCGGAAATAGCGGAAGAATATGTCAAAATGGGATTCTGTATCGGCACAGGCGGAGTGGTCACCTTTAAAAACGCGAAAAAACTGAAAAACACCGTGGCCCGGACGCCCATGGAATACCTGCTTCTGGAGACAGACTGTCCATATCTGGCCCCGTCTCCCCATCGCGGCGAACGCAATCATTCCATTTATCTTGATTTTGTGGCAGATACGGTCGCGCAGCTGAAGGGAATTTCCAAAGAAGAGGTGATCCGGCAGACGGAAGCGAATGCCCGCCGGGTATTCCTGAAAGCAAAGAACTGACAGAATCGTATCTGCAGGAACTAACAGGAGAAATATTATGACAGAAAAAAAAGGAATACCATATCTGGGCAATCCGACCCGTACCCGAGCGGTGATTGAACGGTATGGTTTTACATTTCAGAAGAAGTTCGGCCAGAATTTTCTGATTGATTCCAATATTCTCGAAGAGATCGTGGAAGCGGCCGGCATCACCAAAACGGACTATGTACTGGAAATCGGCCCCGGGATCGGGACCATGACCCAGTATCTGGCCCAGGCGGCCCGGGCTGTGACCGCAGTGGAAATAGACGATAAGCTGATACCGATTCTTGAGAATACACTGGAGGAGTTTCCGAATGCGGAGATTATCCACGGCGATATTCTGAAATTGGATCTGAATCGTCTGGTAGAGGAGAAAAATAACGGAAACCCCATCAAAGTGGTGGCAAATCTTCCATACTATATTACTACGCCGATTATCATGGAATTATTTGAAAGCCGGGTTCCCATGGAGAGCATCACCATTATGGTGCAGAAGGAAGTGGCGGACCGGATGCAGACAGGACCGGGTTCCAAAGATTACGGCGCCCTGTCCCTTGCGGTGCAGTATTATGCGGAACCGGAGATTGTGGCGGAGGTGCCTCCCTCCTGTTTTATGCCGCAGCCGAAAGTGGGATCCGCAGTGATTCGTCTGACCCGTCATCGGAAGCCTCCGGTAGAAGTCTCAGATGAAAAACTGTTGTTCGCGGTCATCCGTGCGTCCTTCAACCAGCGCCGTAAAACACTGGCAAATGGTCTGAAAAACGCGCCGGAACTGCATTTTACCAAAGAACAGGCAGAGACAGCGATTCGAAACATCGGCAAACCGTTGACCATTCGGGGAGAAGCGCTGACTCTGCAGGAATTTGCCCAGCTGAGCAATCAGTTAGGAAATCTGTGAATATGTCAGAAAATAATTATACCTATATGCTTCGCTGCGGAGACGGCAGCCTGTATACGGGATGGACGAATCATATACGAAAACGCCTGACCGATCATCAAAGCGGCAGAGGGGCGAAATATACCCGCAGCCATCAGCCGGTGGAACTGGTCTATCTGGAAGTGTATGACACCCGGGAGGAAGCCATGCACCGGGAGGCGGTGATCAAGAAGCTGAGCCGCATGAAAAAACTGGCACTGATTGCGGAACATCCCGGCTGGCGGACGCTGATGCCGCCGGCAGAAACGGAACAGAATGGAGATGGCGTATGAGACTGATACATCTGTCAGATCTGCACATTGGAAAAAAAGTCAACGAATTTTCCATGCTGGAAGATCAGCGGTATATTCTGAAGGAAATACTGAAGATAACCGATTCCCGGCATGCGGAAGGTGTGATGATCAGCGGGGATATTTATGATAAGTCGGTGCCTCCGGCAGAGGCGGTGACGCTCCTGGACGAATTTCTGACAGAACTGTCCCGGCGGAATCTTCCGGTTTTTATCATCAGCGGCAACCATGATTCTCCCCAGCGGCTGGACTTCGGATCCAGACTGCTGGCATCGGAGAAAATATATATTTCCGGTATCTTTGAAAAAATTCCCCAGCCGATTGTGCAGACAGACGCATATGGAGAGATTCATTTCTATCTGCTTCCATTTATCAAGCCGGCATCGGTACGGCATGTCCTCGGACAGGAGACAGAAGGAACAGAGGAAGAGGGGGAGGAAGAAGAAATCCGCACGTATCCGGATGCCCTGGCCTGGGTGATGGAACAGATTCCGGTGGATCCTTCGGTGAGAAATGTGCTGCTTGCCCATCAGTTTGTCACAGGAGCTGTATGCAGTGAATCGGAGGAACTGTACGCAGGGGGGCAGGAGAATGTGGACGCTGCGCTTTTTGACGCATTTGATTATGTGGCGCTGGGACACATTCACAGACCGCAGAAAATCGGGCGGGAGACGGTGCGTTACTGCGGGACGCCCCTGAAGTATTCTTTTTCGGAAGCATCCCATGTAAAAAGCGTGACCCTTGTGGATCTGAAGAAAAAAGGAGAAGTGGCCGTGGAGCAGATTCCACTGACGCCCCGCAGGGATCTGCGGGAGATCCGGGGCACTTATGAAGAGCTGACTGCCCGGTCTGCCTATGAAGGTACGGCAGTGGAGGATTATCTGCACATCACCCTGACAGATGAAAACGATATCATGGATGCGATGAACCGGCTGCGTACCATCTATCCGAATATTATGAAACTGGATTATGACAACCGGCGGACTAGAGAAAACCGCGAAATCAGAGACCTGACAGAATCGGAACACAGGAGTCCGATGGAACTTCTGGAAGATTTCTATGAACAGCAGAACAATCAGCCGATGCAGGAAGCACAGCGGAAGTATCTGGCTGCGCGGATCGAAGAAATCTGGGACAGCCGGGAGAGGACGGAACACAGATGAAACCGATCAAACTTACAATGTCCGGGTTCGGACCTTATGCGGATAAGCAGGAAATCCCCTTTGACAGACTGGAGGGCTGCGGACTTTATTTGATTACCGGGGATACGGGAGCCGGAAAAACCACGATTTTTGACGCCATTACCTACGCGCTGTACGGGGAAGCCAGCGGCAGCAGCCGGGATGATGCCAGAATGTTCCGCAGCAAATATGCCGATGCCCATACGGCGACTTATGTGGAATTGCTTTTTTCCTATCACGGAAAAAAATATACCGTTCGAAGAAATCCGGAATATGAGCGTCCAAAGACCAGGGGACAGGGGACAACCAGACAGGCAGCAGGCGCCGTACTGGAATTTTCCGACGGACGGCCGCCGGTGACAAAGACCCAGGAAGTGACCCGGGTGATTACAGATCTGATCGGTCTGGACCGGGTGCAGTTTACACAGATTGCCATGATTGCCCAGGGGGATTTTTTAAAGCTTCTGCTTGCGAAAACCGAAGAACGCAGCCGTATTTTCCGTCAGATTTTTCATACCGAGCCCTACCGTCAGCTGCAGCAGAAGCTGCACGGTGACACGGCGGCATTGAAGAATGCCTACGAACGGGCTGAGGCGGTGCTGGCACAGACCATAGCCAGGATTCATCCGGATACGGAGAAAGAAGAGGAGCAGCTGCAGGCACTGGGACTGCATCAGAGGAAAGAACGGGAACAGCTGCTGGAGGAAATGATTCACAGGGATCAGAAGGAAGCCGACCGTCTGGAACAGGCATACCGAGACCTGGATCGTCGGCGGAATGAGCTGCAGAAGGAATATTCCAAAGCGGAAACCGATCACAGGAATCGGGAAGAGCTCCGCAGGGAAGAAAAGATTCTCCTGGAAGAACAGCAGAAACTGTTTTCAGCAAAGGCAGTGCTTCAGAAAGAAACCGAAAAAGATCCGGAACGGGAGCAGCTGCGGATCCAAATTGCCGAAGAAGAAAAACGGCTTCCGGAGTATGAGGAACTGACGCGGATTCAGTCTGCCGGACAGAAGGCAGAAGAGAATCGGAAGAAGGATCAGGCGGGCATTGCCGCAGAAGAGGCAAGGCAGGAAAAGCAGGAAAAGGCATACCGGCAGATGCTGGAAACCCGCAGCAGCTTAAAGGAAGTGCCCCAGCAGCTGCTCCGGGAAATGCACGGACTGGAGCAGTTTCAGGACAGAGAAAAACTGATCCGCAGAATATCGGAACAGTGCCGCGGGATTGACCGGGAATGGAAGGAGATCCATACTGCGCGGGAGGAGTATCAGAAAGAGCTGGAAGCCTACCGCCGGATGCATGACAGAGAAGGAAGACTGAACCAGCAGTTTCTGAATGCCCAGGCAGGGCTTCTGGCACAGACATTGACAGACGGGGAACCATGTCCCGTCTGCGGATCTACGGTACATCCTTCCGCCGCGGAACTGACCCGGGAAGCACCGACAGAAGAAATGGTCAGTCAGGCCCGGGAGCAGACGGCACAGCAGCAGGAGCGGGCCGGAGCCTGCAGCCGCAGGCTGGGTGAGATGACGGCCCGTACGGGAGCCCATGTCCGGGAACTGGCCGGCAATGCCGCCCGCCTGTTTCCGGAACTGACGGAGGAAACGTGGATACAGATTTTCCGCAAGGCAGAGGAGCAGCAGACCTGGCCGGAAGAATTTACCGTAAGATTCCGCGCAGTATTTGATCAAAATAAAACTCAAAAAGCGGAATATCAGAAACGAATTCAAATGTACCGGCAGCAGAAGAAAGAACTGGATGCCCTGGAGCAGAAAATACCGGAATCAGAGGATTCTCTGAAGCAGACCCAGTCCCGGCTGGAGCAGTGGAGACAGAAACAGGTCAGAGACCAGGCAGAATACGAAAACTGCCGGGCGCGGCTGGAAGAGTGCCGCCGCAAACTGCCCTTCCGTTCGCTGCAGGAGGCGCGGGATCAGATCATCCGGCAGAAGGCACAGCTGAAGCAGATGACAGAGACCAGACAGCAGGCGGAAGCCTGTTATCAGGAGTGCGCCAGAGCCGTGGATGTCCGCAGCGGAAAGACGGAGGCCCTGCGAAAGGCACTGGAAGGCAGTACACCGGCAGATCGGAAGGAACTGGATACCAGACGGTCAGACCTGGAAAAAGAATGGAATCAGCTGCGGGACAGACAAAAGACCATATCCCTGCGGCTCAGTGAGAATGAAACCGTTTGCAAAGATCTGAAAATGCGGGAAAAGGAGCTGACACAGCTGGAGGAACAGCAGTCCTGGATGATGAACCTGAATGCCACACTGAACGGGACCCTCAGCGGAAAAGACAAGATGATGCTGGAGACTTATATCCAGACCCATTATTTTGATCGGGTGATTGGCCGGGCCAATACCCGTTTTATGCAGATGAGCAGCGGGCAGTATGAATTGAAACGCAGGCGGGAAGCCAGCAACCAGCGCAGTCAGAGCGGGCTGGAACTCAATGTCCTGGATCACCACAACGGCAGCGAACGCAGTGTCCGCACGCTGTCCGGCGGGGAGTCCTTTATGGCGTCCCTGTCGCTGGCACTGGGACTGGCGGATGAGATTCAGAGCACCGCAGGCGGCATCCAGCTGGATACTATGTTTGTAGACGAGGGCTTCGGCTCCCTGGACGAGGATACACTGAATCAGGCCATGCGGGCCTTTGATGATCTGAGTCAGAGCGGCCGGCAGATTGGAATCATTTCCCATGTCAGCGAATTAAAGGAAAGAATCCGCAATCAGATTGTAGTGACAAAAGATGTCTGCGGAAAGAGCAGAGCGCGAATTGTACAGGAATAGAAAACATTTTCGGAAAGATACAGGGCATCGGCTGCAAAGAAACAAGCAGGGCGGAAATGAGAACTTTTGAAAACCTTATGCAGGAGATAGAAGCAAAAAAAGAACTGCCGTGGCGGCAGTTCTTTTTTGCTTCTGCTGTAGAAAGCAGAGAAGATTTATTTGAAATATCTGTTGTACAGACCCAGGAAAGCTTTACCATGACGAGCTTCATCTCTTGCCATTTCATGAACTGTGTCATGGATTGCGTCAAGGTTTGCAGCTTTTGCTCTCTTAGCCAGATCTGTTTTGCCTGCTGTAGCGCCGTTTTCAGCGTCGATCCGCATCTCAAGATTTTTCTTGGTGCTGTCTGTGATTACTTCGCCAAGCAGTTCTGCGAATTTGGATGCGTGCTCTGCTTCTTCATAAGCAGCTTTTTCATAGTAAAGGCCGATTTCCGGATAACCTTCACGATGTGCCACACGTGCCATAGCAAGGTACATACCTACTTCAGAGCATTCACCTTCAAAGTTTGCGCGAAGGTCAGCCATGATATCTTCGCTGGCACCCTGAGCAACACCTACTACATGCTCGGCAGCCCATTCCATCTCACCTTTCTGCTCGGTGAATTTGGAAGCCGGTGCTTTACATACCGGGCAGGTGAAATCTGCCGGAAGAGAATCGCCTTCATACACATAACCACATACAGAACATACAAATTTTGCCATAACTTTTACTTCCTTTCTTTTGATATAAAAAATGATTGGTTGCTAAATAAAAAATGATTAGAGGATATTGCCTGTCGGAAGAGTTTTTTTCAGACAGGTTGGGCAGAGTCCATAATAGCAGGTAACATGTTCATCAATCTTACCATCGAATGGATGACCATCCATATCTGTGACCGGCAGAGCCGGTTCGGCTGCCAGATCAATGATGGTTCCGCATTCCCGACAGATAAAATGACTGTGCGGCTCTGTATTCCCGTCAAAACGATCCGGTCCCTGACCAATGCTGATCTTTCGGATCTCGCCCTGCTCCGACAACAGTGACAGATTACGGTATACGGTTGCCAGGCTGATATTCGGGATCTGTTCCCGGATGTTCAGGTATACAGTTTCTGCAGTGGGATGATCGTGTCGAGATGCGAGAAAGGCTTGAATACTGTCACGCTGCTTACTGCGTTTGCTGCGGTTTCGCATATCTCGCGCTCACCTCCTAGATTGTTGATAAAAACTATCATGTATCTCTGTAAGTGCATAATAGCACGTAGGAAACGGTTAGTCAATACTAAAAATAAGAATTATTATTATTTTTAGTAAAAAAATGGAAAGACGGGCGGTCTGTATGGGAAAGAGAGGATTTACTCTCGAATTTTTCCGGAAAATATGGTACATATTTATAAGTAGAAAATGAATGTGCCGAAGGAAAGGGTAAAACAGAATATGTGCATGGAAGAGCATAAGACACAGGAGGAACCAGTCAGGGAGGAGCTGAGAAAGAAGGATACAGGGGAAGAAGAGGCAAAGAAAGAAACAAGGGAAGAAAAAAAGGAAGAAGAATCGCAGGTTCCCGCCTTCAGCAGGAAAGATATTAAATATATGAAGGAAGCTATCCGGCAGGCAAAAAAAGCAAAGGATCTGGGTGAAGTACCCATCGGCTGTGTGATTGTGTATGAAGACCGGATTATCGGCCGGGGCTATAACCGGCGCAATACGGACAGAAGCACGCTGGCCCACGCGGAACTGGCCGCCATCCGGAAAGCCTGTAAAAAAATGGGAGACTGGCGTCTGGAAGGGTGTACTATGTATGTAACACTGGAACCCTGTCAGATGTGCTCCGGCGCGCTGGTACAGTCCAGGATCAGCAAGGTGGTAATCGGAACCATGAATCCTAAGGCGGGCTGTGCAGGGTCTGTGCTGAATCTTCTGCAGATGAAAGCCTTCAATCATCAGGTAGACGTGGAATACGGATTGTGTAAGGAAATGTGTGCGGAAATCCTTCGTGATTTTTTCCGGGATCTGAGAAGAAAAAACAAAGAAATCCGTTTGCAGGAACGGAAACAGAAAGAAATACAGAGCCAGGAGCTAGGATAAAAAATATCCTGGCAAAAAACATAAATAATATTGACAGAGCAGAAGATGAAGCGTATAATTATAAATCCGAGCAGCCGGGGAATTAGCGGCTCCCTGTACCTTCAATCCGCTATAGTAGGGGTGATGTCCTGCCTCGGGTTTGCAGCCGCGGAGCTGCCTTGTATAAGTGGCGTTGATCTTCGGGTCTTGCGCGACGGGAATCTGTGAACCAGGTCAGGTCAGGAATGAAGCAGCCTTAAGCGGAACCTCCCGGGTGCCGCAAGGGTGCCTGGAGTGAGCTAACTGTAGAAGTAACGTCCGTATGTTGGAATTCAAAGCAGGATGCTCGTATGGGCTTATAGCTCAGCCGGTTAGAGCGCACGCCTGATAAGCGTGAGGTCGGTGGTTCGAGTCCACTTAAGCCCACTGAGAATAACGTCCGGTGTTTTGTACTGCAGGGACAGGCAGATACATGGAGATTCCGGATGCAGGAAAAGAGGTCGCAGCAGCGGATTATGATTCGCTGCTGCGGCCTCTTTTTTCAATATATAGCGGGATTTCTGCCTGAAAGGAAGGAATTCGGGCAGGAGAAAACCGTACAGTATATTGACAAAAACAGGTTTGCATAGTAGGTTACTGTGTAATAGAAGAAGGGGAACTGCCGGATTTATGCAGCTTTCCGTAAGTGAGGAGGAAGATCAGATGAGAACGAATCATGAAAAAGAGCTTGCGGTTTCAGCGGCGGCACAGAGCGGAAGCAATGCGAAATTTATTGCAATCACCGCAATTTTTGTTGCGCTGACCTTTGTGTTTACCGCATTTGTGAACATCCGTCTGCCGATTGCGGCCAATGGCGGACTGGTTCATCTGGGGAATATTCCGCTGTTTATCGGAGCCATTATTTTCGGTAAAAAAACAGGGGCGATCGCCGGTGCAGTGGGTATGGGATTATTTGACCTGATGGGCGGATGGTCGCTGTGGGCACCTTTTACCTTTGTAATTGTAGGCCTGATGGGATTTGTGGTAGGAAAGATTACAGAAAAACAGGAGCATCAGAAGTTTGTCTGGTATGCAGTGGCGATTCTCGCGGCGTGCGGAATAAAAATCGTGGGTTATTATATTGCGGAAGGCATTATTTACGGAAACTGGATCGCGCCGGTTACATCGATTCCGGGTAATCTGGTTCAGATCGGGATTGCGGCAGTCATTACACTGGCGATTGTCGGCCGCCTGAGAAAAGCGGCAGCAGTCACCGGACTGATCCGTACGGACGACTGAGAAAAGCAGTCACTGAACAGAATACAAGGGGTTTTTACAGGATTTCAGCAAGGAGGTTATTATGTACCGAATCATGACACCGGGACCTACAGAAGTATCTGAAAACGTAATGCAGGCGCGGGCGTGCCGCTTTACCAATCCGGATCTGGATGAGGAATTTGTGGAAGAGTACAGAAATCTGTGCGAAATGATCAGCCGGATGCTTCATACCGGAAATGAAACACTGATTCTTGGCGGAGAGGGAATCCTTGGTCTGGAAGCGGGAATTGCGTCCCTGACAGAACCCGGGGACCGGGTGCTGATTATTGATAACGGATTATATGGAGAGGGCAATCGGGATTTTGTAAAGATTTACCGCGGAGAACCGGTGATGTATTCCGTGGACCGCAAAAATCCGGTGGATCCGCAGGCGCTGGAAGAATTTCTGAAAAAAGACCACGGGTTTAAATTTGCCACAGTCGTACACTGCGATACACCAAGCGGTGTCCTGAACGATATTTCTGTGATCTGCCCGCTGCTGAAGAAATATGGGATTCTGACCATGGTGGACGCGGTTTCCTCCACCTTCGGCGAGCCGATTGATGTGGATGCCTGCCAGATTGATCTCTTGTGCGGCGGATCTCAGAAAGCGGTATCCGCGCCTCCTGGACTGACGTTTGTTACCGTCAGCGAAGATGCCAGAGAGGCAATGCACACCAGAAAGACACCGATTGCTTCCTTTTATGCGAATCTGACGACATTTGACCATTATTATGAAGAAAAATGGTTTCCCTACACGATGCCGATCAGTGATATTTATGGATTTCGCGTGGCAATTCGTGAGATCGCGGCAGATCAGAGTGTCTATGACCGTCATCGGATCATCGGGGAATGTTTCCGCAAGGCAGTAACTGACGCAGGTCTGCATCTGCATCTGGAGGGTGGATATTCCAATACAGTGACTGTGATCGATGTGCCGGAGGGGGTGTCCGCGGAGGATATTCTGACCCGTATGCGGGAGAAGCACAATATTATGATTGCCGGTTCCATGGGATATCTGGCCGGAAAGGTGCTGCGGATCGGTCATATGGGTTTTAATGCCAAAGAGGAGAATATGTGTGAAGTGCTGCGGGCACTGCAGGAAGTATGCGTCCATTACGGCGTGAAACTGGAAAAAAATATGGAAGAAGTCTTCCGTGAAGCACTGAAACAGTATCCGGACTACCGGGAAAACCGGGGCGTTATGTTAGGAATCTGACAGCTGCGCATCAGAAGATAAAGAAGAACGAGGTGACAAACAGTATGCATTACAGATATCGTACAAGCGGAACCTGCTCCCAGATGATTGAATTTGATCTGGAGAATGGAACCGTCAGCAATGTAACCTTCCTTGGAGGGTGCAACGGCAACCTGCAGGGAATCGGCCGTCTGGTGGATGGAAAGACACCGGAAGAAATTTCAGAAACTCTGGAAGGAATTTCCTGCGGCGGCAGACCCACATCCTGTCCGGATCAGCTTGCCAAGGCAGTAAAACTGGCACAGGCAAAGGAGACCGGGGCCTGATCCCGTAAAACAGCCGCTGTTTTACGAAACCGTCGGCAGGGAGACGGACAGATCAAGCGGCAAAGACCAGAGAAAGATGTCCGGAACAAGTTGACAATTTTGAATAAAAAAAGATATAATAGACTGCAGTCTGATAGAAATACAGTGATCAGCTGCAGTTTATCATCTGGAGACGTATCGAAGTGGTCATAACGAGGCGCACTCGAAATGCGTTTGCCCCTTTCGGGCACGAGGGTTCGAATCCCTCCGTCTCCGTATCTGAAGAGAGCAGCCCCGGCTGTCGGATTTTCCGGCAGCCGGGGCTGCTTTTTCTATGAATGAAATCAGGAGAACAAAGAGTGATGCAAATAGTGGATTGCCGAGATACATTTTTCGTATTTATAAAATGTTTATAAAAATGTTATAATGAATTCGTTGACAAAATCATACAGGATATATCAAGGGAAATATATCTTATATGATGAGGCAATTGGTATTTGTTCACGGAGGTAAGGTTTCATGGAGAAAAAACAAAACACAGGTGCGTTTAACCTGGGGTGGAAAGGCCTGGTCATTGTCATTCTGGGCTTCGTATCCTGCTATGTCTATTCCGCGCTGACGTCGGATTCGCTGAATGTCACCATCAGTGTCTTTGGCAAGATGGGGCTGCCCACATCTGCGCTGTATGCGATGTCAACGGTAGCTACCGTCTGCGGAATTCTCGGGTCTATTCTGTTTGGCAAACTGATGACGATGAGTACCGCGTCAAAAATGTGGGCGCTCAGCATGATTCTGACCGGCGTATTTGCGGTTGTATGGTCATTTACAAACAGTGTGGCAATCTACGCGGTAGGCTATCTGGTATGTTATACCCTGACGCTGGTCAGCGCCATGCTTCTGGGGTATCAGGTAATCGCCAACTGGTTCCCGAAAAAGAGGGGTGTTGCAGTAGGTATTGCCACAGCAGGCTATCCGCTGTCCGCAGCCACAACCACTGCTGTCTGCAGCGCGTTTGTCACTAAATTTCACGGTGTGCAGGCATACTATATTTTTATTGCGGTGATTTCATTTGCGGTGGGCTTTATTATCCTGTTTTTTGCAAAGGATTTCCCGGAGGAAAAGGGAGCATATCCGGATAACAACAGAGATTTTGATTTTGAAGAAGCAGCTAAAGAGCATCAGGCCAATCTGGAATATCTGAAGACATCCAAATGGACCATTAAAAAATGTCTGACCACAGGCCGTATGTGGATCCTGTGGGTGGCAGTCGGCATCGGCGGATTTCTTTCCATGGGCATTATGTCCAACTTTGTGGGAAAATTCATGCTGGTGAACGGCTATCAGATGCCGCAGATCCTTGGAATGCTTGCGATTGCAGGTATTGTGGCCATCCCGGGATCCATGTTTGTGGGATTCCTGGATGTCAAACTGGGAACGAAAAAAGCAGGTCTGATTGTAAATATCCTTGCGTTTCTGGCAATTTTATTCAATCTGACCCCGTCTGCACCGCTGCACTATATTTCCCTGCCGATTCTCGGCGTTATGCTGGGCGGATCTTCCAACCTTATGGTGTCCTGTACCGAAGCAATCTGGGGACGTTATGATTTCCGGGCGGCATTCCGTGTCATTCAGCCGCTGAACGCGATTATGACCGGTGTCGGAATTACAGTAGTCGGTGTCATCGGAAACGGTACGGCAGCAGGCTACCTGCACGCATATCAGTTTATGCTGGTGCTGGCCGCTGTGGCCATCCTGTTTATGGCGATTTTGAAAGTAGAGCCGATTGACCAGGATGTCCGCTGATCCCTGACGGTTTGGAACAGAAGATAAACAATTAAATTTCAGAAGCGCCTTCTGCAGCTGGCAGAGCCGCGTCTTTGCGGATCCGTTTCAGATACTGGTTTCAGATTCTGACGGACAAAGACGGCAGGCCGGCTGGGAACGGCGCTTTCTGTATTTTGCAAAGCAGCAGCAGAGGGGGGAATGGATTTTGGCGAGCCGGAAAAAAGTATGGTATACTACAGGGAAACAGAGGAAGGAGAGTCTGTCCCATGTCTTATATGGCTTTGTACCGCAAATATCGGCCCGACACATTTGAGGATGTGAAAGGACAGGAGCATATTACAACTACATTAAAGAATCAGATTCGCGCCGGGAGAATCGGTCACGCCTATCTGTTCTGCGGCACCCGCGGCACGGGAAAAACGACTGTAGCAAAGATTTTCGCGAAAGCAGTAAACTGCGAAAATCCTCAAAACGGCAGTCCCTGCGGTGAATGTCCGACCTGCAGGGCGATTGCGGACGGAACTTCCATGAACGTGATGGAAATCGACGCGGCATCCAATAATGGCGTGGAAAACATCCGTCAGATCAAGGAAGAGGTGACGTATGCGCCTACCGGCGGCAAGTACAGGGTCTATATTATTGACGAAGTGCATATGCTGTCCATCGGCGCGTTTAACGCGCTGCTGAAGACGCTGGAAGAACCGCCCTCTTATGTAATATTTATCCTTGCGACCACAGAAGCCCACAAAATTCCGATTACGATTCTGTCCCGCTGCCAGCGTTATGATTTCCACAGAATCTCGGTGGATACCATTGCTGACCGTCTGACGGAACTGATGGCGGAAGAGGGGACACAGGTGGAAGAGCGGGCCATCCGTTATATCGCAAAAGCAGCGGACGGCTCCATGCGGGATGCGCTGAGCCTCCTGGATCAGTGTATTTCCTTTTATATCGGACAGACCCTTACCTATGAGAATGTCCTGGATGTGCTTGGCGCGGTGGATACGGAAGTATTCCGCAAACTGTTTCTGCGTATCATGGAAGATGACGTAACCGGCGCGGTTGCCGTCGTGGAAGAACTGATTCTGCAGGGCAGGGAACTGGGACAGTTTGTGACGGATTTTATCTGGTATTTGCGCAGCCTGTTGCTGGTACGGGCATCGGATCAAATGGAGGAGGTCCTGGATGTTTCCGCTGAAAACCTGGCGCTTTTACGGGAAACGGCAGAACAGACCGAACCGGAAGTGATCATGCGGTACATCCGCGTGTTTTCTGAACTTTCGGCGGATATGCGGTACGCGGCGCAGAAGCGGGTCATGCTGGAAATTGCCATTATGAAACTGTGCCGTCCGGAGATGGAGCAGACGCAGGATGCGCTTCTTGACCGGATCGCCAGACTGGAGCGCAAAATGGAGCAGGGCATCCCGGTTATGCCGGCCTCCGCGCAGCCTGCGGGCGGGATACCGGCTCGGTCTGCCGCGGAAGTGAAAACAGAGGTCCCGGCGATTCGCCCGAATGCCGTACCAGAGGAAATTCAGCAGGTAGTGAAGAACTGGCACAGAATCGTGCCGTCCTTTGAAGGCGGCCTGATGCGCAGCTATCTGAACCAGGCACATCTGAGCCTGGCAGGAGACAATAAATTAATGCTGGTATTCGATGACGATATGGCATATACTTATGTATCAGGAGACTCTAATCGGAAAGCAGTCTCTGAAGCAATCAGCCGGAGCATAGGAAAAGAAGTAGAACTTCTTATTAAAGAGAATCAGTCCGGTCGGGCATTTGAAGATAATTATGTGGATCTGACCAAGGTCATTCACATGGATGTAGAAGAAGAGGATGAATAAGGAGGACCTGTTATGGCCAAAAGAGGCGGATATCCGGGCGGAATGCCGGGAAACATGAACAACCTGATGAAACAGGCACAAAAGATGCAGCGCCAGATGGAAGCAGCTTCCAAAGAACTGGAAGAAAAGGAATTCACAGCATCTGCAGGCGGCGGAGCAGTGGAAGTCACTGTAACCGGCAAGAAAGAAGTCACCAGAATTAAACTGGCCGAAGAGGCCGTAGATCCGGAAGATATCGAGATGCTGGAAGATCTGATCGCAGCCGCTGTCAATGAGGCGCTGCGTCAGGTGGATGCAGAATCCCAGGCATCCATGTCCAAACTGACCGGCGGACTGGGCGGAGGCTTTCCATTCTGATGGATTATTACAGCAAACAGATCAGCCGGCTGATCGAGGAACTGTCCGGCCTGCCCGGGATCGGCAGCAAATCGGCCCAGCGTCTGGCATTTCATATTCTGAATATGCCCAAAGACCGCGTGGAAGTGCTGGCGGATACGATTCGCAGCGCCAGGGAAAACATCAGATACTGCAAAACCTGCTTCACTCTGACAGATGCGGAAGAGTGTCCGATCTGCAGTAACCCGAAGCGGGATCATTCCACAATCATGGTAGTTGAAAACACCAGGGACCTGGCAGCCTATGAGAAAACAGGCCAGTATGAAGGCGTCTACCATGTGCTCCACGGAGCGATTTCGCCCATGCTGGGAATCGGTCCGGAAGACATCCGCCTAAAGGAGCTGATGCAGCGTCTGGCCGGCGATGTGAAGGAAGTGATCATCGCGACGAATTCCAGCCTGGAAGGGGAAACCACAGCCATGTACATCAGCAAACTGATCAAACCCACGGGGATCCGCGTGTCAAGAATAGCCAGCGGAGTACCGGTAGGGGGAGATCTGGAGTATATTGACGAGGTGACGCTGCTGCGGGCATTAGATGGAAGAGTGGAGCTGTAAGAGAATTTTCCGTCACAGCATCCTGGCGCAGGAGCAGGTGACAGGAGAAATAAAGAAAGGTTTAGAAATCATGACAAAATTAGAACTGGAAAAAATGGCGGTTGAAATCCGAAAAGGAATCATATCAAGCGTCCACAGCGCAAAATCAGGGCATCCCGGCGGATCCCTCTCAGCAGCTGATATTTTTACATATCTCTATTTTGAAGAACTGCATATTGATCCGAAGAATCCGAAGGATCCGGACAGAGACCGTTTCGTCCTCTCCAAGGGACACGTGGCTCCCGGCTATTACGCAGCACTGGCCAACCGGGGATTTTTCCCGGTAGAAGACCTGCTTACCCTTCGGCATACCGGTTCGTATCTCCAGGGGCACCCGGATATGAAGCATATCCCCGGCGTGGATATGTCCAGCGGTTCTCTGGGACAGGGATTTTCCGCCGCAGTCGGCATGGCGCTTGCTGCCCGTCTGGACAGGAAGGATTATCGTGTATACGCGCTGGCCGGCGACGGTGAGATTCAGGAAGGCCAGATCTGGGAGGCTGCTATGTATGCAGGGACCAAAGAGCTGGATAATCTGGTGCTGATTGTTGATAATAACAATCTGCAGATTGACGGGGACATTTCCTGGTCCAGTTCTCCCTATCCGATTGATGAAAAATTCAAGGCATTCCGCTTCCATACCATTACGATTGACGGACATGATATGGATCAGATTGCCGCGGCATTCCGGGAAGCGCGTGAGACCAAGGGTCAGCCCACGGCAATTATCGCTAAGACAGTAAAGGGAAAAGGTGTGTCCTTTATGGAAAACCAGGCCGGCTGGCATGGCAAAGCGCCAAACGATGAAGAATATAAGATTGCAATGCAGGAATTAGAGAAAGCAGGTGAAGCATTATGTCAGAAGTAAAGAAAATCGCTACAAGAGAAAGCTATGGCAATGCTTTAGCTGAACTAGGAAAAGAACACGAAGAAATTGTGGTACTGGATGCCGATCTGGCAGGATCTACAAAAACAGCTGTTTTTCAGAAGGCGTTTCCGGACCGGTTCTTTGATGTGGGAATCGCGGAAGCCAATATGACAGGCATTGCGGCAGGTCTGGCGGCAGCAGGTAAAGTGCCTTTTATCAGTTCATTCGCCATGTTTGCCAGCGGCCGTGCCTATGAACAGATCCGCAATTCCATCGGCTATCCGCATCTGAATGTAAAAATCTGCGCGACACATGCGGGTATTTCTGTGGGTGAAGACGGCGCGACCCACCAGTGTCTGGAGGATCTGGCACTGATGCGCGTGATTCCGGGCATGGTAGTGATCAATCCGGCAGACGATGTGGAAGCCCGGGCAGCAGTAAAGGCGATTTATGAATACGAAGGACCGGCTTATCTGCGGTTTGGCCGTCTGGCGGTACCGGTGATCAATGACCGGCCGGATTATAAGTTCGAAATCGGCAAGGGAATTGTATTAAGAGAAGGAAAAGACGTGACCCTGGCAGCTACCGGACTGTGTGTGGACGGGACTCTTCAGGCAGCAGAGAAACTGGCAGCAGAAGGAATTGACGCGGAAGTGATTAATATCCATACCATCAAACCGCTGGATACCGAACTGCTTGCGGCTTCCGCTGCGAAAACAGGCAAAGTGGTTACGATTGAAGAACATTCCGTGATCGGCGGCCTGGGAGGCGCGGTATGTGAAGCGCTCAGCGAAACATGCCCGACTCCGGTGAAACGAATCGGCGTGTATGATCAGTTCGGTGAATCCGGGCCGGCAGTGGAGCTGCTGCATAAATACAAACTGGATGCAGAAGGCATCTATGAGCAGATAAAAGCATATCTGGGATAAACATTCACTATGAGCGAAAATGGAAAAACCGGCCTGCGTCCAGTTCCGGTTGACTGGGATGAGATCGAAAAAAAAATCCGTGAACACCGCAGACAGCGGACACGCCGTATCCTGCTGATTGCAGGCGTGATTGCCGCGCTGTGCGTGCTTTTGCTGCTGTACCGCAGGTTCCGGACGTTTACGGATTACAATGTCATTGAAACCATTGACCGGACGGATTCCGAGGCGACGCATTTTGTATCCTTTGGAAAATATGTGATAAAATACAGCAATGACGGCGCGTCCATGACAGATGCGGACAACCATACGATCTGGGCCCAGTCTTTTGAAATGCAGGATCCGATTGCGTCGGTAAAGAGCCAGTATGCCGCTTTCGCGGAACGTGGCGGAAAAAATATCTACATCATGGATGAAAAGGGCTATCAGGCAAAAATCACTACCGATATGTCCATTAACAAGATTGATGTATCCAATCAGGGAAATGTGGCCGTGCTGATGCAGGAGAGCAATGTGAGCTATCTGGGGCTGTACAGCATCCGCGGAACCAAACTGGCGGAAGGCGCCATCCATTTTGAAAGCGGGGGGTATCCGCTGGATCTCGCGCTGTCTCCGGATGGCGAGCAGCTGGCGGTGTCCATTTTCAATATCAGCAAAGGGACCGGCGGAACCATTGTGAATTTTTATAATTTCGGATCCGGCGGTTCGAAAAGCACTGACAATCTTGTGGCCGGCTATACATACAGCGGGACGGTTATTCCGGAGCTTTATTATACCGAGGATGATACGCTGGCTGCTTTTGGGGACAATCAGGTGATTCTTTTTAACGGAAAAGGGTCTCCGTTTGTCAGAAAAAAGATTAAAATCCGAAAGAAAATCAAGAGCGTATTTTGCAGTGACAGCTGCTTCGGACTTCTGTATACACAAAACAGTGACAGTGAGGGAAGCTCAGCTGAAATCTACAATTACAAGGGTGTGCGCAAGAAGGAATTCTCACTGGACAGAAATTACACCAAGGCCGGCTTTATGGGCAGCGGTGAGATCTATCTGACGGATGATACCAGATGTGCGATTTATGAGCGAAACGGCCATCAGAAGTTCCGGGGAAAGACAGATACGGAGCTGTATATGATTATGTCTTCCGGAAGATTCAGAAAATATATTTTTATACGTGATGGAAAAACAGAAATTGTCCGATTAAAGACATTCTGATCAGACAGGGGGCTGCAGAAAAGCAGTCCCCGTTTCTGTATCAGAAAAACAGAAAGACGAGGATAAGATATGAACTGGTTGC